>CAYTZI010000061.1:0-12105 GCA_964442335.1 uncultured Dehalococcoidaceae bacterium | reverse complement strand
GAGTACGAGAACGACATCATCATCATCGACGCCGGCCTGATGTTCCCTGAAGAAGACATGCTCGGAATCGACCTCGTTATTCCCGACCTCTCCTACGTCGTCGAAAGGAAAAATATGGTCAGGGGCATCGTCATCACCCACGGCCATGAAGACCATATCGGCGCCCTGCCCTATGTGCTCCCCCAGCTCGATAACGTGCCCGTGTATTCCACCAAACTTACCAACGGCCTCATCCGCGTTAAGCTTAAGGAGCGAAGGACCCGCGAGGGCGTTAATCTTAAAATATTGGACTACGGTAAGGAGGTTGTCCTGGGCTGCTTCAGGGTGGAGCTTTTCCCCGTCTGCCACAGCATCCCGGACGCCGCCGGCATTATCATCCGCACCCCGGAGGGTATCGTCATCCACAGCGGCGACTTCAAAATCGACCATACACCCGTTACCGGCAGGCCTACCGACCTCTCCCGCCTGGCGCAGCTGGGGGCTCAGGGAGTGCTGCTCCTGCTCTCCGATTCCACCTACGCCGAGCTGCCCGGCTATACGCCCTCGGAGAAAGTGGTCGGCGAATCTCTGGAGCAGGTAATCACCACCGCCCCGGGGAGGGTAATCGTTACCACCTTTTCCTCGCTCATTTCGCGCGTCCAGCAGGTCATCGACGCCGCCGTCAAGCACGGGCGGCGCGTCTTTATCGTGGGCCGCTCGATGACGGATACGGTCAATATCTCGCTGGAGCTCGGCTATCTGAAAGCCCCCAACGGCGTGCTCGGCCGCATCGATGAGGTCAAGGGGCTCCCGCCGAATAAAATAGTCCTGGTGACCACTGGCAGCCAGGGAGAACCGACATCGGCCCTGGTGCGCATGGCTAACCGCGACCACCGCCATGTGCATATCCAGAAGGGTGATACTATCGTCCTCTCCGCCACACCCGTTCCGGGCAACGAGTCGCTGGTCAACCGCACCGTCGACAGCCTTTTCAAGCAGGGCGCCCGGGTGCTTTACGACAAGACCAGCCAGGTGCACGTCCACGGGCACGGCTCCCAGGAAGAGCTGAAGCTGCTTCTTAGCCTGGTCAAGCCTAAATTCTTCGCTCCGATCCACGGCGAGTACCGCCACCTGACACTCCACGCCCAGCTCGCCGAATCGGTGGGGATGCCGAAGAGCAATATCTTCATCCTTGAGGACGGCGACGTCCTCGAGCTCAGCTCGAACAGTGCCCGCGTCAACGGCAAGGTGAACACCGGTCATGTTTATGTCGACGGCCTCAGCGTGGGGGATGTTGGCGGGGTCGTCCTGCGCACGCGCCGCATGCTTTCCCGCGACGGTATCGTCGTGGTGATTATCGCCGTCAACCGGCAGACCGGCAAGCTAGTCGGCCGGCCGGACATCGTGACGCGGGGTTTTGTCGATACTCGTGAGTTCGGTGATATGATGGAAGAGAGCCGCGAGCTCCTTTCAAAGACGCTCGACCACCACGGCGGCCGCGTCGCCGAGTGGAGCTCCGTCAACAACAAGGTCAGAGACGCGCTGGAAAAGTTCTACTACGATAAGACCAAGCGCCGCCCCATGATTCTGCCGTTTATGGTAAAAGTATAGTATGGCAAAGAAAAAAGCGCCTAAAAAGAGCGTACCCCGCACCAGAGAAAAGCCCGCCGGTCGTTCCGCGTCGGGCGGCGGTTTTTTCCGCTTCCTTTTCTCACGTCCGGTGCGTAACATTATTTTCCTCATTATCGTTTTTGTTTTGTTGGCGGTATTCCGCGATAGCCTGAGCGTCTTTTTCGCTGACCTCCGGGAGCTTTTCGGCTGGGGGGTTGTCTTTCTGCTGGGCGCGGTCATCACGCTGATTACTCTGGTATGGCGCCGCCAGCTCGGTAGTCTCGTCCGGCACTGGAACCGCTGGCTGGGCGGAATAGCTTTCCTCCTGGCGGTGTGGGGTATCCTCGGCTCTTTTAACGCCCCGGGCGATTCGTTCCCCAGAGGGCCTGGAGGCAGCTTCGGCCACGAAATCGTTAACTATCCGAATTACAACTTTATATACGCGCTGCGTATCCTCGCCCTGATGGTCATCGGTATTGTCCTCGTCGCGCCGAAACAGAGCTTCCGCGCAGTAAAATCCGCCTTTTACTGGGTATTCGATAATATCCGCGCGTTACGCGCGCCCGCCAGGCCCGCGGAACGTCCCACCACGGTATCGCGCATCATCCGCGGCAGGCCGCCGGTCGACGAAAAACCTCCCCTCCCCTCCATCATGTCCACGCCGCTCGTGCCGCCCGAGGTATCCGGTTCGCGTAAGAAGCTGGAAGAGCTGGCGGCAAAGGCGGAAGCCCTCAAAAATGCCGCCGCCCGCACCGCCGATAACGCCCATGCCGTCGATACTACTCCAGGGCCCGAAACAGCCCCGGCCCGGCCCGGCTTGAGGCAAGTCGCCGAGGACGTCTGGAAGAAGTACGGCCAGTCCGCCAATCTCGTCGAGGTGGACGGATGGCACCTGCCCCCCGTCGATATCCTGGACACTTCGCCGGAGGTTCAGTTCAGCCATGCGGATAATATCCAGCGCGCCAACCTTATCGAGGAGACGCTGGCGAGCTACGGCGTCGAGGCGAAGGTCGTCCAGATCAACGCCGGTCCCACCGTTACCCAGTTCGGCGTGGAGCCCGGCTGGGACAGGAAATATAGAGAAATCAAGGAGAAAGACAGCGACGGCAACGTCGAGGTGAGAATGGAGGAGGTATCCAAGACCAGGGTCAAGGTGGAGCGTATCAACTCCCTTGCCAACGACCTCGCTCTGGCTTTAGCCGCCCCCACCATCCGCATTGAAGCCCCCGTGCCCGGCAAAACCTTTGTCGGCGTTGAGGTGCCCAATACTACCTCAGACCTCGTCAGCCTGCGCGGCGTGGTGGAGACCAGCGCTTTCCAGAAACTCGTCGCCAAGACCCACATGGCGCTGGCGCTGGGCAAGGGCGCCGGCGGCGAGTCGATAGCCGGCGACCTCACCAAGATGCCCCACCTGCTTATCGCCGGGGCCACCGGCAGCGGCAAGACCGTCTGTCTTAACACGATTATCTGCTGCCTTTTGATGTACAACACGCCCAACGATGTCCGGTTCATACTCATCGACCCCAAGCGCGTGGAGCTGACGCAGTACAATAGTTTACCCCACCTCGCCACCCCCGTTATCGTCGATACCACCAGGGCTATCGACGCCCTGCGCTGGCTCCTGGCCGAGATGGACCAGCGCTACAAGAAGCTGGCCGCCGCCGGGGCGCGCCATATCGAGCAGTATAACAAGGGCAAGCAGGGCACGGAGAAGCTGCCCTATCTCGTATTGATTGTCGATGAGCTTGCCGACCTCATGATGGCCGGCTTTGACGAGGTCGAGAGCAGCCTGTGCCGTCTGGCCCAGCTTTCCCGCGCCACGGGCATTCACCTTGTCGTCGCCACGCAGCGCCCCTCGGTGGACGTCGTGACCGGCCTCATTAAAGCCAACTTCCCCACCCGCATCAGCTTCGCCGTCACCTCGCAGGTGGACTCCCGCACCATCCTCGACGGCGCCGGCGCCGAGAAGCTCCTCGGCCGCGGCGATATGCTCTACATGCCCACCGAGGCCGCCAAGCCCAAGCGCCTTCAGGGCTGCTTCCTCTCCGATACGGAAATCGACCGCCTTGTTTATTTCTGGGGGAGCCAGCGCCAGGAAGAGCCGGACAGGCTCAGGATGGAGACCCTGGTCGCCACGGCTCCGGCCGGCACTATCGGCGGGCACCCCCGCGACCCACTTCTCGAGCAGGCTAAAGAGCTGGCGAGACAATACAGCGATGTTTCAACGTCTTTTCTACAGCGTAAACTGCATATCGGCTACCCGCGCGCCGCCCGGCTCAAAGAGCAGCTTGACGCCGTTTTGCAGGAGGAAGGCGGAGGTTCGGCGGACGGTGACATCGTCGGCGGCATGAACGAAGAAGAGGGGCCGGAAAGCTAAAGTCAGTCGCTATTATAAAGCTGTTCCACCCGGTAGCCGCTCTGCTCCATCAGGTTCACCAGCCCTCTTTCGCCCACCAGGTGCGCTGCCCCTACCACGATAAAATACACATCGCTGCCGGCCAGGAACTCTTCTATTTTCTCCGCCATTTTCAGGTTGCGCTCAAAATAGAGTTTTTCATACATCGGCCCTATCTTTGGGTCTTTCTGGAGCAAACTGAAAAGCAGTTTCCTCAATTCCATGGTGTTGCCCTCCAGCCAGGCATCGAATAAAGCATCTAGCTCTGCCTCCGAGCTCTCGTCGGCGTCAGCCAATACGGACCTCACTACCGCCTCATCCGGTATAGAACTTAACTGGGTTATCTGGTATTCTATCGTCTCTAGTTCGATTATCTCTTTGTGCTTTTTTGCGGCCTTTTCGATAAAGTATATGTCTATTCCGTATTCTATTTCATACTCTGTGTCTGTGCTTGCCAAGAAAATCTGCGGTCTTGAGATTAGATACACCCATGGTCGGTACTGCTCCAGGTAACGAGAACTGTCTCCCACTTTATATTTATAAGATTCATAAAGCCCTTTGCTGATACTATCTTTGAGGCTCTCCCCTTCCGGATAGCTCCCGTATTTGGCGACGAGCAAAGAGGTGTACAGTACATTAGTCTCTTCAGGGTTCAGCTCAACGACCAGATAGTCCGCGGCATCGAAGGCGTCTTCGATGGTATCGTCCAGCGGGTAGATGTCCTGCCTGGCGACGTGTATCGAGCCCATCAGGTATACCGATGTCGTGTTCGACGTTACCTCCCAGATAAACGCCCTGGTTTTCGGGCCCGCCGCAGTAGTGCTTTCCGCGCCCCGGCAGCCCGCAATTCCCCCGGCGAGCGCCAGCAGCGCCAGGATAACCGCTAATGCCTTATTGATATTCTTCATTTTCACCCCCTCAAGCCCACACCCCGTATCCCCGGAATACTGCCAGCACTATCGCCACCGCCAGCGCCGCCCCCGCCACCGTCTGTGCCGGCGTATGCTGCTTTAACACCGCTCTCGCCCAGGCTACCGGGAAAAGCAGCAGCACCGTCCAGGCCGCCATCGCCCCGTAGACAACAACCAGTATCGTCACCCCGCCGGCTATGAACGCCGTGTGCAGGCTTATCTTCCAGAGCAGGTTCACCGCCATGAATATCGCTATCGACGCCAGTCCGGCGGCGAAAGTAGCTACGAGAGCTACCGGCGCCCCCAGGTACCAGAGCAGTCCGTAGCCCGCTCCCGCCAGCACGCAGGCGACGATGTAGACAATCGTCCTCTGCCGGCGCGGGTTGGCGAAGACTCCGTCCAGCATTTTCCGCCGCACCAGGCACAGGACTGTCGCCAGCACCGGCAGGACGCTGAAAGCCAGTGCGATGCCCGCCCATTTCAGGGCCGCGCCGGTGCTATCCGCGCCCTCGAAAGCGAGCGGTACAATGACGGCAAAGCTCACCAGGAACGGATTTATAATATTGGTAATGAGTCTGGCAGCCGTTTCTTTCATCGCCTTTTGAATGATATACTTAATATAGCCTAATTCACATCAATGGGCAAAAAAGGGTCGTTATGAATGCCGACTTTGATGGTGCCGTCCGCATCGAGAAGCTGACGCTCGGGCGTTATGAGACCAACGCTTACGTTCTGGTCTGCCGCAGGACGGGTAAAAGCCTGGTGGTCGACGCCCCGGCCCAGGCCTCCCGTATCATTAACGCTTTAAGCGGCACTCAGCCGGAGTACATCCTGCTTACTCACGACCACTTCGACCACACCGGCGTCATCGTTTCGCTCCGGTCGCGACTCAAGGTGCCGCTGGCGACCCATGAAGCGAGCTCTTACGAGCTGAGGACACCCCCTGAGATATACCTCAATGACGGCGATAGTCTTTCTCTGGGTAATCTCAGGATAGACGTGATTTACACGCCGGGCCACACGCCGGGCAGTCTCTGTTTCAGGTGCGGTAAATACCTGTTCGCCGGAGATACAATTTTCCCGGGCGGTCCCGGCCATACGAATTCCCCGGATGACTTCCGTCAGATAATTGAGACAATCACGGGGAAAATTTTCAAACTGCCGGATGATACATTGATACTCCCCGGTCACGGCGACGGCACGACCGTCAAACAGGCAAAGCGGGAATACGCCGCCTTTAGCTCCCGCCCCCACCCCGCCGATTTATACGGGGACGTGGTGTGGGGAGAGGGGTAAATTTCAAGATACAAGATACAAGATACAAATTCCAATACAAATTCTAAAATATTGATCTATAAACGGCTGATGTACGGATTGAACGCTTGATTTCCGGCGTTTTTGGTTCTTGTATCTTGGTTATTATAATTTACCTCAATATCTCATTTCCACCCGGTGGAACGCCTCGGCAAACTCGAATTTCTCCCCTTTGGCGTTCATCCTGGCGAAGTCCTTCATCCGCTCCCGCATCTCCGGCGGCACGTCCCCCACCTGGCTTTTGTGGCAGGCGAGAGCGGCCAGCTTCGTCTCGAAAGTATCCGTGATGTCCTGCCGCAGGTTGGGGTCTTCCGTCCCCCAGAACCACATCTCCCGCACCTTGTGGGGCTCCAGCCCCTCTTCCAGCAGTTCCGGGTAGGCCAGATGGTCCCTGGCATAAGGAAAAACGGCGTCCGCCGCCACGATGCCGGTGATACGGTGGTCGCGGTGCCACATGTATTTGCGGTAGGGGTCGGACGTCGCCACCGCGAACGGTCTGTAACGTCTGATTTCCCGCACCAGGTCGCGCCGGAACTCATGGCAGTCCTCGAGCCCCTGGTCGGGGTATCCAAGGAAGACGGTCTTTTTCACGCCCAGCGTTCTGGCCGCGGCGCGCTGCTCTTTCTCCCGGATTCTCGCCAGCTTCTCCGGCGTTAGGCTCCTGTCGCTGGTGCCTTTGTTCCCGTTGGTGCAGATGACGTAAACGACCTGCCTGCCTTCCTTCGTCAGCCTGGCCACCGTTCCCGCCACGCCGAACTCGCAGTCGTCCGGGTGCGGCGAAATTACCATCAAATAATAGTCTTCACTCATTAGTCTCTAACCCCGTACTGCTGTGCTCAGCTCTTTTTCCAGCGCCGCCTGCATCTCGGCGACCACTTTTTCCGCTATCTCCGACCATTCGAAGCGGCTAATTGATGCCCTGATAGTCAGCCTCGTTTCCTCGTCGGCGCGCGGACCGGCCAGTATCGCGTTAATGCCCTTCGCCAGCTTCTCGGGCGAGTTGTCCGGCATCACATAGCCTGTTTCTCCCTGCCGGATGATATTTTTCAGGTCGCCCACGTCGGAGGCCACTACCGGCGTGCCGCAGGCGAGCGCCTCCAGCGCCACCAGTCCGAAGCTCTCGTAATAGGACGGCACCACGCACACGTCGGCGGCGCTGTAGAAACTCGGCAGCTGCGCCTGCTTCTCCAGCCCCCGGAAAACCACCGCGTCCTGTATGTTGAGTTCGTGCGCGAGCCTGCGTAATCCTTCGAGCTCCGACCTGCTGTTGTCGCCGCCCCCCACCACCACCAGCCGCAGGTTGCCGTTATCTTTGACTAGCGGCACGGCTTTCACAAGCTGCTCGATGCCTTTCAGCGGGTCGATTCTCCCCACGAACAGCAGCACCTTTTCGTCGGTCAGCCCCAGGGCTTTTCTGGCAGCTGCTTTATCCGCGGGGCGGAACAGCTCCATGTTGACCCCGCACGGCACCACCCCGATTTTTCCCGGAATGGCGTCATAATACCGTACCAGGTCCTGCTTTTCCTTTTCTGTCGCCACGATGATGCGCTGGCAGTCCCTTATCGTGTCTCTTTCCGATGCTATGCGTTGCTCCGGCTCGCGCTCGCCGATACCGATGCTGTTCTTGACCGCCCCGAGGGTATGGTACATGGTAACGTAAGGTATTCCCCGTTTCTGGCGCAGGTATTTCCCCACGAGGGCGGACATCCAGTAGTGGCTGAAGACTATATCGTAGCTGAGCCCGAAGTCCGACCACAGGTTTTCCAGGTTGAAGCTGAATTCGGGGAGGGAAAAGTAGACGTCCTTTTTCTCTATCCTGGCTTCCCTGCCCGCGCGCAGGTGAACTAGCCTTACCCCCTCCGACAGCTCTTCCATCCTGGGGTCGTTGAGGTCGTGCACGCGCGTGAATATGTCCACCGCGTGACCCTGCTTGCCCAGTTCACGGGACAGCTCCCGTATGTAAACGCTCATGCCGCCCGTGTCCTTGGTGCCCAGGTCACCCACCGGGCAGCTGTGGGCGCTGAGCATGGCTATTTTCAGTTTGCTATCTTCCATATCTCGTTACTTCCATTATATCGCATTATATCGTTATTATGCACCGGTATAAAGGCACTTCCACCCCGCCCAGGTGGGACTTGTACGTTTCCGCCCCTTTGAGAAAATCGAACTTCTTCCGGCCTTTTTCGATGCTGTCTTTTATCGCCAGGACCTTGCTGAGCAGACCTGCGCTCAACGAGACATAGGCCGGGTCGTAGCCGCTGTTGTAGAGATAGATACGCCCGTTATAGTCGAAGCACATTATCTCGGCGAGGGCTTTGCCATCCAGCTCGAGCACGCCCAGCTTCAGCAGCCCCTCCCCCGCCATGACTTCGGCGAGCCGCCTGAAGAACGACTCCATTTTATCGGTCATGAAATTGGCTTTGTCCTGCCGGCTTTCGACGAACATTCTGAAAAAGTTGTTCATGGCGGCGTTCAATGCCGCGCCGTCGCCGATGGACCGGTACTCTATCGTGCCTTCCTCGTTCAGCCGGCGTAGCTTCCGCCTCACTTCATGCCGCTGCTTCGAGGTCAGTCCTGTGAGGTACTCATCGAAAGAAGCGGGCAGGTCCATCTCGAACGATACATTTTCTTTTGTTGTCTCTACCTGTAGTCCTCTACTCTGCGCCAGCGGCGCCAGACTTTTCATGACCGTTGAGTCCGGCCTCACGTGCGCCAGCTCGAGCTTCTTTATGCCTCCCCTCCCCAGTTCGTCCAGTACCAGGCTGAAAAATTCCTTCTCGGTCCCGGGCGTTATTATAAAGTCGAGGTAGTCGCACACGTCCGTGTCGCCGATAAGCATCGCCGTGCCGTTCTTCACCATTAGCGGCGCAATCCCGGCCACGTTATCCCCCTTGCGCACCGTCCTTATCCTCATCTCCACCCCTCCCCCGAACGATTTCGCCCAAGTTTCCATCCATTCCGGTAATACGAACACGGAGCTCCAGTCAAGCTTTTGCCGGGGGTCGGCGCGGTAGGATTTCAGACCGTTCAGGCTGTCTTCGATAATCGCGTAGCTCATCTGTATAGTTTATATTAGCATGCCGCTATCGTGGGCACAAAATGACTATTATCACATGGCGCCGTCTTTGACAAAAATCCCCGGCTGCTTTAATCTGGTAATTGACCGGTATCGTCTAAACCACAGCGAAAGGAGCGAGATATGGCTAAACAGGTTATCCTCTACAATCTGGCGGACCACGTTACCGATGCGCAGTATAAGGAATATGTGGAGAACGAGAAGGGTCCGCTGCTGGACGGCCTGCCGGGTGTGAAGAAGTTCGAGCTGGTAAAAATCACCGGCTCCATGCAGGGCGAGATACCCTATAAATACGTGGGCATCATGCACATCGCGGACATGGACAAGTTCATGAAAGAAGCGGCGCCCTCGAAAGAATTCCAGGATTTCGCGGCCAAGTGGAGCACCATGGTAAAGCCGGGATACCAGACCCTCATGGGCGAAGAAATATATTGACCCGCTAAACGTTCTTAAATAAGCACCCCGTCCGTAAGGTTGGCGGTATGCACGTACACTTCCACCCTTGGTTTGCCTTCACAGATATCGAGGACGGTGGCTTTATACTCGGGCGACTTCAGGTATTTGTCGAAGTCCTCGCGCTTTTCCCATAGCAGCATGGCGCCCTGGGCGTAGGTATCGGGGTCCATGATGAAGAATTTCTCTTTGAGCCCGGGTATTTCCCGGCAGCCGTCGACTACTTTCTGGAGGTGCCGTCTGGCGGCTTTCGTATCGGCGAGCTGCTTCTTTACCTCGTCCTTTATGTCGAACCTTACTACCGCGGCTATCATTTCGGTTCCCTCCTCATTCAGGGATTTTCCATTTTCCGGGCCAGTTCCTCGATGTTAGCTTTCTCACGCAGCAGGAATTTTTCCCGCCCCTCGGTGTACGAAGGCAGTACCCATTTCATTTCTTTCAGGTTTTGTGTGATAACCGGTATCCAGTTATAGGGAATGGATATTAAAATCCACCCTTCCTCAAAGACCTCTTTTGATTTCATCCCGAACGCCAGGCCGGTTGCCGTGAAATTGACCTTGCCGCTCCAGTACGGGTAGTTGTAAAGCCAGTGGCATCCCAGTACGCCGGTCGTTCTGGATTCCCTGAGCACGCCGGTCGAATAGCACATCGCCCTGAGTATGATTTCCGCCTGGCTGACGCTTGCCAGGATAATCAGGAGGTCCGGCTCGAAAGCCAGTTTGTCAAGCGTAGCGTAAGCTACGTAGTTAATGGTGCCCATCGGGAAAAGCTGGAGATACTGGTAAAGGTGGCTGTTGGCCCGCGCGTCCTGGAATATTTCGAGCTTTATACCCACCTCCCCCGCCCGGGCGAACGCGGGTAGCTCTTCCATGCCCAGCAGCGCTTTGCCGAAACAGCTCTCGTTTTCCCTGGCGAAATAGAACGGCTTTCCCCTGTCCTGCGCTTCTTTCAGCATTTCGCAGAAAGACAGGCTTTTATCCAGCTGCTCGATTCCCTCCGGCCTGGTGGGCAGGAACTTTACCCCCACGGGCTGCCTGTTAAAATTGAACTTCTTGTATATCGAGAGGTCTTGTGTCAGAGGACGCATAATCTGTTCCTCCTTTCGACTGCAACATTATCTATTAGGCTGTTTATAGCTTTGGCAGGAGGTGTTTGAGGTGCGGGAATTTGTCTACCTGGTGCGGAAATATCAGCGATTCCGTGAAAGTCTTCTGGAAGTTCGGCTCGACGGTGAGCTCGACGTATTCCACCTTTCTGGCCATGACATCGGCTTCTTTTCTTTTTTCGGTGTTGAGCAAAGCCATGCGCGCGCCGTCCCCGGCGGCGTTGCCGACCGCGTAGACATTTTTCTGGTCGCAGTCCGGGAACAGCCCGATGACCGCCGCCGACTCTTTATCTATGTAGCTCCCGAACGCCCCCGCCAGGATTACTTTATCCACTTTGTTTATCCCCAGCCGGTTCATCATCAGCCGGGCGCCGGAGTACATCGCCCCCTTGGCGAGCTGTATCGCCCGGATGTCTTTCTGGCAGATGACGATATCGTGGTCGATGACCGTCTCTTTCGCCCACGCTATCACGAACTCCGGCTCGCCGTTAACGACCCGCGCCCGGGGCGACTTAATTCCGTTAACGAACCGGCCGCTTTTTTCGATAATCCCGGCGATGAACATCTGCGCGGCGGCGTCGAATATCCCGGACCCGCAGATGCCCCGCGCGCCGATTTTTCTGACCTCGGTGTTCCACTTTTCGCTGCCGATTACTTTAAACTCCACCTCTTTCGTCTTCGGGTCTATTTTGAGCTTCTCGATGGCCCCGGCGGCGGCACGCATCCCGTGCCTTATCTCCGCCCCCTCGAAGGCCGGCCCCGTGGCACAGGACGTCGATAATAGCTTTTGCCGGTTGCCCAGCAGGAGCTCGCCGTTGGTGCCGATATCGATAATCAACAGCATCTCGTCTTGTTTATATGGCTCCTCGGCGATGAGCACGCCGACATTGTCCGCCCCGACGAACCCCGCCTCGTTAGGGAGGACGTGGACGTAAGCGCCCGCCCCTATCCTTATCCCCAGGTCGCGCGCCTTGACGTCCACCGAGTGATGTATCGCCGGCGCGAACGGCGCCTTCCCCAGGTGCCGCGGGTCGAGGTTCAGGAACAGGTGGTGCATGCACGTGTTGCCCACCACTGCCATGTCTATGATTTGTTTACGCCTGATTCCGGCCTTTTTCGCGGCGTTGGCGGCTATCTCGTTGAGCCCCTTGATGACCGCCCCGTGCATCTGCTTGAGTCCCCGCCTGCTCTTGGCGGCGTAGCTGATGCGGGACATCACGTCCTCGCCGTAAGCGACCTGCGGGTTCATCATGGAGTCGGT
>CAYTZI010000060.1:0-12279 GCA_964442335.1 uncultured Dehalococcoidaceae bacterium | reverse complement strand
CTGGGCGAGATATTCCGCAATATAAGGAACGCCTGAGCTTATTACCTGACGTATTCGCCGCCGAGTCCAACGCTAAAGTGGAAGATAGGACTGACCACGTTCCGCGTATAGAGGGGGCAATGGGGCATGCCGGCGGGGATAAAAGCCAGAAAGCTCTGCGTCATGACGTGCTTTTCGCCGTCCAGCCACAGCTCCACCTCACCGCCGAGGTCGCGCGGATTATTGAAGTCAGTGCCGAAAAAAGCGACCACCTCTTTGAAATCGTGACTGTGAGCCAGGGCGGCCGGTTCCTCCGAGCCGGTAGCCGGCCAGATCCAGACACATTCCACGTAGAAAGCGTCATGGACGACCTGGCCATCGAGCCACATGACATGGGTCGGCGGGACACGCTTGCCGGCAGGGATTTTATCCAGTCCACCAGGCTCTTCGGCAAAGAGCTTGTCCGGCCTGACATCGGTGACGATATACTTGCTCGTCTTTAGTTCCGTCAATTGAGCACCCCCGTTATTTAACCTGTTTTACCTATAATACGTCACAGGTGCTCCAGAGTCAAAGAGGGGGGCCTCTTTGCACCCGGTTGAGTTACGATTATCCCTTAAAACCCGTAGAACTTCGCCACCGTGTCAAGCGGCTCGCGGTCACGGCGGTCTTTATTGACCGGGTTCGTGTCATCGGGATAGCCTAACGCGATACCCAGCGCGATGAGCCTGTCCTCCGGTATGCCGAGCTCCTTGCGGATGATATCCGGATAGACAACGGCCATTGCCTGGGCAATCGTTCCCAACCCGGCGTCCGCGGCCAGCAGCATGATGTTCTGCACCACGGAACCGAAGTCGTACATGGCCCAAACGTTGACGCCCTTTTCCTGGTAAAGGAAATTCCTGTCCGCCAGCAGGTAGATACAGACCGGCGCGCCGTAATGGCGGGCGTTATCCGCGAAACGGGCCTCAAAGTCCTCCCCGGTCATCTCGCTGGTGCGACCCCGGTTCTCCTTAGTCTGCATCTTCTTGATGCGCGATATATAGGGCTCGGGAAAATCGGGAGGACGGGCTACCTCCGACTGCGAGTCCCGCATGCCCTCCCCGCCGCGCTTGACACAGGCTTCCTGTATAGCTTTGAGCTTCTCACCGGTAACGACGGCGAACTCCCAGGGCTGGGTGTTCGCCCAGGACGGCGCCCGCAGCGCCTGCTCCATTATCTTCCTGATTAATTCCAGCGGAACGGGGTCCGGTTTAAACGCCCGCACAGAATACCTCTCTTTTATTGCCCTGACAAGTTCCAAGATATCACCTCCATGTATCTTCTAAATACAATTATCTCGTCTTGGGGGCGCGGGGGTCAAATACTAAAGTCCCATCGAAAGGCGGGTTGGAAGAAGACGGCACCTGGCGATGAGACATTTCTCGACAAAAAATCTCAAGACCGGGGACCGCGGTCTTTTTCGAGCAAGGGGGGCTTTGCCCTGCTACTGACGGGTTCGACCACTTTCGGGGCGGTCTTCGGCAGACGGGGGGCAAGGACTTTAGCGTAAAGTTTCGGGAGGGGGGTCTTTTCCATTATCACCACCAGAAAAGAAGTAAGGACGATGCTGAAAAGCACGATACCGTAGGTAATGTTCTTTATCGTTTCGCCGCCGGTGACCCCCTGCTGAAGGGGTATGCTGGCGAGCACGACCGCAGCAAGACCTTTAGGCACCATGACCGCCGTAACAGAGATGTCTTTCGCCGGCAAGGCCTGCCTGATGGATATCCTGACCGCAGGCGCGCGCAGGACGAAAGCCACGAATGTCAGTATCAGAGCGACGATGATAAGCCAGCTGCTGATAAGCTCCAGCGACATCCCCAGGTAAATGAAAAAGAAGGTCTTTAAAAGAAAGGCCACCTCGCTGAAGAACACTTTCTCCGTTTCGTTGAGACCCGACGGCTCTTTAACTGTAAGCGTCTTAAATATGGGGATTTTAATCGTCTCGATATTACCGATGGTCACTCCGAAAGCCAGCGCGGCGATGGCCCCGCTGAAACCCATGCTCTCCGTGAGCCCGTAGATAACGAAGACGAAAGCGGGGGTGGTGAAGATGGCGTTCTTGATGACATGAATCCTGTTGAGCAGGATGGACCAGATGAGCGCGCCGACGATACCGAGCACCAGCGCAACGAGAAACGAAGCAATGAGGTCGCCGGAGACGGAAAAAATCTCAAACTTGCCGGCGATGTAAGCCTGCACCAGCGCCATGGTGATGACGATGCTAAGCACGTCATTTATCGAAGACTCCACTGAAAGCAGGGTCTGGGTCTCTTCCTTCACCCTGAGCTGCCTGACCAGCGGTATAACCACCGCCTCCGATGTCGAGCCGACAATCGCCCCCAGAATAAACGCCTGTAAAAAGTCGAGGTCGGTAAGCAAAAGCGCCAGGCCCCCGACCACGAACATCGTCAGCAGGTAGCTCAAAAGGGCCAGCAGCGTCGCCCCGGCGAGAGCGGTACGCAGCATATTCAGTTTAAGGGCAAGCCCACCCTCGAACAGGATGATAATCAGCGTGACGGTCGTAAAGACCGGGCCCACCTCGCCGAACATGGCCGGCGTCGCCAGCCCCAGCAACGGCCCCACGCAGATGCCGATGATTATCAGCAGAATGACATCCGGTATCCTGGTCCTGGAGAAAATACTGGAAAAAAGGTGCGCCAGGAACACCAGTATACCGACGAAGGCTATTACCTGAGCTACGGTCTCCACGGACGGACGCCCCTTATACAGGCAAAGTTTCTCCGTGAATTATGGCATTGACGAGCTTAAACTTCAAGTAAGTAAATAGTACACCGGACTAAAACCGGGGAGCGACTCACAAACGTAATTGCAGCAAATCAAACCGGAATACCCGGATACCGGCTTCCGCCGGTATGGCTATGAGAACATTCACGGGTATCAAGTGCGGGTCCGGGGATGATACGCTACTAGAATTTACCAGCAAGGGCCCGGTAGGTATCGGCGAGAGCCTGCGGCACCACACGCACATCGGAGAGGACGGGGATATAGTTGGTATCGCCCTGCCAGCGGGGAACGATGTGGCTGTGAAAATGGTCGTCGATGCCGGCCCCGGCCACTTTACCCAGATTAGCCCCAAAATTAAAGCCGCCGGGCTGAAACGCTTCTTTCAAGACCGTGATACCGCGACTGACCAGCTTAAAGTGCTCGTTACGCTCGGCAGGAGTGAGGTCTTCCGGGGTGGCGACATGGCGGTAAGGGGCGATGAGCAGGTGACCGGGGTTATAGGGGTAGCTGTTGAGCATGATGAAGTTGAGTTCCGCACGGAAGAGGATATAGTTTTCCGCATCTTTATTCTCTTTAGGTTTGTCGCAAAGGATGCAGCCGGAGGGTTTTTCTCCCTGGATATACTGGATACGCCACGGCGCCCAGATGTATTTCATATCTAGTCTCCCCTGCTATTCTAGTCGGCGCTGTACAGGACGTCAACATTCGCGGTGTATTGCTACGAAATGACAGCGCAAGTCACAATTGTTTTTTGTTTTTGTTTTTCATATTTTTTTGTTAATGTGCAGCTACAATTTGTTCGTGGGAATTGTTTTTTTGTTTTTTTATTTTGTCCAGCTTCATTTGTTCGTGATTTGTTTTTTTGTTTTTGAATTGTTTTTGAAATTCAAATCAGGTTTTACTCCGCCGGATATATGATGCGCCGAAAAGAGTGGAGAAGCAAGGTGGTTTTGTCGTGAAAATGCGGGGTGAAGATGGGGGGGATAGAAAGGTAAGACAGGGATGATGCGAGGGCGGCAAGGGTGGGAAAAGATTAAGATAGAATAAAAGATGAAGAAACGGGGGCGAAGATAGGAGTAGATATTATGGATTCTTCTCTCCTGATGAAATAATTCTAATCTATCCCCCTAGCCCCCTTCCTTTGGTAAAGGAAGGGGGGATTTCGAAAAGGGAATCCGGCTTACCGGGGAACCATTTCATAAAAGGCAAGTGAGGTGCGCGGCGATAAGTAACGGCCACCTCCTTTTCCCTAGCAGGGATGGGGGAGTGGATACAACTCCGGGATTAGCCTTAGATGATACCGGGCGGTTTGGGTGGGACAAGACAAGAAGGAATAAAAGAGAAAGAACCGGGGGGAGGAGGGGAGGATTAAGATGAGCGGGGGAGATTGCCGCGTCCGCCACAGGCGGACGCGCAATGACAGAAATACTGGATTACCGCTACCGCGGGAATTACCCTTCTACCCGCCAGCCCCCCGGCTAAAGCGGGCAGGCAGGCAAACGGCGAGCGGATAATTAACAAAAATTCTAAAAAAAATTGATTTTAATAAGAATTTGCTTGTAGGCGATGATTTAACGGTTACACTCGCCGTAAACGAAGTCGTTATCGCGGCCGGGGGGAGGGGCGGGGCGATTATACCGCGAGGGTGTTTCGGAAAGCTTTATCGGGGTGGCGTCGACGAACCTGCCGAGCTCCGGTCTGCTAACAAAAAATCCCCTCGCTTTCAACTGAGGGTCGACAGCAAGTCCAGCAGCATCCTGCACGATGCCGGCGGGTACGCCGTTCTGCCGGAGCTTTGAAATCACTTCTCCGGCGGTATGCCGGCGCGTCCAGTCCCCTACGAGCCTGTCCAGCTCGACTTTATTTTCAATGCGACCGGGAAGCCCGGAGAATTTCTTACCCTCAGCCCAGGCCGGGTCCCCGAGAGCATGTTTAAATCCACACCACTCATCGTCGGTAAATACCGCTATGGCGTACCAGCGATTATCACGGCACGGATAAACGCCGTGGGGAGCGGCCACCTGCGACGAATTGCCGGCGGGTTCAAGCTTTTGACCGTTAAGGCTATCTTCCAGCAGGCCCCGCATAACCCCGACCTCGGAGATATCGATATGCCGCCCCCTGCCGGTCCGACGCCGCTCTTCCAGCGCCCCGAGCAGCGACATCGAGGCGTACAGTCCGGCAACGTGGTCCGCGTAAGAAAATCCCGGACCCAGCGGCGGCCCGCCGGGGAAAGACGTCAGGCCGGTCATGCCGGAAAAAGCGTGCACCGAGGGCCCGTAACCGCTGAAGTTGCGCCATGGGCCTTTATGCCCCATCAGAGAAAGGCGGACCATAATGATATCAGGGCTGATTTTCCTGACATTTTTATAGTCGAGTCCCCAGTTGGCCATAACGCGGGGCGTGAAGTTCTCCACCACGGCATCGCTTAAAGCTATCAGCTTTTTTGCTATAGCTATACCTTCCGGCTTATTCAGGTCCAACGTAACGCCAAGCTTGTTGCGGTTCCAGGTATCATAATAGCCGCGCGAAAAAGCGTCGTCAGTCTCGGAGGAAAGCAGCGGCTGGACCTTGATGACCTCCGCCCCGAAGTCCGCCAAAAGGCGCGTGGCGTAAGGCCCCGCCAGCACCCAGGTGAAGTCTAAAATTCTAACGTTATGTAAAATTAGCTGGTTTTTCATTACTTCTCAGCATAGCCCAGGAATGCACATCAGTGCCGGGGCTAATCCACTCATCCACCACCCTGAAACCGAAATGCTCATAAATAGCTACGTTCTTTTCCGCCTGCGTCTCCAGAAAGCAAGGCAGCCCTTCTCTATCCGCCATCTCCAGCATCGGCCTCAGGAGCTTACCGGCGAACCCCCTCCCCTGATAAACGGGGTCGACGCCGAGCAACTGTAAATGCAGGTGCGGCACAGGCGCAACGCGCTTTCTGACCGATTCAGTATGCAAGCCAAAAGTAATCTGCCGCCAGAAGGTCGGGATACCGACGATAAAAGGTATAAAGAAAAATCCGCTAGAGAGCATACTCCATAAAGAATCGCGGCCTATTCCCGACCTGAACCATACCGCCACTCCTTCCAGGTCCGGCGAAGTAGCATAGACCTCACCATACTTCAGGCCACGCCTAAGCATCGGTGTAAACACAGCGGGCTGCTTTTTGCTTCTTTCCTGGTCATCCGGGATAAAATACCGCATCAGTGGATAGTCCTGAAACGCCCTGGCTATCACCTCAGCCGCCGGTTTTAACCGGGCTACAGTCAAACGGGTAAGTCCATTCAACCCGGATGTCATCCGCAGCCCCCTACTGGCTTTATACACGCATCTATGCTATAATTTTTCATTGAAACATATTATTCAAGGATATCATTTTACATGACTGCTAAAACCGCCAAACCATCAAAAACCGATAAACCTGATAAAGACCTCCAGACCTTCATCGAGAACGTCAACAAGAAAGACAAGCGTAACGGACTAAAAATACGCTTCGGTTTTACCAAACGCAAGAGATAATAGCCGTGCCTTCATTCACCCCCTCTCCCACCCGAAAACGGTTCATCCATAGTAAAGTCCGGTAGATAGGCGCCCGAAGACGCCAGTTCCTGGGTCCAGCCGTTCTCTATGCCCAGTTTTTCCGCCAGGTTTACGACCTCGCGGTACTCTTCCGGCGTTATTTTACGGTTAAGCTCTTTATAGCGGGGAGCAAGGTGGGCGGGATAGTACTGGGACATAATGCTCACCGCCACGCCGGTAGAGACCTCCGACACCAGCCACCTTAAAGATTCCTCGCTGCCGGCGATACGGTCGGGCAGTATCAAGTGGCGTACAATCAGTCCTTTTTGAGCGACGCCATGCTCATCCAATAACAGGTCGCCGACCTGCCTCTGCATTTTCTTGATGGCCGCCCGCGAACGCCCGGCGTAGTCCGGCACCCCGGAATACCTGCTCCCCATCTCGTCGGAGGCGTAACGTAAGTCCGCCAGATAGACGCTGATAATGCCGTCCAACTCTTTCAGGGTCGGTAAAGAATCGTAGCTGGAGGTATTATAGACCAGCGGCAGGCGGAGTCCCACAGGGGCTGCCTCCAGCACGGCGCGGGCAATCTGCGGGACGAAGTGCGAAGGCGTCACCAAGTTGATATTATGACAATGAAGCTCGTCCTGAAGATAGAGCATCTGCTCCGCGAGAGTATGTATACTGACCTCGTTGCGCCGCTGCGCTTCATGGTCCTGGCTTATCTGGTGGTTCTGACAATAAACGCAGCGCATATTACAATTGCCGAAGAATATCGTTCCGGAGCCGCGGCTGCCCGAAAGCGCCGGCTCCTCGCCGTGATGAGCGCAGAACGAAGAAACAATCGGCAACGCCCCGGAACGGCACGAGCCCACTTCCCCGGAAAGCCGGTCGACGCCGCACTCCCGCGGGCAGATATCGCATTTCAGGAGCCGCGCTTCCAGTCTTTCAACGCGTTTTTCCAGCTCGCCAGAACGGTATAAAGCGATATACCCCGGCGTATAATCAGTCACAGCGTTTTTCTCCTGACCTCCAGGCTCAAGCCATTAACGCGCACCACCACCACCTCTTCGCCGACGCCGATAGTCCCCCCGGACGATACAGCCTGCCAGGTCTCACCCTTAATCATCACCAGCCCCTGCGGACGCAACGGCTCAGTAACGGTCGCCACCATGCCTATCATCGATTCCGCGCCGACCGCTTTTTTCCGCAGCAGGCTGGGGACAATCGCTTTATGCATGATAAATATAAAGGCCGCTATAAAGACGACGATTATCAAAACGATAAACCAGGTTATCTCCACGTGAAAATACCAGAGCCCGAGCACGATGAGCGCTAGCACGGCGGCATCGTCCAGAAGGGAAACCAGAAAGATCAACCAGGCTTTCCGGCGGCTCATCTAACGCTCCTCCACCTTTTCCCGTACCGCTCCGACCACCTCCGCCCATGGGAAACGCATCAACTGCCCCCTATTCACCAGCTCTTTGACCCGGTGGGTTAAAGTCCATCTTTCCAGCACTTCTATAACATGGTAGATATTGCGGTCACGCTCGTCCCTGTCCCTCCATCCGGCACCCGTTAAATCCTCAGCCATGCCCTCGGCGGCGAGCAACGCGACGAGCGTGTCCCAATCGCGGTGGATAGAAAGGTGGACATAGCCGTCTTTACAGGGAAACACGCGGAAGGCGTTGTTCCAGTGCAGGCTGCCCTGCCTGCCGGAGACAGTACCCGCGTAAAAAAAGCGCGGCAGAACGAAATCAAGGGAGGCAGCGACGCACTCAAGTATAGAAATATCAAGGTGCTGCCCGCGGCCGGTCGCAGACCGGTGCCGGAGCGCCAGCAGGACGCCGTTCACGGCGAAGAGAGAGGCGGCATGATATGCCTGGTTACCCGCCAGTTTCAGCGGCGCTTCCGGCTCCCCGGTGACGGACATCCAGCCGCCCATGGCCTGAAGGGTGAGGTCGGAGGCCTTAAAGTCTTTACAGGGGCCGGTCTGGCCGAACGGGGTGACGGAGACCATGATAAGGCCAGGGTTGATTACGACAAGCTCCTCATAGCCAAGTCCCCGCGATGAAAGATAGCCCGGCGGGAACGACTCGATAAAGACATCGGCGTTGGGTAAGAGGTCGCGTAATTCCTTTAAATCACAGCGGACGACCTCAGTGCCCATGCCGGAGAGAAGCCGCGAACAGAGAACGCCTATCTCGCCGGATGAATCGAGGACGCGTAAGCCGGAAAGAAAAGCCATTTAATCCCCTCACCCCCTGTAGCCAAACTAAAAGAAACAAGATACAAAAACCAAACAATATTCAGAGAAACCCGTGCAATTTATCAATGATTACGGAGCTTTTCAATAGCTTCGGCGATGCGTTTAAGGCAGCGGTCTTTACCCAGCACCGCCATGGTCTGGAAGAGTGGCGGGGTGGCTGTCTCGCCGGTGACAGCGGTCCTGAGGACGGAGAAAAGCTGGCCGGCTTTCAGATTAAGCTCTCCGGCCAGGGGGCGCAGCAGGGCCTCTAGCGCCGCCTCACCGAAGGCCGGAATCCCGCTCAATCTATCCAAAGAAATCTCTAGAGCGGAAAGAACGGACTCCGGGGTCATGTTTTTACTAACGAGCAAAGCGGGGTCGTACTCAAGCTCCTCGACGAAGAAGAACCTTGTTAAATCGGGAACATCGGTAAGCTTTTTCGTCCGCTCCCGGACGAGCGGCATTATGCTCCGCATATAGCTAACGTCCAGCGGGCGCTTAACGCCCGCTGGCAGGCCCTTATCCAGGAAAGGCAGCGCACGCTGTGTAAAATCGTCGATAGAAAGGGCGCGGATATACACCCCGTTCATCCAGTCGAGCTTCTCGATATTAAAGACAGCGCCAGTCTTACCGATACGCTCCGGCACGAAGCTAGCGATAATCTGCTGACGGGTCATGATTTCCGTTTTATCGTCCAGTGACCACCCGATCAAGACGAGGAAGTTCAGCATCGCTTCCGGCAGATAGCCCCGGTCACGGTATTCCAGGATAGACACGGCGCCGTGGCGCTTGCTGAGCTTGGCACGATCCGGCCCGAGTATCGCCGGGGTGTGGATAAACTGGGGGGGCCGGTAGCCGAGGGCCTGGTACATGAGAAGGTGGCGAGGCGTGCTCGAAATGAACTCCTCGCCGCGGATGACATGGCTGATATTCATGGCGTGGTCGTCGATGACGTTGGCGAAGTTGTAGGTGGGGTAACCGTCCGACTTCAGCATCACGAAATCGTCGATGGTCCGGTTCTCGAAGGCGACATCGCCGTAGATGGCATCCGTAAAACCGGTGCGGCCTTCATCGGGGACTTTAAAGCGTACCACGGGCTTAACGCCGGCGGCCTCGTAGCGGGCGCATTCCTGACGGGTGAGGTCACGGCAGGCGCGGTCGTAGCCGGGCGGCTGCTTACGGGCAATCTGCTCCTTGCGTAACGCCTCGAGTCGTTCGGGGGAGCAATAGCAGTAATAGGCGTCGCCCTGACCGACGAGCCGCTCCGCTGCAGCCTGATAGAGGGGCAGGCGCTGCGACTGGAAATAAGGGCCGTAATCGCCGCCTACCTCCGGCCCCTCATCCCAGTCGAGTCCCAGCCAGCGGAGGCCTTCCATGATAGCCTCAATGGCGCCGGGAACGGTTCGGGCAACATCCGTATCCTCGATGCGGAGCACGAAAGAGCCGCCGGTATGGCGGGCAAGGAGCCAGTTGAAGAGGGCCGTACGCACGCCGCCGACGTGGAGATAGCCGGTGGGGCTGGGGGCGAAACGCACCCTGACGGGAGAAGTCATAGCCAACCTTTCATAAGAATCCGCACTATCATTTTACCATCAGTCAGAGCGGGAATTCCATACGGGCGGGGCCCGCGATGACCCTTCGACAAGCTCAGGGCGAGCGGACGATAGCCGCAATGACAGAAAAGTGCGGAGGATTTATAATTAGTAGAGCGCCAGGGCAGTAGAAAGTCGCACGGGAGGTGAGCAGATGACGAGCGAGACCGATACCGATAGAATCGTAACGGGGAAGAAATCCGTGACGGTGGTGGTGAGCCGGCGGGTGTATCCGGGTCGTGAGAAGGACTATGACGATTGGGTACGGCGGCTGGTAGCGGCGTCGGCGGAGTCGCCGGGGAACCAGGGGGTGACATTGCTCGTGCCGGAGCCGGGAAAGACCGGACTGCACCACGTCGTGATGCGTTTCGCGGACGAGAAGTCGATGCACATCTGGGAGACATCGTACGCGAGGCAGAAGCTCTCGCACGAGGCAGACGAGTTTTCGCGGCGGGTGCGTCAGGAGGCGACGGGTCTGGAGACGTGGTTTTCGATACCGGAGTGCCCGGAGCTGGAGGCGCCGAAACCGTGGAAGATGGCGATAGTAACGTTCCTGGCCGTCTTCGTGCTCTCCGTAGCCATCATAAGGCTGCTGCGATGGGCATCCCCGGGGATGAATTTTTACGCGGAGAGCGTGCTGGTGGCGGCGATACTGGTGGGGCTGCTGACCTGGGCGGTAATGCCGTTTTTGAGCCGGGTGGTGTTCCGGAAGTGGCTGTACAGGGAGTAACTAGTTACTAGTGGTTAGTTACTAGACCCCACCCCCTGCCGTAAAATTAGAAAGGTTTTCAGCTTTTAGGTGAGGAATAGTCAAATAAAGATAGGAGTAGTTACATTGACAACTCTTTATGAATAAATTACAGTAACAAATACCCAAGCTACATATGATAAAACATGCCATCATCGGATAGAGATTATATGAAAGGTGAACACCCGCCTAATTGCACGTGCGTTGACTGTGTAAATAAGCGGTTGGGAATAATCACAGCAAATGCCGATAAAGGCAAAAATCACAGAGACGGCAAACCCAGAAAGTATCCTAGTCACTTTCCTAAATGGTCAAGAACTCTATTAGTTATTTTTATAGTTAATGCTATAGGCTTAGGACTAAGCATATACGCTGGGGTTTACATTCCCTTTTGGATATCACTTGGATTTTCTTTGTTTTTTGGAGTTGATAAATGGCTTTATTATCCATTAAAGAAGTATAAACCTCTAGGAAAGTTTTATAGAATAGTTTTAAATCTCTCTATACTAGTATTATTAGCTCTAGTCATCTGGACAGGTGTCAAATTATTTTCAAGCCAATTTATACCAAGTCTATTGATTGGCAGTCTGATTTTTATTGCAGAACTGATTTTCTTTATTTGGATTTGGAAAATTGTATCTAAAAACAGTTGGCGATGGCCAAGTATGAAACTAACTGTTTTTTCTCTAGTCGTTCTCTTCATTGTTTTTTCTTTCGCCGGCGTTCAACCCTTATCCTCTTATAAAGATAAAACAATTACCAACGTAGCTCAATGGTGGGAGTCTATTCACATCACTGATAATTCCACCATAACAACCGAAGAAATATTATCAGCAACTTCCACACTTCCACCTAGTCAAACGAGTCAAAGTTTAATAGATTCAGTAAATGACTTTTTGTTTGGGAACACTGATACAAACGACTATATTGATAGATTCAATCAATATAGACAATCAAAGGGACTTACTCCTCTAGTGTTTAATAAAGATTTGAATCGTATTGCTACTCTAAGGTTAGACGAAATTAAAAAAGACTTTAGCCATAATAGCAAAGGGGGATACAATAATCATCTTGCAGAAAACATAGTAATGGGGGTCAGTAACAATCAAGAGGCCCTAGAATGTTGGCAAGATTCGCCAGGACATAATGCTAACATGCTTGACGCAAGTTATAAATATACAGGTTATGCTATTGGCGGTGGATATGCCGTCCAAGTATTTACAGAATGGGAAACCGTTAATGGCGAACCTCAGTTACCACCCGGCTGGCATTTCCTTAACTAGCCTTAATCAGATTCAACCGCAATTAGTAGTTTTCAATTGATACAATATATAAGCTATTACGAGGGCGAAGGGGGAGGTTAAAATCCTCCTCACTCCCCCTTTACGAAAGGGGAACGAAATATCCGT
>CAYTZI010000059.1:0-12287 GCA_964442335.1 uncultured Dehalococcoidaceae bacterium | reverse complement strand
TCTCCCAGCTTACCGAGGGCGAGGAGCAGACCATCGTGGCCAACGTCTGGCAGGCGCAGGAGACGCGCCCGGGAGGTCGCCGCAGCACCGAGGCCATCGTCGGCGACGAGACCGGCAACATCCGCGTCGTCTGGTTCAACCAGCCCTACCTGGCGAAGAAGCTGGTCACCAACACGCGCATCCTGCTGAGCGGCCGCGTCAGCCTGTTCAAGGGGCGCCACGTCTTTCTCTCGCCGGAGTGGGAGCTCATGGAAGGCCAGGACCTCGTTCATACCGCCAGGCTGGTGCCGGTCTATCCTTTAACGCAGGGGCTGCGGCCGCGGCAGGTCCGCCGCCTGATGAAGGAATTTATTGACAGGTGGGCACCGCAGGTGCCGGACTTCCTCCCGGATGGACTACGGCGACGGCTCGACCTGCCGGAGCTGCCGGTCGCTATCTCTCAGGCGCACTACCCGGACGATGCGGCGACCAAGGATAAAGCACGTGTGCGCCTCGCCTTCGACGAGCTTTTTCTCCTTCAGCTGGGCGTCATGAGCCGCAAGCGGGACTGGCAGCAGGGGCGGCCCGGCAGCGCTTTCGATACGAACGTTCCCGTTTTAAAACAGTTTGTCGGGTCCCTCCCCTTTACCCTGACCTCCGCCCAGGACAAGGTCCTTAATGAAATCATGGCGGACCTGCTCAAGGCCCAGCCCATGAGCAGGCTTTTACAGGGCGAGGTCGGCAGTGGCAAGACGGTGGTAGCCACGGCGGCCCTGCTGGCGGCGGTGGCTAACGGTTTCCAGGGGGCTTTCATGGCGCCCACGGAAATCCTCGCCGAGCAGCACTTCGCCACCGTGGGCCAGCTTCTCTCGCGCCTGGGGGATGAGGAGGGAGAGGGTTACCTTAAAGTCTATTCCGGTATCCTGTCGCGCCCGCTTAAAGTAGCGCTGCTTATCGGCGATATCAAAGCAGCCGGCAAAAAGCAGCTCCAGAAACAGATAAAGCAGGGCGATATCGATATCATCATCGGCACGCACGCCCTCGTCCAGAAAGGGGTCGGGTTTCACAAGCTGGGACTGGCCGTCGTCGACGAGCAGCACCGTTTCGGCGTGGAGCAGCGCTCGGCGCTGCGGGAGAAGGGGTTCAGCCCGCACATGCTGGTCATGACCGCCACTCCTATTCCCCGCACCCTGGCTTTAACGCTCTACGGTGACCTCGACCTCTCCGTCATCGACGAACTCCCGCCGGGCAGGCAGATGGTGAAAACGAAATGGCTCAAGCCCGCCCAGCGCAACAGCGCCTACGCCTTCCTGCGCAAGCAGATTGCCGGAGGACGGCAGGCTTTCATCCTCTGTCCCCTGATTGAGGAATCGGAAGCTATAGCCGCCCAGGCGGCGGTGGTGGAATACGAGCGCCTCTCGCAGGACGTCTTCCCGGACCTGAAGCTGGGACTTCTCCACGGCCGGCTGTCTTCCGCGGAGAAAGATGATACCATGGTGGAGTTCCGCGCCGGCAGGCTTGATATACTGGTCTCCACGCCGGTCATCGAGGTCGGCATAGATATCCCCAACGCTACCGTGATGCTGATAGAGAGCGCGGACAGGTTCGGGCTTTCCCAGCTCCACCAGTTCCGGGGCAGGGTGGGGAGAGGTAAAGAGCAGAGCTACTGCATGCTGCTCGCGGAAAATCCCTCGGAGGTGGGCAGAGAGAGACTTGACATAATAGAGACAACACAGGACGGCTTTAAGCTGGCCGAGGCCGACCTCAAGATGCGCGGCCCCGGTGAGTTCTTCGGCACGCGCCAGAGCGGCCTGCCCGACCTGCGTATGGCGAAGATTTCGGATGTCGCACTACTGGAGCTGGCACGCGCGGAGGCGATAAAGCTGTTCCAGACTGACCCGGCTTTGAAGCGGACGGAGAATTCCCTGCTTTCGCAGGAGGTGGCGCGTGTCTGGGCGGGGTCAAGTGAGTTGAGTTAAAGATAGTTTATGTTTTTTTATGATATTTTAATATGAACTTAATGATTATTCTAACTTAAAAGCGCTTATTCTTACTTTACGCTGTTATACTTTTGACAAACTCCAGGCAAATATCTATACTGTGGCGAGCGGGAGTTGGTGAAGTCAGTTGTTCGCTAAAATCATCGTAAATCCGGTCGCGGGCGCCGGCAGGACCGGTAGAGAATGGCCCCGCATCAAGGGAATCTTCGAGGGGCACGGCCTGCGCTTCGACCACAAGTTGACCGAGGCCCCGGGACACGCCATCGAGCTGGCTAAAGAGGCCGCCGCCAACGGCTACGACATGGTCGTCTCCGTAGGCGGTGACGGCACCATCAACGAGGTCGTTAACGGCCTGTACGCCTCCGGCGGCATCAAGGACTCCACGCTGGGCATCGTCAGCACCGGCACGGGCTCGGACTATATCCGCACCGTGGGTGTTCCCCGCCGCAGCGAGGACGCCTGCCGCTGTTTCCTTAAACCCCGGAAGCGCACCGTGGACCTGGGTGTGGTGGAGTATACCGGCGACGGTAAGAAGCAGGAGCGGCTCTTCGTTAATTTTGCCGGGTTCGGCTTTGACGCCGAGATTGTGCGCCGCACCACCCGCCAGTTCAAGGCGCTGGGCAGCCTGCCGTCCTATCTTCTCGGCGTGTTCGCCACGCTGGTAGCTTACAGGAACAAAGATATCTCCCTGAAAATAGACGGTGAGGAGCTGGACAAAAGGGTATGCACGGTTATCATGAATAACGGCAAATACGGGGGCGGGGGCATGTATACCGCGCCAGGCGCCGACCTCTCCGACGGCCTGCTCGACGTACTGATTGTGGGGGACCTGAGCAAGCCCGACCTCCTCCGGTCCCTGCCGCGCATCTATAAAGGCACCCATCTCACCCACCCCAAAGTTACCATGATAAAAGCCCGGGAAATTGAAGTTGTTTCCAAGAACGGCGCCATGCAGCTCCAGGCGGACGGCGAGTTGCTCGGCGAGGTGCCGGCGCGTTTCCGCGTCCTTCCGTCCCTGCTTAACGTTATTACCTAGATAAAGGTGGTGTTTAGATAATCTAGCGTGATGAAGGTTTTTTCGCCAGCTGCCAAAAAAACGATGTTGATACTCCTCGGCCTGCTCGTGATATTTATTATCATGGATGGAGTATTAACCGAGTTCCTTCTGAAAAACGGTATGGCCCGCGAAGCCAACCCCCTGTTGCAGCCGCTGGTGGGGGATGTCGGCTTCATGGTGCTTAAGGTGGTCGGCTCCCTGCTGGTGGCCCTGATTCTCTGGGATATTTACCGCCATTTCCCCAAGCTGGCTTTCATCACTACCTGGGTGGCGGTGGCGGGTTACGGCGTTATCGTGCTCTGGAACACCAGCCTGTTTCTTCTCGCCTAGGTGTCCGGCCGCCTCCAGAGGGGTATCTCTTCCGGTATCGTCTCCACGAATTCTACTTCCCGCGGTATCTTGTAATCGGCCAGGCGCCCCTGGCAGAACTGCCGGATTTCCTGCTCACCGGCGCTCTCTCCCGGCTTCAGCTTTACCAGGGCTTTGACCGTTTCCCCCCGCACCGAGTCGATGACCCCTATTACTTTAGCTTCGGCTACTTTGGGATGCGTGGAAAGGACTTCCTCGATGTCGGCGGGGAAGATGTTCTGCCCCTTGAGGATCAGCATCCTCCTGGTGCGCCCGGTGATGAAAAGGAATCCTTCTTCGTCCATCCAGCCGGTATCGCCGGTGTGGAGCCAGTCGTTTCTAAAGACTCGCGCGGTGGCTTCGGGCTTATTGTAAAAGCCGGTCATTACCGGGCCGCGGGTCACTATTTCCCCCACCTCCCCGCGCGGCAGCTCGCAGTCGTTTTCGTCGAATATCTTTATCTCCCAGCAGGGCAGGGCCTTTCCGGAGGAGCCCGGCGGGCCGGAGCCGTCCGCGGGCATCTGGGTGATGTGGCACACGGTCTCGGTCTGCCCGTAGACGTCGCTGATGTTGAGGCCGTAGTGCTGCCTGAAAAGGCGGATGACGTCGGGTTCGAGGGGGGCCCCGCCGCTGATGCAGAGTCGCAGCGAGCTCAGGTCGTACCTGATTCCCTCGCGGCGGGCGACGTTGCTCATCAGCGAGTAGATGTAGGGGACACCGCAGTAAATCGTGCCTTTTTCCCGCTGCACCGCCTCCATGAAGCTGTTGACCGACCTCCCCGTGCCCGGCACCGCCACGATGGGATTGCCCGTGTATATCGAGGCCACCAGCACGGCGGTGAGGCCGAACTGGTGGTACATGGGCAGGGCGAACAGCATCATCACGTCCTTCTCGGACTGTTTCATCGTTTCCGCGGAGCTGATTGCCTCTATGCAGACGCTACGATGAGAGAGGACGACCCCGTGGGGACTCATCGTGGGACCGCCGGTGTAGGAGATGATGGCGATATCTTCGGGCTCGATTTTGACCCCTGCTTTTTCCGGTCGGCTGCCGGCCAGAATGTCCTTGTACCTGGTGAATTTTCCTTCGGGTTTCGCGTAGACGGTGATGACGTGTTCTATCGATTTGAACCGTGAAAGCGAGGATACAAGCGGCTCCAGTATAGGTTCCTCGATGAACAATACTTTCGGCTGGCAGTCGTTGAAAAGCGCGGCGAGCTCGCCGGCCACGTAGCGGGAATCGAGCGGCACGGTTATGCCGCCGGCTTTCAGTATCCCGAAAAATACGCTCACAAACTCCGGGTTGCTCGATTGTATCATGGCGGCGCGGTCGCCCTTTTTAAACCCGGATTTTATCAGGGCGCTGGCCACCCGGCTGGAGTCCGCTTCGAGCTGCGCAAAGGTGACCCTTCTCTCTCCCATGATTATGGCGGTTTTGTCGGGCCGTTTTTCGGCCGTTCCCGCCAGCATATCTACAAGGGTCGCCGGTTCTTTCAATACGGTCTCTCTTCTATGAAACGATTATTTGGACAAGTCCAGTATATCAAACTTCGACTATAATTTGAAAATTTACTTTTCAATTTCCCCCGCCCCCCTCGTCCACCCTTACCGCCCTCGTGCCATCAGCCTTTTGCCATTGTTCTTGTAACCCTTTACAAAAGGGGAGTGCGTAGCGAGAGGGGGCTCCGCCCCCCTCTCAAATTCTTTCCCCCTCTCAAACAAGCTAGAGTCTGGACACTGAATATGAAACTGTTTGAGAGGGGGATAAAGGGGGTGAGTACTGTAACTCAACCAAATGCATACAGAATCTTGTATCTTTTTTTGGTTATTCTGGTCGCATTCATGTATAATCTTGGTGGACTTTATTGTCTGGCTTATGGAAACAAGTCTTTATTTTATCATCCCTATCGTCTTAATAGCCCTTGTTTTCGATTTCACCAATGGCATGCATGATGCCGCCAACTCTATCTCTACTGTCGTTTCCACGCGGGTTCTAACGCCGCGGCAGGCCGTCGTCTGGGCGGCCTTTTTTAATTTTATCGCCTTTCTTATTTTCGGCACCGGCGTGGCGGAGACCATCGGCAAGGGGATGATTAATATAGATATCGTCACCCCCACGGTCATTCTAGCGGGACTTATCGGGGCTATCGCCTGGAACCTGATTACGTGGTATCTCGGTCTCCCCAGCAGTTCCTCTCATGCGCTCATCGGCGGCTACGCCGGGGCGGCTATAGCCAAGGGCGGCCTGAGCGTTATTATCGGCAGCGGCTGGTACAAGACCCTGGCTTTCATCGTCATCGCGCCGCTCATAGGGCTGGTCCTCGGCTTTTTTCTGAAAGTCGCCACCACCTGGATTGTGCGCAACCAGAATCCTACGAGTATCAACAAGTGGTCGCGCGTCGCGCAGCTGTTCTCCGCGGCGGCTTTCAGCCTGGGCCACGGCGGCAACGACGCCCAGAAGACCATGGGGATTATCGCCAGCCTGCTTTTCGCCGGGGGCCTGGTCAGCGATTTCAGCGTGCCTTTATGGGTGGTCTTGAGCGCCCACGCCGCCATCGCCACGGGAACGCTTACCGGCGGCTGGCGTATCGTTAAGACGATGGGGCAGAAGATTACCAGGCTGCGTCCTATCGACGGCTTTTGCGCCGAGACGGCCGCCGCTTCGAGTATATTTCTGTCTACTTTTTTGAGTATACCCGTGAGCACGACCCACGTTATCACCGGGGCGATATCGGGGGTGGGGGCCGTGCAGCGGCTGTCCGCGGTGCGCTGGGGCGTGACCCTGCGCATTGTGTGGGCGTGGGTTTTCACGATTCCCGCCTCGGGGATTATCGCGCTTCTTATTTTCCTGCTTATCAAGCTGATTTCCTGATAGCAGCGAGGAAATTTCCGCCGCCCGCAGAGGCCTCGCTTTCCCTTCTTTGAGGTCGCCCAGCCTCAGACCGCCGATGCGTACCCGCTTTAGCGCCACCACCGGGTGCCCCAGCCTCTCGAACATGCGGCGCGCCTGCCTTTTTCTGCCCTCGTGAATGGTGAGGCTGTAGTTGTATGGCGGCGACGAAATTTCCCTGACGCGCGCCGGGGCGGTCATGCCGTCTTCCAGCCGGATGCCTTTTTCCAGCCGGTTTTTCTCCTCCCCGTTGAGGCTGCCCTTTATCTGTACCAGGTACTCTTTATCATGCTCGAATCTGGGGTGCGTGAGCTGGTAGGTGAGGTCGCCGTCGTTGGTGAGCAAGAGCAGTCCGGTGGAGTCCGCGTCCAGCCGGCCCGCGGGGTACAGCCGCAACTTTTTGTATCGTTCCGGCAGGATATCCAGGACGGTGCGCCTGCCTTTTTCGTCGCTGGCGGTGGAAACAGTGCCGGCGGGTTTGTTGAGCATCAGGCAGACCGTCTCGTCCGGTTTGAGGTTGACCGTTTTCCCGTCGACGGATACACGGTCGCTCTCGATGTTCACCGGCTGGTTGAACGATTCGGCGGTCCGGCCGTTGACCTTTACTTTCCCCTGTTTGATGGCCTCCGCCATGCGGCGTCGCGGGCCGGCGCCGGCTTCGGTGAGGGCTTTTATTAAGGATTTCACGGGTGTATCAGCCTCTGGTGACATTACATAGCTGCGATTTACACGGAAGGAAACCGGAAACCGGGTCGAGGGTGCTGTCGTCGACCAGCATGTTGATATTGGCTTCTCCGGGCCACTGGTGCGGTACGGAGAAGCCCCAGACGAGCTTGCATTTCATTTCCGGCTCGACGCTGCCGCTGAAGCCGGTCATGTAGGAGTAGCAGTGGTTGACGGCGGGGTCGGCGAGTTCTATTTTAACGGCTTTGCCGTCGCGGACATGGATTCTGGTGGGGCAGGCCGAGGTGCACATATAGCAGAGGCCTTCCTTTATCTCTACAGGTCTGGTGGATTTCAATCTATCACCCCGCTTTTTCTCATATTATAACAGGCTCGCCGGAGATAAGGGAAATCACCTGATTTTTGGCTGTTGCAGATAGACCTCACCCCTATATCCCCTCTCCAGCCTGTTCAGCATGTAGACCGATTTTTAATCTGGCTGGAGAGGGGAGTAAAGGAGAGAGGGGGCTCTGCCCCCTCTCAAGTTCTTTCCCCCTCTCAAACAAGCTAATCATGAACACTAAATACAAACCTGTTTGAGAGGGGGACAAAGGGGGTGAGTGCTAAAAATAAACCGAACATAGTATTCTCTGAATTCTACCGGTATCTTCACGGCTGTGGTATAATTTATCCAGCAAAAGTTGGGAGATTTTTTCGACTGGAAGGTATAGATTTAGCCCGTCGCGCCGTGGAAATCGCCAGCGATAAGCAGGCGGGCAATATAGTTCTGCTGGATGTCCGCGGCCTGTGCACCTTCGCGGACTACTTTGTTATCTGCACCGGCGAAAGCCAGCGGCAGATACGCACCATCTTGGAAGAAATTGAGAAAAGCCTGAAAGAAGAGGGCGTCCTGCCGCATCACCTTGAAGGAGCGTCGGACACCGGCTGGCTCCTGCTTGATTACGGCGATGTTATCATACACATCTTCAGCCCGGAAGAGCGCGATTTCTATAATCTCGATGGACTCTGGCGCAGGGCTGAAGCCGTGCTACGGATTCAGTGATAATACTTCATCCGAATATCTCGCTTTTTTTGAAGAAAATCGCTATCTCTTTCTCGGCGTTTTCCGGCGAATCGGAGGCGTGGGTTGAGTTCCGCTGTACGTCCAGTCCGTAGTCTTTCCGTATCGTGCCCGGGGCGGCTTTGGCGGGGTCGGTGGCACCCATGAGCCCCCGGATTCTCTCTATTGCCCCCTCCCCCTCGAAGACCGCCGCCACAATCGGCGCCGATGTTATGTATTCCACCAGGTCTTTAAAAAACGGTTTCTCTTTATGTATCGCGTAGTGGCGTTCCGCCAGGGCCCTGTCCATGCGCAGCATCCGCAGCGCCGTCAGCTTTAGCCCCGCCGCCTGTATCCTCCCGATGATTTCGCCGGCCAGGCCCCGCTCCATGGCGTCCGGCTTGACCAGCACCAGTGACCTTTCCATTAATTGCTCCTCATATTTTAGTAAAAAGACCTTTTAGAACGCTGATGGTGACCTTTTTCAGGCTCTTGACGACTAAATCAGCGTCTTTCAGCTTTTCCCTGGGGTGGCTGTTGGTCACGGCGACGCATTTCATGCCGGCGCTTTTCGCGGCGGCCACGCCGGCGATGGCGTCCTCGATGACAACGCAGTTGCCCGCCCGGGCTTTCAGCCTTTTAGCCGCGAGCAGGAATATCTCCGGACTCGGCTTGCCTTCTTTGACCTCCGTGCCGTAGACGATTGCCTGGAAACAGTCCTCGATGCCAAGCCCGCCCAGGATTAGCTCAATGTTCTCCGGCACGGCCGACGACGCTATGGCGGACTTTACTCCGTGCCGGTGGAGCGACTTTATCAGGTCGATGGCGCCGGGCAGGGCCTTGATGTTCTCCGCCACCCGCCGTCGATAGTCCTGCTGTTTTCTGTCCGTGATATCGTCGATTTCTTGGGGTGTCAGTTTGTCGCCCAGGACGGCTTTAATGATGGTATCGTGCCGCCGCCCGAAGAACGGCATGAACTCCGCCATGGTATACTCCACTCCCCGCTCCCTGAAAACGTCGCGCCAGGCAAGGTAATGGTACTCGGCGGTATCGGCGATAACCCCGTCCAGGTCCCAGAGCACCGCTTCGAGGCACCTTTCAGACATGGCTGCGGGTCTCCCTGACGCGGTCGGGCTTGCCCGCTTCGGCTTCCGCGATGAACTGCTTGGCGGCGCTCTCGGCAATGACGGTGCCGTCTTTGAGAGATACCCGGCCCGCCGTTTCGATGAGCTTTTTCCGCTGCCGCGTTATCCAGGCGGTGACGACCAGCGGGACATCTACTTGTACCGGCTGCTTGAGCCTTATCTCGATGCTGGCGGTCAGGCAGGTAATGCCGGTGGCGTAGGCGATGTTGCTCATCGCCTCGTCGAGCAGGCAGCCCAGTATGCCTCCGTGCAGCAGTCCCGGCCAGCCCTGGTGGTTTTTACCCGGCGTGAACTCGGCGCGGATGGTGTCGCCGTCCCGCGTGAACCGCATTTTCAGTCCGATGGGGTTATTGCTCCCGCACCCGAAGCAGAATCCCTCGTCGAGGTCGGCGTTGAGCGTTACTTTCGGCAGTGCTACCATGAATCTGACTCCGTTCCGTCTGGATTTCTAGAAGTGGGTCCACCCTGATTTATTGACCCGCACCGGACTGCCCCCGGCATCTAAGAGGTCTATCTTTCCCTCTTCGCCTTCCGTGATTTTCCCGATGACCGTCACCGGACAGCGTATCTCCGCTTTTATTCGCTCGATGGCCCTGGGACTGCCGGTAAAGAGCAGTTCGTAGTCTTCCCCGCCGGTAAGCGCCAGTTCCTCCGCCCTGTCCCCGAAGTTCATCCGGACTTTCTCGTGAATCGGCAGCCTGCCGATGTCCACCCGGGCGCTTACCTGGCTGGCTTTACAGATATGGCGCAGGTCGGAGACGATGCCGTCGCTGATATCGATGGCCGTCGTTATACCCTGATTGACCAGTAGCTGTCCTTCGGTGATGCGTGGTATGGGGTGGAGGAACGCCTCTCTCAGGTATGTGGCCGCCTCCGGCTTGAAGTTGAGTTTCTTGAGCAGCATCTCGCGGCCGGCCCCCGCGCTGCCGGGGTATCCCGTGACGGCTATGATGTCGCCGGGCATTGCCCCGGAACGCCGCAGTATCTTGCCGTCTATGCTCGCCCCCAGGACGGTTATCGTTACGGATATTTCCGGCGCCCGGCTGATGTTGCCGCCGGCGATGGCTACTATGGAGCGCTGGGCAAGCTCGATTATCCCTTCGTAAATCCTGCTGACGGCCTCCACCTGCGTTTCCCCCGGGAGCGCCAGAGCGATAAGCGCGTATTTGGGCACGCCGCCCATCGCGGCGATATCCGAAAGGTTGATGGCCAGGGACTTCCACCCTAGCTCTTTCCAGGTGGTCGTCTCCGGCGAAAAGTGGACGTTCTCCACCATCGTGTCCACGGTGGCAAGCTGTATTGAGGAGTCACACCGCCAGGCTGCGGCGTCATCTCCCATGCCGATGATTGGTTCGTCGGGGCCTATCCTGTTTACCTTGGCTTCGGCGACCATTTTCGCCAGGTAGTCGATGAGCCCGAACTCTCCCATCTCGGAGACTTTCATTATAGCTAAATTATATCATATTCGGGCGCTCTTCGGCTCTATTATGGACTCCGAGCTATCGGTAATAGCCGCCGATAGCGTATAATGGGTACAAAAATGACAGACAAGAGCAACGGGAAGAGAAATTATCTGGCTATCGGCCTGCTGCTTGCGATGGTAATCATCAGCGTGGTCGGCTCCGTCTTCCTCGTTAAGAACCGGGGATACATCGCCGACCTTGAAAAGCAGGGTTACCTGGGACTTTTTGTCATATCGTTGTTCGCCGGCTCCCCCATCCCCATTCCCACGCCGAGCATGATACTGACCTTTACGCTGGGGAGCATATTGAATCCGGCGCTGGTGGCCCTGGTCTCCGGTTTCGGCAACAGCGTCGGGCAGGCGCTGGTGTACTGGACCGGGCGCGGCGGGCACGCTTTTTTCAAGAGCTTTAGTTTTTCTTCTAAATCCAACAACAAGAGCCCTTCGCGGCTGGACCGGATTATGAATAAACTCGGCTTTTCCCGGATGAGGGAGTTTGCCCGTCGCCGCGTTCTTTGGGCTGTATTCATATTGGGGATGTATCCCAACCCCCTGCTTATGCCCATCATTATGGGTATGGGGGCGGCGAGGTATAATTTCTGGAAGTTCTATTTTGTCTGCTGGGCGGGCAAGACCGTCGAGAGCACTGCTTTGAGCTATCTGGGTTACTTCGGCCTGCGTTCCCTGCTGCGTTATTTCGGTGTCTTTGATATATAACGAGCGTAAGGAATATTACCCGTCGCTTTAACTTCCGCAGGAAACCTGCTATATTATTCCCGAATGCGTTACGCGATTCTGGCGGATGTCCACGCCAACCTGGCGGCCCTGGAGGCCGTGCTCGCAGACATCGAGGAGAAGGGCGGTGTGGATGAACTCTGGTGCCTGGGCGATATCGTTGGTTACGGGCCCGAGCCCGGCGAGTGTATCCGGCTCCTAAAACAGCGCTGCTCCGCGTGCATCGCCGGCAATCACGACCTCGGCGCTGTCGGCAAGCTCAATCTGGCCTATTTCAACCCGGCCGCCGCCGCCGCCTGCCGCTGGACGTCGGGGCAGCTGGGCCCGTCCGATGTCCGTTACCTGGAAGAGCTTCCCCTGACCCTGCTGGAGGGCGATTTCTTCCTGGCGCACGGGAGTCCCGCCGAGCCCGCGCTTGAATATATCATCTCTACCGGCATCGCCGCGCGGAACTTTTCGTTTTTCGATTCCCGCTATTGCCTGGTGGGCCACACGCACGTGCCGATGGCGTTCAGGCAAGAGGGCGATAGCGCTTCTTCGATTGCGCTGTCTTCCGGCATCGGGCTGGTGCTGGGAACAAAGCGCATGATAATCAATCCGGGCGGGGTGGGGCAGCCCAGGGACGGCGACCCGCGCGCCAGCTATGCCATCCACGATAGCGAGGGCAGCATCCTGAGGCTTTATAGGGTGGAATACGACATCGCCGCTACGCAGCGCAAGATGCTTAAAGCCAACCTGCCCATGACGCTTATCTCACGACTGGAGGAGGGCAGGTAGGGTAGTTATATTCTTTTTAACCAGCAGCTATAATGACTCTACATGGTTCTTCAGAATAGAATGAAAAAGAGTCGCCTGGAAGTAAATTCTCATAAGTGAAAAGAATATCTCCGCTTTCATTTATTGATTCAATATCCACTGTTACTTCTGAATAGCTTATGACCTGATGCCA
>CAYTZI010000058.1:0-12501 GCA_964442335.1 uncultured Dehalococcoidaceae bacterium | reverse complement strand
AATATTATCCAGATACGGGTGGAAAACCCGTGAAAAATGACACAAATTTGTAATCATTTTCTCCCGATTTTTATAACTTTTCCATCGCTCAAAGGATAAAATTTAAATGTCAAAAAATCCCAAAGCGATTATTAGGTTACAAACCGGGGGTGCGTTATGGCGAAAAAAGCGATAGCCCTGATTCTGGCGGGCGGGCGCGGAAAAAGAATGAACATTCTCTGTGAGTTCAGGCCGAAGCCGGCCCTACCATTTGCCGGTAATTTCCGGGTCATCGACTTCAGCACGAGCAACTGCATTCACTCGCGCATCAAAAATATAGCCGTCCTGGTGGACTACCAGCGGCAGGAGATGGCGGTTTATCTGAGCAACTGGCATAAAGAGAACGGGCTCCGCTGCAATCTTACCATTATGGCCCCGGAAGACAGCTCGTATGCAGGAACAGCGGACGCCGTGTACCAGAACCTGCCCTACCTGAAAAAACACAACGCGGATACGGCGCTGGTGCTGGCCGGCGACCACGTTTACAAAATGGACTACCGCAAAATGATTGATTTTCACCACAGAATGAAAGCCGACGCGACGGTGGGCGTGGTAAGGGTGCCGGCGGAAGAGACGCACCGTTTCGGCACGGTGGAGCTGGACGGGGAAGGAAAAATCAGGGAGTTCAAAGAGAAATCCTCAGCGGCGAGGAGCAATCTTGCCTCCATGGGCATCTACGTCTTCAACAAAGACCTGCTCGCCCGGCGGCTGAGCGAAGACGCCGCCATGCCCGGGTCGCTGCATGACTTCGGTTATAACGTTCTGCCGCGCATGATAAAAACCGACCGCGTCCTGGCCTATGAATTCAAGGGCTTCTGGCACGACATCGGCACGGTAACCGCCTATTACGAAGCCAACATGGAGCTCCTGACGCCGCAGCCGCGCTTCAGCCTCAACAGCAACTGGCCGGTGCTGGGCACAAGCACCCCGATTAATGAAAGAGTGTCCAGCCGGGAAGGCAGCGTGATTAACAGCATTATCAGTCCGGGGTGTGTAATCGAGGGGAGAGTAGAGAATTCCATCCTTTCGCCGGGAGCGTACGTGGCGCCGCAGGCGCTGGTGAGGAACTCGGTGGTCATGACGAACACCTCCGTAGGCTTCCACAGCATCGTAGACGGGTGTATCACGGATGAAAACGTGAGTATCGGCAGGTTCTGCTATATAGGGTTCGGGGCCGCGCTGAGACCCGGCAACGACTCGATAACAGTGCTGGGAAAGAACGTGGGCGTGCCCGACCGGACCGCCATCGGCCGCAAGTGCAATGTACACCCCGGACTGGGCCCGGAGGCCTTCGAGACCCGGATGGTCCCCTCCGGCACTGACCTGGAGTACGTTCCGCAGAGAACTCAAAATATCACCGGCATAACAACGAGAATAAATTGGAGGTGACCAAAATGGCAAAAAATGTAAAAACCACGGTTAAACCCAAGGTAAAAGTCACGGTTAAACCCGAGGCAAAAACACGGGCAAAAACTAAAAAGTCGGTGAAAAAGCGGGTGGCAAAAGCCCCGGTGGAATTCGTCTTCTGGTGCCATGACGGGAACGTGTTCATGGACCTTGACGAGCTCGCGCGCGGCCTGAAGAACATGACCGACGAGACGTATGTGTATCACTCAAACGGCTTAAAGCATGACTTCAGCAGCTGGGTAAGGGACGTCATCGGGGACGAGCAACTGGCCGACGAGCTGGAGATGGCGCTGAACCGGCTGGAAGCGGTAACCTGCATCGAAGCCAGAATATGCTAGCCCGTAAATAAACCGTAAAAGAGAATAAGCATACCACGACTCCGGTCCGGAAGCGGGGGTCGCTTTAACATATTCAAAGGAGGAGAGAAACATGGCCACGGAAGCAAAGAGAAAACCGGAAAGGGGCGTAACGCTCTGGCAGCCGTTCCGGGAGATAGAGGAGACGGGACGGCGGTTCGAGGACTTTTTTCACCAGCCATTTCTGCCCGCAGCGTGGCGCCGTTTTCCCACCGATGGATGGTCGCCGGTGATAGACGTCGTGGAGAAAGACGATAAATTCGTCGTAAAGGTGGAACTGCCGGGAGTGAAAGAGGAAGACGTCGACGTTTCCGTCTCAGGGGATATGCTGACCATATCCGGAGAAAAGAAGGAAGAGAAGGAAGAGAAGAAGAAGGGGTATTACTACAGCGAGAGCTCTTACGGCAGCTTTTCACGGTCGGTGACGGTCCCGTCCACGGTGGATGCCGGAAAAATCGAGGCGAACTTCGAACAGGGCGTGCTGGAAATCACGCTTCCCAAGGTCGCCGAGGTCAAACCGAAGAAAATCAAAGTAGCCGGGAAAAAGAAATCATAACGCTACGCAATTTCAGTCCCCGCTTCCGGGCAGGGTGTTTTTTCAGGAACGAACCACCATGATTGATAAAAAGAAGGGCGAACCCGCGCCGGACTTCACCGCGACCGACGCAACGGGCAAAACATTACGGCTGCGGGACTACCTGGGGAAGAGGCACATCGTCCTGGTGTTTAACCGGGGGTTCGGGTGACCCTACTGCCGGCGGCACATGGCGCAGTTGCGCCGGGACTACGATAAATTTACCGACCGCGGGGCCGAGGTCATCGCGGTGGGGCCGGAAAAAACAAAGAGCTTCGCGGAGTTCTGGTCCGGCCACGAGATGCCTTTTCCCGGTATACCCGACCCCGAGCACAAAATAGCGAAGCTATACGGACAGCAGGTGAAGCCCTTAAAGCTGGGCCGGATGCCCGCCCTCATCGTCATCGATAAAGAAGGCAGGGTACGCTACGGCCATTACGGCGACTCCATGAGCGATATACCCACCGATGAGGATATCCTGGCCATGCTGGACGGGTTCAATAAAGAAGCCGCCTGAAACAACGCAGCCGAACCAATCATTCCTTCTCCAATGTTACAGTTTTGTAACTATTATTTTCTCTATTTTATGATTATTCCATACGGCGCCGAATATAATTTAACCAACTAAGCAGAGGAGGCAACAGCCATGCCGTCTATCAAATGCAAGGACATAGGGATGAAGTGCGGGTTCGAGGTGAAGGACGAGGACGAGGGCGAAATGATGCAGATACTGGCGCTGCACGCCGAGAAGTCGCACAACATGAAGACAATACCGCCCGACGTGATGGAAAAAGTAAAGAAAGCCATCAAGAAATAGTCCGGTTAAACAAATATACTATTGACAGTAAGACGGCGCATGTTTTACCGTTCCGGCACTTGCCGGAAACAGTGAGCTATGCCTTTTATAAAAGTGTTTTTAGCATAGCAATTATGCTACAGTAGATGACGTGCGGCGGTTGAAGGTAACATAGACCTAATTACGCATTGAGGAGTGACTAATATGTTACGAGGCGGCATCTCGATAGGGAAAGCGTTCGGAATCGCTATCCGGCTGCATTACTCCTGGTTCATCATCTTCGCGCTGGTAACATGGGCGCTGGCGGCAAGCTATTTCCCGGCGGAGTACCCTTCGTGGAACCTGGGGACGAGGATAGCCGCGGGGCTGATTACGAGTATACTGTTCTTCGGCTCGGTGCTGGCGCACGAGCTGATGCACAGCATCATCTCCCAGCGGCAGGGCGTGCCGGTAAAGGATATCACCCTTTTTATCTTCGGGGGGGTCTCGCAAATAACCGAAGAGCCCAGGGAGCCTAAAGATGAGTTCCGCATGGCCATCGCCGGGCCCTTGACCAGCCTGGCCATCGGGGGGATACTGCTGGGGGTCTACTACGGCTTCGGTAACACAAATAATTTTACGGTCGAGTTTGTCACCGCCATCGCGTTCTGGCTCGGTTATATCAATATCGTGCTGGGCATTTTCAACCTCATCCCGGGCTTCCCGCTGGACGGCGGGCGGGTACTGCGTTCGCTGCTGTGGTGGCGCAGCAACAACCTGAGGTCGGCCACGAAAATAGCCTCGTACATCGGTAGAGGGGTAGGCTTTCTCTTCATATTCGGAGGCATCTGGCTGGCCTTTGCTGGGTACATACTCAACGGCATCTGGATAGCGATCATCGGCTGGTTCCTGGAGAGCGCCGCCAGCAACAGCTACCGGCAGCTCCTGCTGCAAGACATGCTCAGGGGGCATACCGCCAGCGAGGTAATGTCCCGCGACTGCGTTCTCGTACCCCCGGAGACCACCATCGAAAGCCTGGTCCACGAGAACATCCTGACCTCCGGTCGCCGCTGTTTTCCGGTCAGCACAGGCTCGAAGGTAATGGGCATGATGACGCTGCATAACGTGAGAGCGGTACCGCGGGAACAGTGGGGGCAGGAAACGGTCAGAGAAGCGATGACGCCTATGGATAAGCTACAGTGGGTGCGCCCGGAAGAAGAGCTTTCCAAAGTATTCCGCATGCTGAGCGAGAACGATATCAACCAGCTGCCCGTGTTACAGGACGGCACGGTCGTGGGAATGGTAACCCGCGAGAACCTGCTCAACTTCGTCAACGTACGCTCGGGGCTGGGTATATAGGAACTAAAAAACACGAGGAGGCTATATTAATGTTCAAGAAAATACTCGTCCCACTGGACACATCACAGCTTTCAGAGATAGCCCTGTCCTATGCCGAGGAAATGGCGGTGAAGATGGGTGCGGAGGTAATACTGCTGCACGTGAGGACATCCGCGGATACAGAGGGCAAACTCGAGCACAAAGAGTACCTGGACAGGATAAAGGCCGCCCTGAAGAGGTCAAAGATAAAGGTGACGACCGCGATGTACGGGTTTCCGGAGCGAATAAAGGAGCCCGCCGAAGAGATAGTGGACTATGCCGATAAAGAAAACATCGATCTGATAATCATGGCGACGCACGGCAGGACCGGCATCGGCCGGTGGACGCTGGGCAGCACCGCCAACAAGGTCGTCCGGGCGGCGAAGCGGCCCCTGCTGCTAATCAGGGCCGGGGCCGGAGCAGTGGGGAGGGTCAGGCTGGAGACAATACTGGTAACGCTGGACGGCTCGAAGTACGCCGAAGAGGCGCTCCCCCACGCCGAAAGCATTGCCTCGACGTTCAAGAGCAAAGTCAACCTCCTGTACGTCGTCGAGCCTATTTACCATTTTTACCCATACTCCCAGGGACTAGGATATTACGGCGTCGCCGGGATAGTCCGGGTGCCCTACAACATGGAGGAAATGAAGCCGTCCATGGACGTGGCGGAAAAATACATGCAGGATATCAACGAAAAGCTGTCTGGCAAGGGCGTCCATACAAGCTATAAAATCAGGATAGGCTCCCCAGGGGAAGAGATTATCCAGGCAGAGGACGAATTACGTCCCGACCTCGTGATGATGTCAACCCACGGGCACTCCGGCTTCGGCCGTTTCGACACGGGCAGCACGGCGGACAAGGTCCTCCACAGAGGAACCGCGCCCCTCTTCCTGGTAAGGCCGCAAAAGCCGACGACCGAACCCAGTTCTCAACAAAAAACAGCATAATGAAAAAGTCCGGGTACTACCGCCGGTATAAAAAATAGTCGGCACGCCGGGACCCGCCTACGATACGGCGACCGTAATCCAGCGGCTCATCCGGGCGGGTATGGACGTCGCGCGGTGATAATCATCGCGGCGGGCATACCCATAGGCGTGGCCGGCTCCACCAACCCCCTCAAGGTGGAAAAGATATCCGGTTAGCGTTAGGCGCTGGAAATCCGCAGTCCGATAAAGCTATAATAACAGTAAATCCCATCGACGTCATAAATCCCGGAGGTACATTATGTCAAACCCCAACCACATCGTGGTCATCGGCGGGACAGCCTGCGGTCCCAAGGCGGCCGCCCGGGCAAGGCGCTGCGACCCCCAGGCAAAGATTACCATCATCGAACAGGGCGAGGACCTGTCCACGGCAACGTGCGGCCTGCCCTACTACGTATCCGGAGTAATCGATAACGAGGACCACATGGTAGCGCGCCAGCCGGACTTCTTCGAGATAATGATGGACATGGAAGTGTTTACGGGCACGCGCGCCGAAAAAATAAATCCCAAAGCACACACGGTGGAAATCATCGACCGGAAGACGGACGAGCGTTCCATCATCCCATACGACAAGCTCGCCATCACGACGGGGGCAAGCCCGGCGGTACCCAACTGGGAAGGGAAAGACCTGAAAGGCATTTACACCCTCTCCAACATCCCTGACGCCAACGCCATACGCGAGCACATATCCAGCGCGACCAATAAAGAGGTGGTGATAGTGGGGGCGGGGCTTATCGGGCTGGAAATGGCGGAGGCCTTCCACGCCCGCGGGCTGAAGGTCACCATCATCGAGGCCCTGGGCTGGCCGCTGCCGACGCTGCTCGACGCGGAAATCGGGGCCCAGGTAGAAAAGCACCTGCGCACCAAAGGCGTCAACATGCTCTTCGGAGAGCGCGTTACCGGCTTCACCGGAGATAAAGAAAACCGGGTGCGAAGGGTCGTTGCAGGCGGCAAAGAAATAGAAGCCGAAATGGTGCTGCTATCCCTCGGCGTGCGGCCGAACGCCGGCCTGGCCAAAGACGCCGGGCTGACCATCGGCGCCACGGGGGGCATCGCTGTCAACGAGCACCTCCAGACAAGCGACCCCGCCATCTACGCCGGCGGCGACTGCGTCGAGGTGGTCAACATCGTCACCGGTAAAAAAATGCTCGCGCCGCTGGGCTCGACCGCCAACAAGCACGGCCGCACCATCGGAACGAACGTGACCGGCGGCAACGATACCTTCCCCGGCGTGACGGGGACGGCCATCGCCAAGGTCTTCGACTTCAATGTGGGGAGGACCGGGCTTAACGAGACGCAGGCCAGGGACGCCGGCTACGATACCATAATGTCGCTCGTCCCCACTTCCGAACATGCGGAATACTACCCGGGCGCCCGTGAAATCATAGTCAAGGTAATTGCCGAAAAACCCACCGGCAGACTACTCGGCGTACAGGCGGTCGGACCGGGCGAGACCGCCAAAAGAATCGACGTGGCGGCTACCGCCCTGGCTTTCCGCGCCAGCGTACTAGACCTGGCGAACACCGACCTCGCTTACGCCCCGCCCTACAACAGCGCCCTCGACCCCCTGCATGACGCCGCCAACGTCATCCGCAACAAAATCGCGGGCTATGCGAGGTCGTTACCCCCGGCAGAGGTCAAGAAAAAGCTGGCAGGCGGCGAGAAATTCGTCCTCCTGGACGTCCGTTCGCGGCATGAGTGGGACACCATGCGCCTTGAAGGCGAGCAGGTCAGGCTTATACCTCTCACCGAGCTGAACCGCCGGCTCGGCGAGCTTTCCCCGGACGAGGAAATTGTAATATACTGCCTTACGAGCGTCCGGGCCTACCAGGCGCAGCGCATCCTGGACGGCGCCGGCTTTAAAAACGTAAAGTTCATAGACGGCAGCCTGGCGGCATGGCCTTATGAAATAAAGATTATCACCAAATAACATACCGGAGGCAGACATGAAGGTGGGTTTCATCGGGACGGGGCAGATGGGAAAACACATGTCCCGCCGCATCCTCGAAGCCGGCTACGAGCTGGCTGTTCACGACCTCAATCAAGAAGCCGCCGCGCCCCTGATAAAAAAGGGGGCCGGATGGGCGGAAAGTCCCGCCGAAATGACGAAGTCCTGCCGGTTAATTATCACGTCCCTACCGGAGCCACAGGACGTAGAGCGGGTAGTCTACGGGGAAAACGGACTGATGCAGGGATGGCGCCCCGGGGACATCTATATCGACATGAGCACTAACTCGCCTTCGCTCATCCGCCGCATCGCCGCGGACGCTAAAGCAAAGGGGGTGAGCGTGCTGGACGCGCCGGTCAGCGGCGGGGTTAAAGGGGCGGAGGCGGGAACGCTGGCGATAATGGTCGGGGGAGAAACCGCTACTTTAGAAAAGGTCAGGAAAATCCTGGGGGCGATGGGGCAGAAGATATTCCCAGTGGGCGACGCCGGCTGCGGCAACGTGGCGAAGCTGGTCAACAACCTTATCTCACTCGCCAGCAACTCCATCTCCGCCGAAGGCTTTACGCTCGGGGTCAAGGCCGGCATCGACCCCGAGGTGCTGCTGGAGATAATCAAAGCAAGCACCGGTGATAACTGGTGCGCCCGGCAGTACCCCAACTCCGTTTTCAGGGGGAACTTCGAGCCGGGATTCAAAGTGGCCCTGGCGTATAAAGACATCAACCTGGCGCTCGACCTGGGCAGAGAAAACGGCGTACCCCTGCCCGTAGCCGACGCCGTAAAGAAAGACCTGGAGGACACCATAGCCGCCGGCTACCAGGACAAGGGCGTAGACGCAGTCATTCTCTCCCTGGAAAAGACAGCCGGCATCGAGGTGCGTGCCAGGTCAAAGGAGGGAAAATGATTGTCGTCAACAGCGAAAACATAACCGCCGTAGAGACAAAGGACGAAATCGTCGGCAAAGGGCCGGTGCACCGCAAGACCCTGATAGACTCTAAAGACACGGGGGGATTCAGCGTCCTGCTCGTATCTTTCGGACCGGGGGCGAGGCTCAACTTCCACATCCACACCTACGAGCAAATCCTTTACGTCACCGAGGGCAAGGGAATCGTGGCGACAAAATCAAAGGAGTACACGGTGACGCCCGGCGACACGATATTCATCCAGCCGGGAGAGGTCCACTGGCACGGAGCCACTGAAGATTCCTCATTCGCGCATATAGCCATACAGAAGCCGGGAATCAGGCTTGCCCAATAGCAAAACGGGAGGAAGACGTTGACACGCTGGTTCGAAGAAAAGAAGGAAGTGCTGGCGGCCGCGAAGAAAATGCTGGAGAAGGGGCTGGTCAGCGGCACGTCAGGCAACGTCAGCCGGCGTCTTGAGCCGGAGGGCGGACGCTCCCTGCTGGCGATTACGCCAAGCTCTCGGGAGTATGATTCACTCACCGCGGACGACATACAGATACTGGACTTCAACTTGAAGAAAGTCGAGGGGGAACTAGCCCCTTCAGTAGAGACGCTGATGCACGTCGCCATCTATAAAGCCCGGAAAGACGTCAACGCCATCGTCCACACGCACTCGGTATACGCCACGGCCGCCGCGGCAGCCGGACTGGCAATCCCCACCATCCTGGACGAGCAGTCGATTTACCTGGGCGGGGAGATAAAAGTGGCGGCCTATGCCCCCAGCGGCACAAAGGAGCTGGGCGAAAACGCCGCCGCCGCCCTGGGCGACCGTAACGCCGTACTCCTCGCCAATCACGGGGCAGCGGGAACGGGCAAAACCGTGGTGGAAGCCTTCCGCAATGCCGAACTGCTTGAAAAAACGGCGCAGATTTACCTGCTGGCGCGAGCCGCAGGGAAGGTCAACACGCTGCCGGACAAAGCGCCTTAACTCTTTCAAACATATTTCCTCTCTCCTGAACTCCCCTATCCAGCATAAATTCCTGCGGATTATTGCCAATACCTCAACCCCGTAATAGCTCCTTGACTTACCCGGTGATGAGGGATATTATAGGCCAAATACCAGAGGAGGTGAAAGATGGCAAAGGCGCTAAAAGTGGTCATGATTATCTACGGTGTCCTAAGCATCCTGTTCGGGCTGGCGTTTATCATAATCCCCGACCAGATGACCGATTGGTTCAACGTGCCAGAGATTACCGGCTTCAATATCTATATTTTAACCCTGCTCGCCGCCCAGTTTATCGTCAGCGGGGTCTTCCTGATAATGGCGTCGCGCGACCCCGTGCGTTATATCCTCTGGGTGAAATGGGCCATCGCCCACGCGGCAATCGACGCGATGGTGGCCGCTTACGCCTTGATACGCAGCTACGGGGACTTCAGCCAGATAGGATTCGCCCTCATCCTCCACGCCGTGTTCGCCATCCTTTTACTCACCTGCTACCCCTGGAACGCGAAGCAAAGCACCGCCTAGACCGGCAGCACCAGCGACCAAGAGAGCCACAGGGGAGGAGGGGGTATGCCAGTTCCCCCTCCCCCTGTCCGACCTTATATACTCAACATTCCTGCTCGCTATTTTATGTTTGACATAGCTCTTCAGTTTACGTTAAAATAAATCAGCGTATTTTCACGCGGGGAAAACGCCGTGGCGGGCGAAGTGTTTTTACACGTCCCCGCCCGCTCGAAAAGACGGCCCGCTCAACCAGAATGTCAGAAGCTGTATCGGTGAAATGGGACTACTAAAAGGACGCAAGAAGGTTTTCTCACTTTTACCGGGGCTTATCGCCTTCCCTCAGCCGATATACGGCAACGACAGCAGCTAACGCTTCCCTAACAACCATGTAATCCCGACCCCCTTTTCCCCCAGAAGGGTCGGTGCGCTTGAATATCCAGTGTTTTATATATAAATTTAGAAACGGAGGAAAACGCATGTCTTATCCAAAATTCGACTCAATACTACTGGAAAAGGACGAGGAATACCCCAAAGTAACCTACCTGACCCTGAACCGACCGGACAAGAACAACTGCATCAGCATCGGCGAGGAGTACATGACCGGCGACATCAAGAAGGCCATGTGGGAAATCAACCACGATGACGACTGCAACGTGGTGATTTTCAAGGGCGCCGGCAGGAACTTCTGCGCCGGGTTCGACCTCTCCATGGTCTACCGCGTCTACGGCGGCGCCAAAGGCGTTAAACCAAGCCAGAGAATCAGGCTCCAGACCGACCAGGACCAGCTTTACGGATTTGCGCAGGCCATCCTGGACTGCAATAAGGTAGTCATGGTGCAGGTGCATGGCTGGGCCATCGAGGCCGGGCTCTACATCACCAAGGCCGCGGACATCATCGTCTGCGCCGATAACGCCAAGTTCTCCCAGATGGGCCAGCGGCTCGCTTTCGGCGGCCTGCCTACCCTGCCCCTCGAGCTGGTAATGGGCCACACCAAGAAGGTCGAAGAAATCCTGCTCACCGGCCGCACCATCAGCGGCAAAGAAGCCGAGGAAGCCGGTTACGTCACCAAGTCCGTCCCGGAGGAAGACCTGGAGAGCGAGGTCCATAACCTCGCCGCCGCTATCTCGCTCCTGCCGCGCGACTGCGTCGTCATGGGCAAGTTCGCCCGCCGCCACATGCTCGACCGGCTGGGCCTGACCAACCTTAAAGAGGTCATTCTCTATCACACCTTCTCCACCAACCTTAAGTACAGCGATGACGAGCGCGAGCTGATGTTCATCCGCGACCGCGAGAGCATGGGCGAGAGGGAAGCCTTCCACAAGATGCACGAAAAATACGAGGAGCGCCTGAACAGGACAAAGTATTTCCGCAGCTACCGCCCGGATAAAAAATAACCAACCCACAATCCTGAAAAAGGAGTAAATAATGGCCGAACCTGCAAAGAAATATCCGGAGTTCGTTAAAGACGACTATTTCAAGATAGACGTCGAGTGCCATCTCAGCGGTGAGGCGAACAAGAAATACTTCAACTACTTTCCCGAATACCGCAAATGGGTATGGGGCACGGCGGAGACAGCCCGCGCTTTCAACGCCGTTCCACACCATTCCGGAAAGAACTGGAAAGAGCCGCCGGTAACCAAAGGCGAAAAATCAGAGTTAGCGGAAGAAGACCAGCTGATAGTGTACCTTGACCGCTACGGCGTGGACATGGCCTGTATCCTTCCCGAATCGATGATGGAAACCACCGGCTATTCCACCAAATGGTCGACCAACGGCTACCTGCTGGCCGCCGCGGACAAATACCCGGACAGGTTTATCGTACAGCCTAACGTGGGCCCGTTCATCAAACGGGGCATGAAAGACGTCCTCTGGGAGCTCGATTACCTGGCGCAGGAGAGGGGCTGCAAGATATTCAAGTTCTACCCTCCGGAAGATACCTACATCAACGACGAGAGGATATGGCCTTTCTACAAGAGATGCGAAGAACTGGGAGTGATAGTCTCAATCCACACAGGGTGGAGCTGGTGTCCCCCGGGCAAGGCCAAGTACTGCCTGCCGGTCCTGCTGGATGACGTGGTCAATGACTTCTACGACCTTAAGATTGTGGCCTTCCATGCCGGCTGGCCGCACTGCCACGACCTGAACATGGTGGCGCTATCGCACCCCAACGTATACATCAGCTTGAGCCTGATCATGCCGTGGTACAGAGCGGCGCCCCGCAGGCTTGCGGAAATCATCGGCGAGGCGATACAGTTCGCCGGCCCGGAACGCATCGTCTGGGGCACCGATTTCTATGGACCCGGCGGGCTTTTCAGGGAAGCGATCATCGGCCTGAGAACATTCGAGATGCCGGAAGACCTCCAGAAGGGCTACGGCTTCGCGCCGGTCACCGACGAAGTCAAGGGCAAGATATTCGGGGAAAACCTGGCCAAGCTGCTAGGCGTCGATACGTCAAAGAGACGCGCGAAATAGACCTCACCCCCTGGCCCCCTCTCCGTCTACGGAGAGGGGGAAGCTGTGGTGAAGAATACTAAAAATAATGTAAAGGAACGTAAAAAGAAAGGAGAACATGTCTAAAGAATTCCCAATTTTATTCTCGCCCATCAAACTGGGACCGCTGGAGATAAAGAACAGAA
>CAYTZI010000057.1:0-12515 GCA_964442335.1 uncultured Dehalococcoidaceae bacterium | reverse complement strand
TGGACTATGAGTTGAACGTTTTCCAAACCTAAGAAAGTGTAGGAGACTATATCCATAGTCGATTGTCTTTTGAGGACGAAGTCATATCATTCAGGCAAGGGGATAAAGGGGATAGGGTGCCTCGCCTACGCCAAGGCTACGGCGGGCAGGCATGTGCAAGAATGACAATGTGTCAGCTTTAAATGTTATAATAACAGTAAAATGGGATTTTTTATGCGCGAGGGAGACTTGTGTTAGCGGCCCTGGGAACGGTGGTAGTGACGTCGCTTTCCGGCGTGATGATGCCGGGTCCCATGTTCACCGTTACTCTGGCGAAAAGCCTGAAATCGCCGTGGGCGGGCGTATTGGTGTCATTAGGGCATGCAGTAGTAGAAGTGCCGCTGATACTGCTGGTGTACTTCGGGCTGGTGGAGTTCTTCCAGAACGAAATCGTCAAGCTGGTGCTGAGCGTGTTGGGGGGCGGCATGATTGTCTGGATGGGCTACGACCTTTTCCGGGCGCGCCGGAAGATAACCAAAGAGGGGAAAGACACCCGTTATAACGCCTTCATGGCGGGGATACTTATGAGCGGGCTCAACCCCTTTTTCCTGGTGTGGTGGGTAACGGTGGGGAGCCTGCTCCTGGTAACGTTCATCAACGCGGTGGGGACGTGGGGGCTGCCCTTCTTCATAATAGTGCACTGGATGTGCGACCTGGTCTGGCTTTCGCTGGTGTCATTCGTCATATACAGGACGCATTCGTTCTGGAGCCAGAGGCTCCAGGAATGGGTCTTCATCGTTCTGAGCCTGGCGCTGCTCTACTTCGGGGGGCAGTTCATCGTCAAGGGGATTATCGAATATATATAAAGCCTAAGCCGGCTTATCGGTGCGTTTATCACATTTCAAATGGCATACGGCGCAATTGCCATCGCAGGGCTCCACGTGGATGGTGACATCCATGCCCTTAAGGCGGCCTTTCATATCCTTTTCCAGGTGGTCGGTCAGCTCGTGCGCCTCGGCGATGCTGATATGCCTCGGCAGTACCAGATGGAGGTCGATATAGCGCTGGCTGCCCGCCTTGCGCGTGCGCAGCTTATGGAAACCTACCACCTCCCCGTCGAAATGCTCGGTGATGGCGCTCTTGATGATATCCTCCTCGTCCTCAGGCAGCTTAACGTCCACCAGGCCGCCGAACGAACGGCGCAACACATCGAAGCCGACCTTCAAAATGAAAACCGCCACGATTCCAGCCAGAATATCATCGATAAAATCAAGTCCGGTGAAATTCACCACGATAAGTCCCACGAAGACCGCGGCGGCGGAATAGACATCCGCGGCGATGTTGCGGGCGTTGGCTTCCAGCGCCAGGGAGTCCTCCTGGCGGGCGACCTTATGCAGGTGCCGGGAAAGGAGAACGCTGGCGAGGATGGAGACCGCCATCACGACGATACCGGCCCAGGTCAGCTCCAGCACGGCTTCGCTGCGGGCGCGCTGCACGGCGGCGTAGACAATAGAGCCGGCGGCGACGAATATCAGCGCCGCCTGGACGATAGCGGCGATGTTCTCCGCCTTGCCGTGGCCGAAGGGGTGCTCCTCGTCGGCGGGACGGGAGGCAAAGCGCACCGCCAGGAAGGTGACGACCACCGCAAAAAGGTCGAGGAAGCTATCGACAGCCTGCGCCAGGACGCTGAGGCTGCCGGTGATAACGCTCACGGCGACCTTGAGGATGATAAGGCCGATGACGACGACCAAAGAGAGACGGGCCGCCCCGCTGCTACCGGAAAACATAGCCATTCACCGTTTTCAGGCCCTTGCCTGAGGGGCTTTATACCAGGGCAGGAACCTGCCCCACTCCCCCCTGTCCCACGCCACCAGGAGGCCGGGTGCCACCAGAACGGAATCGAAGGTGCCGACGATAATCCCTATGATCAAGATAATCGCGAAGTTCTGGATGCTGGCGCCGACGAAGAGAAGGAGCGCCAGAGAAGTAATCAGTGTGGTAATGCTGGCATTCAACGACCGGCCCATGGTTTCCCCCTGGCTGATATTAACGATGTTCTCGAATGTGTTGCTGACGCCCTTGATTTCGTTCTCCCTGATTCTATCAAAGACGACGATGGTATTGTTGACGCTATACCCGATAACTGTCAGGATACCGGTAATGAACATCAGGTTAATCTCCCAGCCAAGCAGAGCGCCGAAGACGGAGAAAATCCCCAGCGTTACCAGTGCATCGTGGAGCAAAGCGATGACGGAGCAGGTGCCCCAGCGGAACGAGTTGGGCATGCGCCGGAACGCCCAGGTGACGTAAAGGAGTATACCCACCATCGCCACGATAACGGCGATGATGGCGTCACGGGTTGTCTCGGTGGCAACCAGCGGCGTTACGGAGTAGAATTGTGCCTCTGTCATCTCGCCGAACTCTGAGGTCAGAGCCGTCTCCAGTTGAGTTTTTTCGTCTTCACCTATCTCGTGAGTCCGGATGAGGAACTCATTTTCTCCGACGATTTGCACGATAGCGCCCTGATAGCCAAGGTCAAAGATTGCCTGTTTGAACTGGGCGTAGTCCACCGGCGTAGAGAATTTTATCTGTAAAACCGAGCCGCTGCTGAACTCGATTCCCGACTTAAGACCCACGGTTGCCAGCGATACAATGCTGATAAGGATTAACATCCCGGAGATAAGAAAGAACCAGTACCTTTTACCGATGATGTTATACATTATTTCTTACCTCCGCCGGCGTTAAATAGCCAGGGTTTTTGTGCCAGAGAACTGCCGACAAAAAGACGCAGCAATGTGCGGGTTACTAGGATGGCCGTGAACATACTTACCGCCACCCCGATAAGCAGAGTGATGCCGAACCACTTTATCGGCGCGCCGGTCGCCAGGTTGCTGCCGATTATCGCCAGGATGATGCAGGCGATAAAGGTAGTGATATTGCTATCGCGGATGGCTGACCAGGCACGGTCGAAGCCGGCTTCGATGGCCGCCCCCAGCGTCCGCCCCCGGCGGAACTCCTCTTTCATCCTCTCAAAGATAAGGATATTGGCGTCGACGGCCATGCCGACGGAGGCGATAAAGCCGCCGAGCCCGGCCAGGGTCAGCGTAATCTGCGGCGCCGGCCAGAGTTTATATATCGCCAGCGCCAGCGTCCCGTAGAATATCAGGGACAGGCTGGCCAGGAGACCAGGCAAACGATAATAGGCAATCATAAAAAGCATGACCAGCGCCAGGCCGACAAGCCCGGCTTTCCAGATATTATTGATGAACAGCGCCCCCAGCGTGGCGGAAACCTTCTCCTGAATAAGCGGTGGCTTGATGAGCTCCATCGGCAGCGCGCCGGACTTCAATAAATCGGCCAGGTTCTCTGCGGATTGCATGGTGAAGCTCCCGGAGATAACGCCACTGCCACTAAATGATTGGGCGCGAATCTGCGGCGCCGATATGAGGTTGCTGTCCAGGAAGATGCCCAGCACGTGGTCCAACGTATACATGTCGGTAGGATTGTAGAGTCGCGCGGCAATCTGGTCGAAGATAACGCTGCCTTCGGAGTTCCACTTGATATCCACCTGAGGCTCTGTGCCCATGCTGCCGCCGAGGTCCGCCTGAGCATCGGAAAGGAACGTGCCGGTGAGCGGCGTGCCATCGGTGCCCCTGGCGGGAACCCAGGAAGCCACGTTGGAGTACTGCTGTAAAGCGGCGGTATCCAGGGGGTCACCATTAGTGTCGGTGAATTTCAGCGCGCCGGTATCATCCTTTGATAAAAAGGCTACGAAGCGGCCGTAGCCCTCGCCTTCCCCGAGGTTGTTGACGAAGAGACGGTCAGACGTCTCGGACGGGTCGAAGAAACCGGTAACGTTAGCGGCCAGGTAATCGCTGAGATAGACAAGGTCGCCGTCCGGCCTTTTCTCCACCTCGCGGAACTCCAGGAAACCCACCTGCTCTACGAGCTTTTTAGCAGCCTCGATATCGGTAAAGCCGGGCAGCTGCACCATGATGCGGTCTTCGCCCATTTTCTGGACGACCGGCTCGGTTACTCCGTAAGTCTCGATACGTTTCTTGATGATCATTACGGCGCGGTCCATGGCGCTGCTGATATCGGTGGTATTCTCGGAGATATTGGCCTCATATACAAGGTAGACCCCGCCGACGAGGTCAAGCCCGAGATTCAAGTTTTTCCCCAATCTTTCCCCGTGTAATTCATCTTCCACAAGAGTAAGGGAACTAACATTTCCTACCATCTGTTCAGCTTTATCAGTATCGGTAAGTTGCGGGAAATGAACCAGGATACTATCCTCTCCTTGCAGCTGAATTGTTGAATCAGTAACTCCACTAGAGGCAATATTTTGTTGCACGGCAAGCATGGCATTGTCTAAGATATCTTCCTTATCTTGAGCCGTGGCATTAGCCGAAAACGTTACCCGGTAGACTAAATCCACGCTGCTCTGCAAAGGTATCACCGTCCAGAGGGTAAAGGCGAAGATTGCCAGTATGATGATGAACACTATGCCATTTCTTCGAGCCATATTCAGTCCTTCAATCGATTATTATCAGGGCCCTCCAGCAAGCGCGCCACGTAGTCAAGCGCCTGACGTCTATCGGCGACCTCGCCGGCGGCCCGGGCCTCTTTCAGGACTTCCAGGAGCCTGCCGATGCGGGGCCCGGGTGCGAGCCCGAAAGCTTTCATGATATCGTGCCCGTCTATGAGCTTAGGGGGAGGGGCAACGCTTGTCTCCTCGCGGCTCTCCAGGACCAGCCGGGTGATGCGCGCGTGCTCATGCCAGTATTTCTCATTAAGCGAGGGTCCCCTGGCAGCGAGGTGGTCGGCAAGCGACAGAAAAAGAAGGTCGATGCCCGCGTCGCCGGTATCGCGGAAAAAGCGATAGATAGCGCGGCGGGTGGGAACGCCCTCGTTAGCCATCTGGGTGGGGCGCAGGTGGTATTTGACCAGCAGCCCGACGTACTGTATCTCGCGCCTGGAGAAGCGCAGTCTTTCCATGATGGCGGCGGAAGCGGCGGCGCCTTCCTGCGGGTGGCCGAGGAAGCGGGTGCGCCCGTCTTCCCGAACGGCCCTGGTCTGCGGCTTGGCGATATCGTGGAGGAGGGCGGCCAGCTTGAGCAGCGACCTCCTCGTGCCGCCGTGACTTATCTCACCTTCGAAGTGGCGGGACAGCTCTTCCGACCACGGCACCGCGGCGAGGACACCGACACCGGCATATTGCCAGTCGCCCTCCCGCAGGAGGAACTCCAGAGCGCCGACGGTCCGGATGGAATGCTCGAAGACGTCCCAAACGTGCATCAGGGGCTGGACGACGCCGCGCGAGGGCGCGAGCTCCGGGATAAGCGCGGTGAGCAGTCCCAGCCCGTCGAGATAGGACAGCCGGGCGGCAGCGCCGGGTAGAGCCAGCAGGCGCAAAAGCTCTTCCCTGGCCCTTTCCCCGGGGACGCGGGCGATGAGAGAGCAATCGCGGCGAATAAGGGGCTCGGTAGAGCTATCAATGGTAAAACCAAGCTCGGCGGCGATGCGCACGGCCCGCAAAAGACGTACGGGGTCGGCTATAAAGACGCCGTCGCCGACGGCCCTGACGACGCCGCGACGAAGGTCGTCCCGCCCATGAAAGGGGTCGAGCACATCAGAAAAGTCGAGGTCCTTGCCAAGCTCGACAGCCATGGCGTCGATAGTGAAATCCCGCCGCGCGAGGTCGCTCATGATATCGCCCTGAAGGGTGGTGAAGTCGACCTGCCATTTTTTGCCGGGCAGGACGACCCTGGCGACGCCGTTCTCCTCGTCGAGGGGGACGAAGGTGCCGCCGACCCCGGCGGCCACGCCGGAAGCGACATCCAGGGCACCGGCGCCGACGGCGATATCGATGTCGACAGTGTCGCGGCCCGACAGGACATCGCGCACGAAGCCGCCGACCAGGTACGCGCCGACTCCCCTGCGGGAGAGGTAGAGGTTGATTCTGGCCAGAAGCCGGGAAATATCAGGTCGAACAACCGGCATTATGTCTTCCATAGCTAAAAAGGGCATCTTTTAAAACTATACTATCACGAGGCGAATTTATCAAGTAAAATGAAGGCGGGGAATACGAAAATCCCCCTCAATCCCCCTTTACGAAAGGGGGAAGCTATGCCCGGGTCCCTTTTCCCAACACCACGACATTGGATGAAAGCTGACATAATAGTCCACTTTAATTCCCGTTTACAAAGGGGGGCAGGCACAAATCCGGCGAGGATTCTCTCAACAAGTACGTTCATGCTATAATATCCCCATGAAACACTCGCTTATGGACATACTGGTCTGCCCGGTGTGCAAGGGCAAGCTGGAGCTAAAGGTGGAGGAGGAGGGAAAAGGGGAGGTAACCAAGGGCTCGCTGCGGTGCCCGAAGTGCAACGTGGACTACCCCATCACGGACGGCATACCGAACCTTATCCCGCAGGAAAAAGCCGGGTCCTGAGATTCACCTCAGTCGACCGCCTGATGGTCACTATCGCCGGGCGGGGCGGCGGGGCTTTCCAGGTTCAGGTGGTACTCGTAGCGAGTAGAAGCGTCAAGAACGCAGTAGATATGCCTCCGCCCCTCCGTCTTGTGCAGCACCGGCTTGAGCAGGCTCTCCGCCGTCCGCACGAGGTCGTCCAGCGAGTCCAGCAGCACGACCGTCTCCCCCTGTTTAACCTCCGGCATCTCCCTGGTTTCCACGATGATGTTCCTGTACTTCTTCCGCGCCTTCAGGGTTTCCGTTTCCGCGGCGGAGGGACCATAACGCCGACCACGCAGGTAAACGAATACGCAAAAGCCGAATATCAGAAAAACGATGACGGCCACCACGACCAGCAGGACCCTCGTCTGCGACACCGGCAGCCCGAGCATCGTCTCGGTTTTAAGGACGACGCGGCTCGTCTTAATCGACCCCGCCTGCGACCCGGTCAGGTTATCGCTCCAGGTCAGGACGTCCCCCGTCAGGTCCGTGCTCAGCGTCTGGACGAAGCTCTCGTCTATCGTGCCGTAGTCCGTTTTGGCTTTCGTATGGACCCTGGCCGTGATGGCCAGGCTGCGGGCTTCGGCGGTGCCCCCCGTTTCCTGCTGTATCGTGCTGAACAGGTCGGAATACCCGGCAAGGTCGAGCGGAAAGCTCACGGTGAAATCGCCGCTCTGGCCGGTAAGCGGCACCAGCTCAAAGGTCTTCAACCACTTTCCCGGGTTCTCCAGGACGGCCTGGACCATCACTGTCTCGTCCGGCTTGGCGATGGGCACGCTCGAGTCCAGGTGGTAGGAGAAGCTGGCGTGCATGTCCTCGATAAGCCGGGCCATGATGACGCTTTCCGGGCCGATGGTATTGGTCGGAGGGGGAACAGGCGTCGGGGTGGGGGGAGGCTTCAGCGTTATCCCGCCGAAACCGGAGTCCGGTTTCAGATAGACGTCGTAGCTGAACTCCCCATGCTGCTCGTAGGCGAGGTCGCCGGTATATCCCTCGCTGGCAAAGTCCAGGACATTCTCCACTTCAAGTATCGGCCCCCTGGAACGTATCGGCAGGCTCTGGGAAAAGCTCTCGAAAAACGGCCCATTCTCCGTATCCAAAGTGGCGTAGACATAGGCGGTAATTACCAGCTCCCTGCCCGAGATATTATCGCCGATGGTGATGTTATCGTCGGAAACGTAGTCGATATCAACGGGGAAGCTGACGGTGAAATCGCCCGTCCTTGATTTTTTAGGCAGCAGGACGACCTCCTGCGTTCCCGTGACTGACGGGTTAACCATGATAGCCCTGACCTCGACCTCCTCGGTTACCTCGCCGGCGGGCCGGTCCGGCACGAAGCTGTAGCTGAAGGACACGTTGAAGAGCTCGACAATCCCGGCGGGGTATTTCATTGTCTCGGGGGGTGGAGGAGGGGGTTCCTGCGGTTCGGGGCCATAGAGGTGGGAAGGTTTGACGGATACCAGGTAATCGAACCTGCCCTGGTGCTCATAATCAAGCAGCGTGATTTCTTCCGTCACGCTCGTCTCGGTGGGATGACTGTAAGCCCGGGAAACGCCGAAAAGCGAAGCAATGAGAAGAACCGCGCTGATAGCGAGAGGAGCTATTTTCATTTTAAAAACAATATTCTCCGTAGCCGGACTGTATCATCGCCCCCTTGTTTACCACGCCGTGAGAGTGTAAATCATGGTGAGGTCGAAGGTATCTCCCTGGAACTCGTTGCCGGCGCTCTCGTGGAACCTGACGCTCATGGTGAAACGGGCCCCATCATCCTCGTAAGAGGGGAGGTTTTTCAGGGGCCTTTTCCTGAGGTCGTAGAAGGTTATCCTCCCGTCCCTATCGACGTCACGGATCTGCCAGTCCCGGTTGACCCCCGTCCAGAGCAGCTTCGATTTACCCGTCAGGCAGTCGATTTCCCGCAAACCAAACCTGTCCCGGTAGGTGTACACGCACCGGGTAATCACCATGTACTTCGCCATGTTGTCCGGCTGCGCCGCCGACCATTTATTGTAGTCGCAGGTAATCCCCAGCAGTCCTATACCAGAGTACCGGGGCAGTTGAATGCTCAGTCCGTTAAAATTGCCGTCGAATTCAAACTCGTCTCCCGGTGCCATGTTCTCGGCCGTCCATGTTCCGCAAACGCCGTTCCCCCAGTCTTCGTCCTGGTCCTGGATTTGCAGGTCCAGCGACTGCGGCATGGCGGGGCGATGGGGAGGGAAATACGGGGGCCAGTAGCAGGCGTAGGCCGCGCCCACACAGCCGCTAACGACGATAACCGCCATCGCGAGAAGCAGGACGGCCCTTACCTTGATTCCCGGCATGCGGACTCCTTTTCAGGGATATAATATATCCTGGTCGACATAAAAGCAATCATGCCCATTTACTTTTCTTTAAAAACCTCTCGCGGCGCTTTTTCAGGATTTCCCTTCTCCGTTTTTCGCCGGGGTGGAGAATGTCCCCCAGGGTGTCTTTAAGGGTAAGCGCGATAAAAGCCAGTCCGAGCGGCACCACCACCAGCACCGCCAGCGGCAGGGACCTGCCCAGGACGTTCACGCGCTCCCGGCCCAGCTCGGAGAGGCGGGCCAGGTTGCCGACATAGGGCAGATAGAAGACCTCTTTGCCGTTGACGGAGTCGGCGGGGACCGGACTGGTGTCCGCTTCTTCATTGGCGTCGCCCCGGGTGGTGAAAACGGGGCCTGCGGCGGTCTCCTGTACCGCGACAACGCGGTGGCAGATGGGGGTATCGATGCCGGGGAGCTTGAAGGAGATGATATCTCCCACGACGACGTATTGCGGGTCGACGGGCTTGATGACCACGAGGCCGCCGACGGCGAGCTGCGGCTCCATGCTGCCGGAGAGGACGGCATCGAACTCCCAGCCGTACTGCGCCGTCACCAGGACAATAGACACGGCGATAATCACGGCGGCGAGGAGCGCCCACCCGAGCCAGGCTGTAATTTTGCCGATTATTTTCATTTTTTAAAGGTCCATCCCGGTCTGCGGTTTTTCACACGGGGCGCCCCGACCGCGGTGGGGGCGCCCTATATTAGAGGGGATAAAACCCGCGGAAGCAAATTTATCACTGGCTACTATGCTGGTTGAGGGTGAAGGTGACGGTAGTTATCAGGATATCGCCCTGGACTTCGTTGCCGGCCTCCGGGCGGAAATACAGGCTCATACTGAAACTGAGACCTATCTCGGTGAGAGGCGGAGGGAGGTCGTCCAGAGGCCCGCCATCGGCGATAATGTTCGGCGAGCGGGCGACGTCATCGAGGTCCAGCCAGCCGTTGCCGTTCATATCGTCCCAGCCGGCAGTGTGGGTGATATCCCATTCCAGGTTATGGACTGCATAGGTCATCGACGTTATTTCGAGGTACTGCGCCAGGTCCTCCGGATTGGAAGCAGGATCGGTATCCGACTCCACCGGGTTGGTGGCTTCATCAATCTCATTAAAGAAACTTATCTCCAGATGGTCGGCCGGTATGCTGCCGACGTTACGGAGAAATACCTGGTTGGTCACCGTGTCCCCGCCCGGCACCATATCGGTCATAACCCAGGTTTGGTCAACACCGTCGCCCCAGTCGTCCGGGTCCCAGGAGCCGTTGTCCTTAATCTGGAGGTCGAGGGTGCCGGCGGTGAAGGTGTTGCCGGTGCTGGTCTCGACATCGGTGAAGAAGGCAAAGGCGCCGCCCATCATACCCAGAGCCAGAATCATAGCCAGTATCAGGAGCAGGAGCTTTCTCACATTTTGGTCCTCCTTTCGGGGGTCAGGCGGGACAGCAGTAATAATCGGCCGTCCCGCCCTTCACTGGTTAAGGTCAGTCTGGATTCTGGAGCAGTTCGAAGAACAAGTCCAGTACGAAGCTATCTCCCTGAATGATATTATCGTCAATACCTTCGATATCCGGATCCATACGCCAGGCAAACTTAAACTTTACGACATCGCCCGGGTTCATGGTATGGTCGCTCAGCTTTTCGTAGGCCACGCCGACAACAGGAGTATAGGCCTCCAGCTCGCCCATACCCGTCCCATTTTGTAACAGCGTTTCGTAGTCGGTACCACCGTCAAGGTCGGCCTCTAACCGGATGTGTAGATAGTCGTCCAGGTCACCATCATCGGTACCGTCAGAGCCATTAATACTACCATCGACCATGTCTTCCGGCTCTGTGAAACCGTTGTCACTATCTACAGAGCGTGTAAGCTCCATATCAAGGCTACCGGCAACAGTTCCGTCGTTCTTTATCGACCAATAGATAATACCGCTGTCTCCGGGCTTTATATTGGAAAAGACCACCTTACCATTGACGCCATCGCCGCCCGGTATAACAGTCATTTCAGGACTTTGATAGGGGGCATAATAGCCGGTCTCACCTTCGACATAAATGGACCCGGGTGCTAAGTTAAGCGTTCCGGCGGTGAAGGTGTTGCCCGTGCTGGTCTCGGTATCACTGAAGTAGGCAAACGCGCCGCCTACCATGCCCAACGCCAGGATTATCGCTAGCGCCAGTATTAGTAACTTTTTCATTTATATATTCCTCCTTTTAGAGAGGTTAGCAGGGCGGCAAGAGCCGTCCCACCTTCCTCTTACCAGCTATTTCTGGTTAAGGCTGAACTCAACATCCACCGTGCAGGTATCACCCTGGATTTCATTGCCTACGGTGCCAGGTATCTCTAAGTGGACACTGATCGAAGCGGTCGCGCCACCGTTCAAATCACCGAGGACTATGTTTGTACCGCTAATGCCCGAGAGCGTATTGCCGTCAGACGGGGCATAACCTGAAACCCAAGTATCATTGTAGTCAATTGCGACTATTATGCTTGTAGCGAGATCAGCGCTGTCAGGGGTACCCTCTGGCTCCGGGTTTGTTCCAGGAAGGTCGGCTGTGACGGTGAGTTTGAAGTCTGCTGTGCCGTCAATAGTGCCTGCATTCTTTATACCGATCAGGATATCGGCACTGTCGCCCGGCTTCAAGTTGCCAGCAATTGATGCTACAAGAGCACTGAAATCAGGATCATCCACCCATACTTCGCTACCGCCAGCGGGGTCGGAATCAACTTTCAGGTCCAGGGTACCGGCGGTGAAGGTGTTGCCGGTGCTGGTCTCGGTATCGCTGAAGTAGGCGAACGCGCCGCCCACCAGCCCCAGAGCGAGCACGCATGCTATCAGCGTGAAAAGTAACTTTTTCATTTTTTCTCCTTTAGTTTTCTTTTTTACCTCTTTAGTGACTCCGAATGCTGTCACTCAGCCCGCTTTATTGCTCCAGTTTGAAGGTGATGTCAAACGAAACACTATCACCCTGGACGATATTATCGTCGACTTCAACCCACTTGGTGCCATCCCAGAGCATCAGGTTGCCGTTGTCGATTGGGTTTGTAGGCGGCTCTGGGCCTCGGAGATTTACCCTGAAGAAGAAGGCGACTTCTTCACCCGGATTAAGTATGTCCCCGTTGTAGTGGAGAGAACCACCATATCCGTAGGTATTACCGGCTAAGTTATTAAGCCCCGGTATTCCCCACGGGTGCGGCGGCCCTGCCTGCCATACAGAGTAGAGCTGCGATGGAACAGACCAACCTGCGGGACCCCATCCGATAGTACCCTCGGTATCTATCTCGCTATCTACTGAGGCAATATACCAGCCTTGCTCGTCGTTGCGCTCAACAATTGTGGCACCATGGGCTATAGCAACTTCGGGTTCTACTCCGGGTCTAAGGTATTGACCTAACTCACCTTGTCCGGCCCCTCCCGTCGCATCAACGGCTGATTCAGGTTCAGTCAAGCCATTATCGTTATTAGTCATTGCACTGAAGGTAGCCGATACGTAGCCGGATATACTGCCATCATTCCTTAGAACCCATTTGAAGTATCCGGTATCATCACCGGGTTTCATATTGTCAACGGTGATATGAACCACAGTGGCGCCATCATCCTCACCGTCCACCTTCAAGTCCAGCGTGCCTGCAGTGAAGGTGTTGCCCGTGCTGGTCTCGGTGTCGCTGAAGTAGGCAAACGCGCCGCCCACCATTCCCAGGCAGAGCACGCACGCTATGAGTACGAAAAGT
>CAYTZI010000056.1:4789-12695 GCA_964442335.1 uncultured Dehalococcoidaceae bacterium | reverse complement strand
AGGCTGCGGCTTCTGCTCGCATATCTGCCCCGTCCAGGCGATTACGATGAACGAATGCAAGGCCGGCGACTGGTTTGTCTCCGATACCGGGTACGGCCCTCTGGTGCACGCCCGCCTCGGAATAGCCGAGGAGAACTCCGGCAAACTGGTGGCGCTGGTCAGGCAGCAGGCCAAAGAAATCGCCGGGAAAAACGGGCTGGATTTAATTATCAGCGACGGGCCTCCGGGCATCGGCTGCCCGGTGATATCCTCCCTGTCCGGCGCCAGCCTCGCCCTTATCGTCACCGAGCCCACGCTGTCCGGCATCCATGACATGGAAAGGGTGCTCGGGGTCTGCGGGCATTTCGGCGTCCCCGCCGTGGTATGCATCAACAAATACGACCTCAATGAGAAAAATACTGCGGCTATCCGGGAGTACTGCCGGGCGAACGGCATTGACGTGGCGGCGATGATTCCTTACGATAATATTATGACCGATGCCATGGTGAAAGGCGTGCCCGTCGTTGAGTATTCCGGGGGCGAAGTGGCCGGAGAAATAAAAAACCTGTGGCGGAAAATTGAGGATAGGCTACGGGCTGTGTCCGGTTGAGCCGGTAAAGAGGTAACGGTATGCAGGACTTAATCAAGGAATTCCTGGACCAGAAGAAGTTCGCCGTCGTTGGCGCTACCGACAACCCGGAGAAATACGGCAACCAGGTGATGAAAAACCTTGTCAAGCGCGGCTACGAGGTTTATCCCGTCAATCCCAGGCTCAAAGAAGTGGAGGGAATCGCCTGCTATCCCGCCCTCGCCGATATCCCGGTAAAGGTTGAGGTCGTCGATTTCGTCGTACCGCCTTCCGCTACGGAGGAAATTCTTAAGGAATGTAAGTCCCTCGGGCTGGATCGCATCTGGCTCCAGCCCGGCTCGGAAAGTGAAGCGGCCATAGCCTACTGCCGAGAAAACAACATGAAAGTTGTCCACGACGTGTGTGTAATGCTAAGCTGAGATTACAGGCCGTTCTTCAATAATTATAGTTTAGAATTATTAGTTAAGTGGAGGTTGTTTATGAGGTATGCAGTGCCGGTCAGCGGCGGTTTGATGTGTGCGCATTTCGGCCACTGTGAAAGCTTTGCCCTGATTGATGTGGACGAGGCTAAGAAGGAAATCACCAGAAAGGAGCTTGTCCCCGCCCCCGAACACCAGCCCGGGCTTCTGCCTCCGTGGCTGGCCCGCCAGGGAGTCAATTGCGTCATTGCCGGCGGTATGGGGATGAATGCGCGTAACCTTTTTATGAACCAGGGCGTCGAGGTAGTTATCGGCGCGGCGGAAAGCGACCCCGAGGAAGCGGTCCTCAAATATGTAAAAGGTAGTTTGGCGACCGGGGAAAATATTTGCGACCATTAGCGGACTAAAATATGCCGGAGCAGCCGGGAGGTAACGAGAGGTGACAGTCCTGCCGATATGTTCATTGCCGGATAAAGTCCTGAGGCAGAAAGCGAAGAAGGTCTCCGGCATCGATGCCGGAGTTCGGCGCCTTATCGGCAACATGATTGAAACGATGCGCTCCGCCAGCGGCGTCGGACTCGCGGCGCCGCAGGTCGGCAAGTCCCTGCGGATTATCGTCGTGCAGCTGCCCGACGAAGAGCCGCAGGTTATCATCAATCCGGAGATTGTCCGGCGTTCCGGGGAGCAGCAGGTTACCGAGGGCTGTTTGAGCGTGCCCGGATACTACGGCGAAATAACGCGTTCGGCGGAGGTTACGGTTAAAGGCAGGGACCGCCGCTGGAGGCCGGTCAGAATCAAGGCCGATGGGCTGCTGGCCGAAGCCCTCGAGCACGAGATCGACCACCTCGATGGCGTTTTATACATCGACCGCGTCAAGGAAGAAGATAAGCTGTATAAGATTGTGTCCGAGGAAGCGGGTGAGCAAATTATTTAGCAGACGCGAAGCAGGAGGAGAGGTAGATGGCGCTTCGTATTTCTACACTGAGTGAAAACACCGCCGGTATGGGGGATTTTTACGGCGAATGGGGCCTGAGTTTCTTGGTGGAGACCGGGGAAACGACGGTCCTTTTCGATACCGGCAAGAGCACTTCCGCCGTTTATAACGCCGATTCCCTGAAAGTAGATTTCACAAAGATAGACAGGATTGTTTTAAGTCACGGCCACTACGACCACACCGGGGGTTTGCGTAACGTATTACGCCGCATCGGCAAAGAGACGGAAATCATCGCCCACCCGGACATCTGGCAGCCCAAGTACTCGAAGCATAAAAATAGCCCCGTCGGATATATCGGCATACCGTTCCAGCAGAGAGTTCTCGAAAGCCTGGGCGCCCGCTTCCGCCTGGAGAAAGGGCCCGTGAAAATAGCCGACGACATCATGACTACCGGCGAGGTCCCCATGGTGACCGACTACGAGCAGATTGACGACGAGCTGTTTGTTCAGGAGGGGTCCGGCTGGCAGCCCGATAAGCTCGCGGACGACCTTGCCATGATAATCAAAGTGGATGCCGGACTGGTGGTGGTCCTTGGCTGCGCGCACCGCGGCGCTATCAATACGCTTTACCACGCCCGAAAATTGACCGGAGTCGATAAGATCCGTCTGGTGGTGGGTGGCTCTCACCTCATAAGCGCTTCCGAAGAGAGAGTCTGGCAGACCGTTGGCGCTTTAAGGGAGCTTGGAGTCGAAAGGATGGGCCTGTGCCACTGTACTGGCCTCCGTGCCGCCGGCATTCTGGCGCAGGAGTTCGGCGAAAGCTTTTTCTATAACAGGGCCGGCACGGTTGTAACGGTCTGAAGCAAGCGTCCATGCTATAACGGAACTGTATGCGGGACTTCAACGACGCCGACCGCGCCAGGAAAAGCGGTCGCACTAAAATACAGGAAAACCCCGGCGGTCTCTCCGCGGAGGCGCTTTCCGCTCTGGAAAACGCCGTTAGAACGTCGCTGAAAGAGGGGTATCTGTCCTGCCTCGTTGCCTGGAGTATAGCGGAAAAATACCGTGTCCCCAGGATAGCCGTGGGGGAAATCGCTGACCGACTCGGCATTCGCATAACGGACTGCCAGTTTGGCTGCTTTAGGGTGGACAAGACCCCGTACGATGAGTCATCTCGTAAAAATATTGATAATCGGGCTGTTGCCGTGCTTGAGTCGCTAAAAGGAAAAGGCCGGCTTGGCTGCGACGAGGTGTTCGGTCTGGCGCGGCGGCATAAGATAAGGCCGGCAGCTCTGGCCGGGGCCATGAATGCCGCCGGGCTCAAAATTAGCGACTGCCAGCTCGGCTGTTTCTAGTGCGGCCGGAAGCACAGCCTCTCCAGTCCGAGCAGCACTGCCGCGGCGGCCCCCGTGACCCCGAACACTATCAGTCTCTTCCTCTCTTTTTCCGCTTTTTCCCGTATCTCGTCGAAGGTATTGTTGTTAATCGCGCTGGCGGTAACCAGGACGATATCGCACCACTCTATCATTTTACCTGTATCGGTCATGCCGTCCCGGATTTCCACGCCGTACTTCTTCGTCCCTATATTTTCGGTGTTGAGGTCGGTACAGCGCACGTATTCGGCCCCGAAGGTGTGTACCAGGTTGTCCAGGATGGCCGGCTGGAGCCCGACGAGCCCTATTTTCACCCTGCCCGAATCCCCCATGATATGTTTTGCTATTTCCCTGCCGCACTCCTCCGGTTCTTCGTTACGGCAGTGCCGTGTTCCGGTCGCTATGCCCAGGTGGGCCGCGACCGCGTTGAGTGTGGCGGTGAATATCGCCCGGTTACGGTTTGTGTCCATCTCTAGGGCTATGACGTCGTTCAGCGAGCCAATGAAGTCCCTGGGCGAATCGGTAAACGCCTGGCCGCAGCTCCCCAGCACCTGCGCCTCTATCATGACCTCCCTGCCGTGCAGGAGAGGGAAGTCCCGCCGCGCCGGACTGCCGATGGCCTGCTTCGGGGTTAATGCGCCGACGGTTACCTTGACCTCCTCGTCGCCCAGGCCGTTGTTCTCAACAAGCTCCCGGAACCTTTCTTTTAGTTCCCGGACTACGTTTCTCCCCGCCATAGCTCGCTTACCTCTCTGGCATCCGTGAGATAGCCGTTTTTCTCAAATATCTCCTTACCGTCCTCGGAGACGAGGAAATCGACGAATTTCCGGGCGGTCTTTTCCTGCGAACTGTAAGCCGAGACCGCCGCCTGTATTTCACCGACGCCCGTCACGTATTCCTTCGGAATCCAGATAATATCGACGTCGTCCGGGTTTGTCGTATTAAAGTGGCTCCAGATAAAGCCGGCGTCCACCTGTTTCATTTCCAGCATGGTAACGACGGAATTCACCCGGGGCGCCGTAGTGACGATGTTCGCTTTCACAGCGTCGTACAGGCCGGCGTTTTGCAGTATCTGCGGCCCGATATCGCCCAGGGCGGTAGTCTCGGGATTGCACATGGCGAAGTTCAGGCCCGGCCTGGCAAGGTCGGAAAGCGACTGTATGTTCAGGGGATTGCCCTCCTGCACGCCGATGACCGGTATCATGCAGGCAACTGTCGCCACGTCGGCTTCAGAGCCGACCGCTCCCTTTTTCAGGGCGCTGTCCATGAACCTTTGCTCGGACGATATGTAGACGTCGCCCGTCTCGCCAAGTATCATGCTGGAGAGGACCTCGCCGCCGCCGCCGTAGTTGATCGCAACTTTTATACCGGTTTGCTGCTCGAAGAGCGCCGCCGCTTCATCGACGGCGGGTTTGGTACCGGCGGCGGCGAAAACAAATATTTCTTCATCGTTCGAGCTGTTGCCGCAGCCGATAGCCCCGGCGATTAACAGGATACACGCCAAAATGATTACGGATTTTTTCAGCATTTTTCCCCCCGGAAAAACAGGAATTGATAGCGCCGGCGTTGAAAATGGAGGGACGTGGGCGTGGAAAGATGATGAGGGAACTTTTTCGTGAGGTACACTGTTTTCTCCTTTTCCAGTTCCGGGAGACACCACCGTTTCCAGCGGTGCCGTCGAGATTTTCATCTACCGGTTGCCGGCCATAGATTTCTCTTTAGGCATGGCAACTCAGGAGAGACTGCTATATTATAGAATATAGATTATATCGCCGTCAATATTACGCTATCCTTATAGCGGTTAAGGCACAATTTACGGGATTTTATTAGCCCGGCGTTTCTTTCTTGACCCACCGCGTCCTGATAGCCAGCAGGGGAATGCTGATAAGCAAAACGATGATGGATATCACCTGTGCCTGGTGCAGTCCGAAGAGGAAGGGCGTGCCGTCCCGGATAAAGTCTATCCCCAGCCTCCAGACCGAGTACAGCGTCAGGTAGACGAGGAAGAGAGAGCCGTCTGGCTTGAGACGCCCTCTCAGCCTGAGCAGTATGCCGAAGACGATAAGGTTAAAGATAATCTCGTAAATCTGCGTGGGATGAACGGGAACGCCGATGGGCCCGTGAGTGGCCGGATTCGTATAGATGATAGCCCAGGGGACGTCGGTGGGTTTTCCGTAGCAGCAGCCGTTGAGGGTGCAGCCTACCCGCCCGATGGCCTGCGCCAATATGATTCCCGGCGCTATCACGTCGGCCAGGTGGCCGAAAGAGAATTTCTTGCTGATGAAGCTGAAAAGCCAGATGCCTATGGCCGCCCCTATCACTGCCCCCCAGATGGAAAGCCCCTCCCCGCCGATTATCTGCCCCGGATGCGCCATGTAGTAGCTCCACTGGTCTATCACGTGGAGCAGGCGCGAGAAGATAACCCCGGAAGGTATGCCGACAATCGCCGCGTTGATGACCATGTCGTAGGAAAGGCGGGGGTCCTTCCTCACGGATAACAGCGCCCAGACCACCAGCGTGATTACCGCCAGCGCCACCATGATGCCGTACCAGGCCACCGCTATCGGCCCCACGGTGAATGCCACGGGACTTACGCCGTTATATATCATCGTTAAAAGCTAGTTGTCCTCGTTTCTATTTTTCGTGGTCCATGCCCCAGGTTTCAAATACCTTCTTGTAAAGCTCCGGCTGCGGGAAGTCCGGCTGCATCATCATCGACTCATGGCCGAATCCCGATGTATTTCTTTCTATTCCCTTGAGATTTTTCACGAGGTCGGCCACCTTGCTTGCGGGCACGGAAAACATCATCTCTCCCGCGATGGTCAGCGCCCGGGCGTATTCGCCGGGGTCGGGGAGGTTTATCCAGTACTCGCCGTGCAGAATAACCGGGACGACCGCGTTGGAGCAGGAGAAGGGAAAGACGTTGGTTTTTACCAGGGAACGTTCCTCCGGTTTCAGGGAAAGGAGCATGACGCGGAGCTGGTTGGTATCGCAATAAATGATAACCGCGTCCGGCTCGAACCGCGCCTTCCTCAGCGGGGCGGTAAGAATGCCGATATACCTGCCGTATTCGAAGTATTCGCCGGTGTTCTGCGCCCTGGCGGCGGGGTTGTCCGGTACTGGTTCAAGTCCGTAGGACAGCACCGCCCCCGGGCACCAGTTGTCTTCCTTCAGCATGGCTACGGCCGTCCTTTCGCGGCGGGACATGGCGAAGGCCTGGCACTGCGCCAGGTGATAGCCGCGGTCTTTTTTAGGCCGGATAGCCCCTCTGGGAATGTCCGACTCTTTTTTCAGCATCTTCACGGCGATGGGGGATGTCTGCAGGCCCAGCAGGTCCTCCAGTTTTTTCCCGTAGCTGTTGAACTCTTGTATCGTCGGCATTAAGGCCCTCCATCTCTTTTGTTATTTTTTCGAACGGATAGATTTTATGAGCGCGGAGACGTTATTCGCGACTTCCTCCAGGTCTTTGGCGTTCGGTCGGCCCCGTATGTCTCCCAGCTTTCCTTTAGTGCTAAACTCTTCGTTGCCGTGGAATTCCCCCACGATGTACCATCCGGCGGCGACGTTAAAACCTATGTGCTCGAAAAGCTGTCCCATGTATTCGCCGACGGGGGTGGCCTCTCTCACGCCGGTATGCGGTCCCGAATAAGTGCAGAACATGACGGCGGTCTTTCCCGGTATCACCGGCGCGCCGGGCTTGATATCGCCCCTGTCCCGGTGCAGCTTCATTTTGTCTTTGATGAAGCGCTGCACCGGCTCCGGCGGCGCAAAAGAATAGGAAGGCGCTCCCAGAAAAACGAGGTCGTAATCGTACAGCTCCTCTCCTGCCACTTCGGCGACTTTCCTGACGACGGGCGTGATGCCCTCGTTGATGAGGGTATCGCGTATGGTGTTCGCTACCTTCTCGGTGTTTCCGGTAGCGGAAAAATAGATAATCAGCGCCTTGATGTCCTTACCGGTTTCAGCCATACTATTCTCCCTTACTACATGTTACCGCCTTGTTCGCGGCCTCTGCAAATACTTTGAGTAACCTTCTCCATCCAGCGATTTTTTATATTTCCGCTTCCCCAGCTTTGAGAGAAACTTAAGGTAGCTCATGCCCCCGGTTACGGCGCTGTAGCGGACGGCTCCCGGCTCTTGGCATAGCCGGCAGCGTTCAAGTCTGTCAATGTTTTTACGCCAGCGCCGGGCTTCACGGCTATCCCATATTTTCCGGATGTCCTGCTTTTTTACACTGCCTATCGCTTCGGGTATCAGCTCGCAGGGATAGACCTGTCCGTCGTAGTCGATGAACAGGTAGTTATAGCACGCGGTACAGGCCCAGTGTTTTTTGCCGGTTTTAAGGTACTCGAGCCCTGTGGCGTACATGTAGTTTGCCTTAAGCTCTTCGCGACCGTAGAAGTCACGCAGCTTTCCGTCTTCGGATGCCGTCAGCGCCAGTCTTTCACTCTTTTCTATATTTTTAAACCTGGATTCCGTAAAAATAGCCGGCGAGATGATATGGAAAAGGCCGCTGGCTGAAGCGAATTCCAGGATTGCATCGAGACAATCGATATTGTCGGGCATAATCGTGGTCTTTATACCCGCAATAAGGTTCGGGTAATCTTTTCTTA
>CAYTZI010000056.1:0-4779 GCA_964442335.1 uncultured Dehalococcoidaceae bacterium | reverse complement strand
GAAAGCGCCCTGGGTCCCCCTTATACGGTCGTGAGTTTCCCCAATGCCGTCGATGGAGATAACGCTGACCAAATCTATATCCGTGTCCTTAAGCGCGTCCAGGATTGCCCTGTAATTCGATATTATACGTTCGGGGAGAAACCCGTTGGAGGTAATAATGATGCTTCTCAACTTCGGCAGACTGCCTTTTTTCAGTCGGGCCGCTCCGAGCGCTATGTCGACCAGGTCATCCCGGAGATGAGGCTCCCCGCCGGTCAGGTCCAGCTCCACGAGCTCAGAAAAAAGGTCGTTGTCCAGCATGCCGATGATTTTCTGGACGGAAATCTCCATGTCTTTAACGCCGGGATTGTCCCTGGCGTTTTTCCAGATATTGCACATGATGCAGTGGGAGTTGCACCGGCCGGTAACCGCCAGGCTTAACGCGACCGGCTTTAGAGGGTTGCTCGTGATTCTGGAGAACCGGAAACGGAAGGCGTTCCACAGGAGCCTGCCGGCCAATCTGTAGTAGCCCGTTTTACGGCTTTCTTTCTGGTCCAATATGCCCTGCTTCAGCGCGTCCGGAGTATTAAAATGGCGCCGCTTTTCAGGTATAGTTTTTTGTCGGATGGGCTTTAAGGTTTCCAGACCTGCCAGACCTTCCCCACCAGCGATGGCGCGGGTTTCAGGGCGGGCTGGCCGGGCTGCCAGCCGGAAGGCGTTACCTCCCCGGTGGCGCGCACGTGCTGGAATGCCTTAATCTGGCGCATCAGCTCGTCGGGGTTCCTGCCCACGTCCGCCGTCAGGACCTCCATGGCCTTGATCTGGAAATCGGGGTCGATGACGAACCGGCCGCGGATATTTACGCCGGCGGCTTCATCGTATACCCCGTAGACCGCGCCGACCCTTCCACCCGCGTCCGAGAGCATCGGGAAAGGCACGCCGCCGTCCACCATCTTGGAGAGTTCCTGCTCCTGCCACATCATGTGCACGAAGCGGCTGTCCACGCTCACCGCCAGTACTTCCACACCCATTTCTTTATAATCGTTGTACCGGGCAGCAACCGCTGCCAGTTCCGTCGGTCAGACAAAAGTGAAATCACCCGGATAGAAGCAGAGGACTATCCACTTGCCTTTATAGTCCGAGAGTTTTATGGGCTGGAACCCTTTTCCGGTCACGAAGGCGCTTAGCTCGAAGTCTGGTGCCTCCTGACCAACGCGCGCTGTCACTTTTTGTACCTCCTGCGACTGCATTGCCGGGGCTGATTGAGGAGAGGCGGCGGGCAAAATGGGCCCGCGGACGGGTTTAACGCAACTGTCTTTTAGTTCTGCCATGGCTGCCCCCCTTTCTTTTTTACTTAAGTATTAGCTTTAAAATCAGTCCTCCACGTCCAGTCCCCATTTCTTGAAAAGCTCTTTATAGAAGTCCGGTCGCGGGAAATCGGGCATCAGTATCATGTGCGACCAGTCGGCTGCGTTCTTCTTCATCTCCGCGCTGCGCTTGACCCCCTCCGCCAGCGCCCCCACTTTATCTTTCGGCACGGAGAAGATAATCTCGTCGTCGCCGGCAAAAGCGCGGGAGGCTTCACCGGGGTCGGGCAGGGTTATCCGGTACTGACCGTCCATCATTACCGGCACGACGGCGTAGACGCAGGAATCGATGGGGTTGAACTCGGACTTCACCAGCTTCTTTTCCGGGAATACCACCGCGCTCAGCATTTCCCTGAGCTGCGCGGTATCGGAGTATATCAGGACCAGGTCCGGCTCGAAGCTGGCCGACTTCAGCGGGGCGGTCACCATGCCGATGTACTTTCCTCTCTCGAAGCGCGGCAGGGCTGCAAACGCTTCCACGATGGGATGGTGGGGGTCGTCCACCAGGCCGTAAGCCAGTAGCGGCGCCCAGCACCACTGGTCCTCTTTTAAAATAGCTATCGTCATGCCCTGCCGGCGGGACATGGCGAAGGCCTGGCACTGCGCCAGGTGATACCCCCGGTCTCTTTTAGGCCGGAATGCGCCCTCCGGTATATCGCTTTCCTTCTCCAGCATCTTCACGGCGATGGGTGACGTCTTTAAGAGTAGGGACTTTTCCAGCTCTTCTCCGTAGCGGTTGTAATCGGCGATTGTCGGCACGCTGTTACCTCCGTTATCCTTCTATTTTTTTATCATCGCTTCCGCCAGCTTCTGCGCAAAGGCGTTATACGCCTCCGAGTTATAGCGTTCAATATCGCCTTCGTCGCAGAGCTTTACCAGCTCGGGGTCGATGGGCAGTTGACCCAGCAGGGGAGCGCCGGCGGCCTGGGCCATCTCTTCGCCGCGGCTTTTCCCGAAGACTTCTAACTTTTTATCGATTTCTGGTATGTAAAGATAGCTCATGTTTTCAATTACCCCGATAATCGGTTTGCTCATCTGCTGCGCCATCTTTACGGCTTTGCGCACCACCATGGCCGTCAGCTCCTGCGGCGTGAAGACAATCAGGATGCCGGTTATCGGCAGCTGCTGCATTACGGTAAGAGGAGCGTCCGCCGTGCCCGGCGGCAAATCGACGACGAGGTAGTCGAGCTGCCCCCAGAGCACGTCCTCCCAGAACTGCGTTATGGCACGCCCGATTAGCGGGCCGCGCCATATTACCGCTTCATCCTCGTTGGGCAGGAGAAGGTTAATGGACATCACCTCTATGCCTGACCGCGACGGTATCGGGAGGATGCCGCTTTCCGCTATCGCCGGCGGGCCGCTGACGCCGAATATCTTGGGGATGCTGGGACCGGTGATATCGGCGTCCAGGACGCCTACCTCGCTGCCCTGGCGGCGGAGCGCTATCGCCGCGAGGCTCGCCACCACCGATTTCCCCACCCCGCCTTTGCCGCTCATTACCGCGATTACGTTTTTTATGGCGTTGAGGTCTTTGGGCTTTGCCTCGGCGTAATTGACGTTTACGTCTTTCACGCCTTGGAGTCCGGTTAACGCCTCCCTGATGTTTTCCGCCAGCCAGTCTTTGGTGCCTTTCATCAAAGCTGCGTCGGCGATGGTGATATCAATCCTGTCGTCAGCCGTGCTGATATCTTTAACGAGGTTCATCTTGACCAGGCTGCGTTTAACGCCGGGGACGAGCACCGTGTCAAGCAGTTTTTTTACTTCTTCGGGCGTGGGCATAGGCCTCCTTTATCGTAACGCTTAATTCTTGATTATCAGCTCGTATTTCGGTTGGCCGTCATCGACCGTAATCCTTACCGATACCTTTTTGCCTTCGGCAAGGTGCTTTTCGGATTCGATGCGGAGCCGTTCGGACTCCGGCGACTGCAGGAAGTTAATCAAAGCTTCATACTTTTTCTGGACGGCTTTATCGATGATATCATCGCGAAGCAGTTGCCAGAGGCAGCCGTGCAGTTCCTTTTCGCTCAGGCATTTTAGGCATTTGCCCGAGATTTCGTTGGTGGAATACATCGGCTCGAGGTCGTAGGATTCCTGTTTGTCCGCTTGTTGCGATTCGCTCATTGACGGTGGTGCTTTCCGGGGTTTTCCGGTTTTCCCGTTTACCCCTTAACTTTATCGGTGAGGCACACGGCCTCAAATATCGGCCTTATCAGCTGCAGTACAGCGGGAGAGCTTTCGCTCCGGTTATCAGGTGAAGATGGCCGCTGTTGCAGAAAGGGCATTTCCGGCTTTTATCCTCGGAAGGGCTTTTGGGGATGGGCATTTTAAATTTTCTTTTGCAGTCCTGGCATTCATACTGCCATTCGTCGCTTTCAAATATGTTCTTGCCGGAATCCAGCGGCGCCCAGGGAGGAGCTTCCATAACGTCAACGCCGCAGCATGCCGGACACTTTATCTTTTCGTCCGGAGAGGGGCTGTCGGTCACGGGATGGTCGAACACGTTCCAGCACTTTTTGCATAAGAACCGGCGTTCCATCGGTGGCTCTCCTTTCTTCAGACGGAGGTTTGCCGCTTCGCTTTACGCACCCGTTCGTGGAAGACCTGACCGGTGCCCGCTGTTTGCACGGGTCGTACATCAGGTAGTTTGCATGTCGGGCAGAGTTCCGGCACCTCGCTGACCGGTTTATCCAGCTCCCACTCATGGCCCTGGTTGCAGCGGAACCGGCGCCATGTCAGCTGGAAATTGCCGCCTTCTATCCTTATCGCTTTACCGTTGAGGAGGGCTTCGGCCATCTTTTGCCGGGCCGATGCCAGGACGCGCTGGAAAGTGGGGCGGGAGACATTCATTTTCTCGGCTCCCTCTTCCTGTTCGAGCCCTTCCAGCTCTTTAAGACGCAGCGCTTCGGCCTCTTCTATCGACATTGAAATTTCTTCCAGGTCTTTCATCGGCACGCCCGCCGGTTTAAAGTAGGTGAGGCTGGGTAGAAATTCTACCCGGCGGCACTTCTGGGGTCTGGACATTCCGTTCCTCCCGAATAATGAGCATATGCTCAATATCAATATAGCAATAAAGCGCCGGCGTTGTCAACACTCTACCCGGCCGGTCGTAGCAGGTCTTGAAGGTTTACCCTGGTCACCGGTTCGAATCCAGTTGTTGCCACTAATCCCGCGCATATTTTCTAAGTTAGTATCGTTTCCTTACGCCCCTTATTTTGGGTCTTACGTCATACTCAGGGTAAAGTGGAACGACGTCAGTAAATTTTGGGTACTTTTTTATTTGAGTTTTTTTAAATACAGAGTTTCTATTTCTTTGGCGGACCAAAGTTAAAGGTACGTAAGTTAACCGGCCCTTCCCATTCAAAACCAGCTTCATCAAAATTCTCGACGCGCTTGGCATCCAGAGTTGGCCCCAGGTACAGCGCATGGAAGAGAA
>CAYTZI010000055.1:0-12744 GCA_964442335.1 uncultured Dehalococcoidaceae bacterium | reverse complement strand
GTGTTGACGTTTTGTAATATAATCAGTTCTATTGAAGAGATATGCCTGACAGTTTACCCTTGAGACCCGGTGATAAAGTCTTCCGTCCCCGTAGAATCAAGCGCTTTCGTTTAAGAAGAGTGCTGGGAATCCCGGCTGTTTTCAGCGCCGGCTACGGCAACGTTGGCTCTTCCATCTATTACGCTCTCGGCATCGTCGCCGTGGTGGCTATGGGGGCCACCCCGGTGGCCCTAGGGATTGCCGGGATCCTTTTTATTTTTACGGCTCTGACATACGCCGAGGGTACGGCGGCGATACCTGAGGCTGGCGGCTCGGCCAGCTTCGCCAGGAATGCCTTCGGCGACTCGGCCGGTTTCCTCGCCGGATGGGCGTTGATGCTCAGTTATATCGTCACCATATCCATTTCCGCTTACACTATTCCTCCCTACCTCGGTTACTTCTGGGAGCCTTTCAAGACCTCACCTATCATCGGCACTTTCGCTTCCATCGGGATTGTCCTTTTTCTCATGGCGATAAATGTCATCGGCATCCGGGAGACCTCTCTTATCAATGTGACTGCCGCCCTCGTGGATATCCTGACGCAGGTGTCACTGGTCGTCATCGGTTTTATCACCCTGTTCAATCCCACAATATTGTTTCACCGTATCCTGGATACCTGGCCTTCCCCCGAAAACCTGGTTACAGGCATCGCTCTGGCAACTATCGCTTATACGGGCATTGAGACTATGTCTCAGATGGCTGAGGAAACCAAGAAACCTGAAAAAAGCGTGCCCCGGGCGCTATTGATGATGATTGTCGCCGTCCTGGTTATCTTTGCCGGGATTTCCCTGATATCCCTTTCCGCCATGCCCCCGCAAGAGCTGGCCACGGTATGGGGCCGGGACCCCGTAGCGGGGATAGCCTTTTACCTGCCGGTGGAAATAATAAGGACGATTCTCAAGCCGCTCATCGCCGTGCTGGCCGGAACGATTCTGTTTATCGCCACCAACGCCGGGCTCATCGGCATCTCCCGTCTGGCTTTTTCTCAGGGTACCCATAATCTCGTACCTCCGGCGCTGAGTCGCATACACTCCCGGTTTAAAACGCCGTATATTTCCATCATCATCTTCAGCCTGATTGCCGTGGCTCTCTTGATCCCGGGGTTTTCCAGCACGGATGTTTTCTCCCATATGGGCGTTCTCTACGCTATCGGGTCCTTGCTGGCTTTTATGTTCTCGCACGCGTCTATCATTATGCTGCGTATTAAAAAGCCGGACATGCCGCGGCCTTTTAAGCTTGGGTGGAACATCCATATTAAAAAACGTGAGATTCCCGTGACCGCCATCATCGGGCTGTTTTCCTGTATGGGTATATGGCTCCTCCTGCTGTTCACCGAGCCGTACAGCCGCTGGGCTGGTCTCGGCTGGATGGTCGGCGGCATAATTATTTATCTGCTCTACCGCTGGAGCCGCCGCAGGCCCCGGGACGAATGGCAGATTAAACTGAATAGAAAGTAGCCCGCTGCGGGTGTTGTGGATTTTTAATAATCGGGTTATAATAGCACGGTCTGATAAGCAGATAATCTACTGGAAGGATTTTCGTGTTCAAGGATATCCTGGTGCCGGTCGCCGGCACCGGCGCGGATGATGAGACCATCAGGCTTGCCTGCCGGCTGGCCAAGAGGGATAAAGGCAAAGTCTGGGCGGTCTCCGTTGTCACCATCAAGCGTGCCCTGCCTCTTGACGCGGAAATACAGTCCGAGATAAAAAAAGCGGAAGAAATCCTCGATAAGGTGGAGACCATCGCCGAGGAAGAGGGCGCCGAGGTCGAGACAGATGTCCTCCAGGCGAGGGAAGTCGGCCCCGCTGTGGTCGACGAGGCCGTGGAAAGGGGCGTGAGCCTAATTTTAATGGGCATCTCTTACAAACAGCGGTTCGGCCAGTTCAGCCTGGGGAATGTCGTTCCCTATGTGTTGAAAAATTCCCCCTGCCCGGTTATACTCTATCAGCAAAGTTCCATGAAAACAGAGTCCCTGATATGAAGATACTGATAATGGGGTGCGGTCGTGTCGGCGCCAGGTTGGCTTCTCTCCTCGATGAAGACGGTCATGAGGTAACGGTCCTTGATGTCGATACCTACAGCTTCCGCCGCCTGCCGCCTTCGTTCCGCGGTACGGCCCTCTTTGGCAATGGCATTGACGAGGAGGCTTTGAAGAAGGCCGGCATTGAGGACATGGATATTTTCGTGGCTTTGACCCAGGGCGATAACCGCAACGTCATGGCGTGCCAGATAGCCAAGCATATCTACAACGTCCCCCGCGTGGTCTGCCGCATTTACGACCCCCTCCGCGAGGAGATGTATTCCGCCCTGGGACTGGAAACCATCAGCCCCACCAAGGTATTTTCCCAGCTGATGCGGGAGAAAATAGAAGAACCGGATAATAATAAATAACATGTATATTATCGTTGTCGGCGGCGGACGTCTCGGCTACTACCTGCTCAAGGCTCTGCTTAACGAAGGGCATGAGGTCCTGGTGCTGGAGAAGGACGCCCGCGTCTGCAAGACCATCACCGATGAGCTGGGCAGCGTCTGCTTCCGCGGCGACGGCTGTGAAGCTGCCACGCTGGCCGAGGTCGGCACCGGCCGCGCCGATATGTTTGTCGCCGTGACCGGCGATGATGAGGATAACCTTGTCTCCTGCCAGGTGGCCAAGCACAAGCACAACGTACCACGCACCATAGCCCGCCTGCGCAATCCCCAGAACGCCGCCCTCTTCAAAAAGCTGGGAGTGGACGTTACCATCAGCACCACCGATATCATTCTGGAGACTATCGAGCGGGAGGTACCCACCCATCCCCTGACCCACCTGCTTACCATCGATGAAAAAGGGCTCGTCATCGTCGATGTCAAGATTACTCCGGATTCGAAGACGGTTGGCAAGACTGTTAAAGAGCTTTCCCTGCCCGCCGGCAGTAACCTGGCCCTTATCATTCCCAGCGAGGGCACCGCCCGCACGCCTGCACCCGGGACCGCCCTTCAGGCCGGCGACCAGATTATCGCGGTGACCACCCCCGATTCTGAAGAAGCCCTGCGCAGCGCCCTGGGCGGTGTCTAAAATCACCCGCTGTTTTTCACATTTTCCCGCTTGATGGTATATTTCCCTTTTATCTTTTTCAAGTCCGATAGCGTCACCACGATACTTTTTCCCCACATCGTATTAGGGGATTTCGTTTGCTTTTAGTTTTAGGTGCCAACCTCACCCCTTTATCCCTTCAGGGTGAACCCTTCTCCAGCCAGTTACATTGACAGGTAATCACGGATATTTATGGCTGGAGAGGGGAGTAAAAGAGAGAGGGGCGGAGCCCCCTCTCAAACACCCTGTATTTCCGGGCATTTGCGTCTCCCTTTCGTAAAGGGAGATAAGAGAGGGATTTTCTTTCCCTATTCGCCCCCTTTCAAATTCTTTCCCCCTCTCAAACAAAAGAAATATCGTACACCCAATACTGAAGCTGTTTGAGAGGGGGATTAAGGGGGTGAGTATGTTAATTGGAAGCGTTTATAATTATCTATCCGTTCCGGTTTGCCAAATGGCGAAACGGGGCTTATAATAACTGCTGTCGTTACTTCCCTGTAGCGGAGGCCTATTATCAAGGCAGGCAGGTTTTTCAACCGATGGACCCTGGTAACTGCGCTCCTGGTGGCGATCGTCATTACCGGCAGTGTCGTCATCGCATTGAAATATCCCCGCCCCCAGCCTGTCGAAATATCGCTGCCTCCCACACCGGCCTGGGCCGGAGATGTATATGTCGGCGGCGAGGTAAACAGCCCCGGAGTCTATCCTGTAGACGACGGCGATACCATCGAAGATGTCATCCGGGCCGCCGGCGGCCTCACCGATAACGCCGATTCATCTTATGCGGAGATTATCGTTCCCGGTCAGGGAGAAGTCGCTACGCTACAGAAAATAAACATCAATAAAGCCGACGCCTGGCTGCTGACGGCTCTGCCCGGCATCGGCGAGGTCCGCGCCGGGGCTATAATCGCTTACCGCCAGCAGCACGGCCCTTTCCGGGATATCAACGAGCTGCTCAAGGTTGAAGGTTTCGGCCCCGCGACGCTGGAAAATATCAAAGACCTGATTACCATCGCCGACTAATATTAAAATATGGTACTTATCTTTTTAAGCTGCGTCTGGGTCCTGGGTATCTTTCTGGGTTATAAACTCCAGGTACCCTGGCCGTTCTGCCTGTTCGGACTCGCCCCGCTGCTGCTCCTCTTTTTCGACCGCAAGCATGTTAAGCGATTGATTATCGCCGGACTGGGAATCGTGCTTTTCGTTGCGGCGACCTCTTATTCGTATTCAAGCCTCAATAACGTTGATGAGGGCCGGCTCCGCTTCTATAACGACCTCGGTTCTTTTGAGGTCCAGGGAAAGCTGGTGCGCGACCCCGATGTCCGCGATAAAAGCACCCACCTTTTTCTTTCCGTCGAATCTATCAATGTGGATGGAGTCTGGAAAGAAGTCAACGGCACGGCCCTGGTCTTTGTGCCCCGCTACCCCGCCTATCGTTACGGGGACGTCATCAAGTTGACCGGCAGGCTGAACACGCCGCCGCGCCTTGACGACTTCGATTACGCCGGTTATCTGGAGCACCAGGGCATTTATACCACCATCCTGTATCCCAGGATAGAGGTGGTGGATACCGGGAAGGGCTTTCCCCCGCTGGCGTGGATTTATTCCCTGAGGGAAGACCTTTCGGATACTCTTACGCAGGTCCTCCCCGAGCCCCAGGCTTCCCTGGCGCAGGGCATCGTACTGGGGATGCGCGGTAATATCCCCGATGATTTAAATGCCGATTTCGCCCGCAGCGGCACTACCCATCTCCTGGCGATATCCGGTTTCAATATCAGCATCATGGCCGGCATCCTTCTGGGCGTTGGACTCTGGCTCTTCGGTCGCAGGCATTACTTCTACGTCTGGCTGGCGCTGGGCGCGGTCTGGCTCTACGCCGTCCTCACCGGCATGAACCCCCCGGTGCTGCGCAGTGCTATCATGGCCAGTCTCTTTCTTACCGCCGAGGCCCTGGGCCGCCAGCAGAGCGCCGTGGTGTCGCTGACCTTCGCCGCCGCGGTCATGGCGGGCGTCAATCCGTACGTACTCGGAGACGCCTCTTTCCAGCTCAGCTTCCTTTCAATGGCCGGCCTGGTCTTTATCTATCCCGTTCTCAACGGCTACGGCAGACGTATCGTCTCCGCCAGGCTCGGCGATGAGGGTTTTCTGGTCTCTTCCGCCAATCTTACCGTTAATACCATGAGCGCCACACTGGCGGCGATTATCGCCGTCTGGCCGGTGGTTGCTTATTACTTCGGTATTTTCTCGCTGGCGGGCCCCCTGGCGACGTTCCTGGCGCTGCCGGCCCTGCCGGTGATAGTTCTGCTCGGGACCCTCACGGCTTTCATCGGACTGGCTTCGGTGGCGGTAGCCGGTATTTTCGGCTGGCTTTCCTGGCTGTTTCTGTCCTACATGATGGCGGTCGTCAGCGGGCTGGGAGCCCCATCTATGGCCGCCGTGGCGGTTGAATCCCTGAGTCCGATCTTCATCGCCTGCTACTACGCGGCGCTGGCGGCGGTCATCTGGGTGCACTCCCGCTGGCAAAGACTGCGCAACCTGGCGTCCGGCGCGGCCGGGCTGATGAAGTCCGGGGCCGGTCTTTCTTTCGGGCGCGGCTTAAAGTGGGCCGTCGCACCGCTTTCTGTCCTGGCGGTGCTCGTCTGTTTCACGGCGGCCACTATGCCCGGAGATAACCTCCGGGTCAGCTTTCTCGACGTGGGACAGGGCGACGCTATTCTTATCCAGAAAGGGAGTCAGCAGGTGCTGGTCGATGGCGGCCCCAGCCCCCGCGCCATAACCCTGGGACTGGGCAGCCGGATGCCTTTCTGGGACAGGTCTATCGATTTGCTCGTTTTGACCCATCCCCACCAGGACCATCTCGCCGGACTGGTCGAGGTGCTGCGGCGCTATGACGTGGAGCAGGTGCTTTATCCCGCCCTCGACTATTCATCACCGCTGTATGATGAGTGGCTCAGGACAATCGAAGAAAAGGAAGTAAAGGGGATTATCGGCCGGGCCGGACAGCGCATCGCTCTTGGCGGCGGCCTGTTTATGGAAGTGCTGTCTTCCCGGCCCGCTGTTGGGGAGGACATAGATAACGCCAGCCTGGTGCTGCGACTTGATTACGGCGATGTCAGTTTTCTGTTTACCGGCGATATCAAGAAAGAGACGGAGTGGGAGCTCGTCCGTGAGCGCGCCGGTCTTTCCGTAACCGTCCTCAAGGTAGCCCATCATGGCTCGGATACGTCCACTACGCCGGAGTTTCTCTCGGTGGTGGGCCCCCTTGTAGCTGTAATCTCCGTCGGCGCTGACAATGATTTTGGCCTCCCGGATGAAGAAGTGCTCGAAAGGTTGACAGAAAAACTTGGTGTAGAAAACGTTTACCGCACCGATGAACGCGGCACTATCGACTTAACTACCGATGGCGAAAAGCTGTGGGTGGAAACGGAAAGGTGAAGCTAGCCCTTCCTCACCAGCGCGCAGATATTCCTGGAAAAATGCTTTATCGGGAACCTGTACCTTTTTTCTGGAAACACGCTTATCACTTCCAGTCCCGCCTTTGTCAGTGTCTTTTCGAGCTCGCCGTAAGAGAACAGGTGATAGTAGCGGTAGAGCGTTTTTTCTTTGCTTTTCCAGGGCACCGTTATGTCTCCTGGCCTGAACCAGAACCTCGGCTGCCATCTGTTCCATACGGTGATGAAGGCCTCCCCGCCGGGTTTGAGCACCCGCTTTAGCTCCCGGAAAGCCTTCAACCTTTCTTCTTTCCCCTCGATGTGGTGGTAGGTGGCCGCGGCGATGGCGTAATCGAAAAAGCCGTCCGCGTAGGGCAGGCTGCGGGCGTCGGCCTTTGTCACACTAACGGTGTAGTCGTATTTTTCCGCGTATTTCTTCGCCAGCTCGAGCATTCTGCCGGATATATCTATTCCATACAGCTCGAAGTTCTGCCGGAAGGGAACGAAGTCCGGTCCGTGCCCGCAGCCCGCGTTAAGGAGACTGCCTCCCCGCCACCGCTCCGCCATTTCTTCAAGTTCTTTAGGGAATATCGAGCGGTGACGGAAGTTGTACCATGACGGCGCTATCTCGTCGAAGATTTCTCCGGTGGTCATCGTCCCTTTCCGTTTGGTATTTATGGTGACGATGTGCAGGGTGACGCCGGCAGCCACGATGGGCAGGACTATCCTGGCGGCCAGGTTGTCCGTGCCCAGTCCCACCGATAGGCCGATGCCCAGCCACAGCAGAAACAGCGTGACAAGCTTCGCCCTCGGGTCCATCGTTCTGCCTTCGATGTAGTTGCAGATATAAGCGCCGATTATCCTGGTGTTTAGAAGCCAGCGGTAAAGCCTCTCCGAGCTCCGCAAGTAGCACGCGGCGGCCAGCAGTAGAAAGGGGGTCGTGGGCAGTACGGGCACGAAGATGCCCACTATCCCTATGCCGGTGGATAGCGTTCCGGCTGTTACCAGTAATGCGCTACGAACTTTCCCCGGCCGGTTTGTTGACATAAGCCCTATCTGCTAAACTGGATATGGTGCCGTACTTATAATATGGTTAATGTCAGGAAATTTACAAGGACTATTTCCGGTGTGACGCCGCTGGCGGTGATGACCGCGCCCTTTAGCTGCCCCGGCCGCTGCGTCTATTGCCCCACCTATGCGAACACTCCCCAGAGCTACACGCCGGAGTCGCCGGCCGTCCTGCGCGCCCGCCGCTTCGCCTACGACGCCCGGCAGCAGGTGACCGCCCGGCTCAAGACCTTCGCGGAAATGGGGCACCCCACGGACAAAATCGAGCTTATCGTCATGGGCGGGACTTTTCTCGCGCAGCCCATCGACTACCAGTACCGCTTTATCAAGGACTGCTACGACGCTCTTAATGGCGCGGAGTCGGCCTCTCTGGAGGAAGCCAAGAAGCTCAACGAAACGGCGTGGCACCGCTGCACCGGACTCTGCATCGAGACCCGGCCGGACTGGTGCGGAGAGGCTGAGATCGACCGCATGCTGGAGTTCGGCACTACCCGTGTTGAGCTTGGCGTGCAGACCCTGGACGACGATGTTTACCGGCTGGTGCGTCGGGGGCACGGCGTGGCGGAGGTCGTCCGCGCCACCGCTCTCCTCCGCGATTACGGCTTTAAGGTCTATTACCACTGGATGCCCGGACTGCCCGGCTCGACGCCGCAAAAAGACCTGGAGATGTCCCGGACGCTCTTTGCCGACGACCGCTTTAAGCCGGACGGACTCAAGCTCTACCCCACCATGGTGGTGCAGGGGACGGAGCTGGAAAAGTGGTGGCGGGAAGGGCGCTATCAGCCCTATCCTGACGACGTTATGGTCGACCTTATTGTTTCGATTAAGTCGATTGTCCCTAAGTACGTCCGTATCTCCCGCGTCCTCCGCGATATACCGTCGAAGTTCATCGTCGCCGGGCTGAAGGACTCGCTGCGTGATATCGTCCGCGAGAAGATGAAGCGGGACGGCATCGAGTGCCGCTGCATACGCTGCCGCGAGTACGGCCACCGCGCTCTGGCCGGCCGCGCTATCGGGGAACCAAATCTGGACAGGATGGACTACAGGGCGTCGGACGGAACGGAAATTTTCCTTTCCTTCGAGGATGAAAACGAGACCCTCTTCGGGCTTCTCAGGATGAGGGTCCAGTCCTGCCACGTCCCCGCGTTGACCGCCTCAAACGGTAATCACGCCGTTATCCGGGAGCTCCACGTTTTCGGACCGGAAGTACCGCTCAGCGCGCAGAGGGCCGGGGCCGCCCAGCATAAGGGCCTAGGCAGGGCGCTGCTCCTTGAAGCGGAGCGCATCGCTCTTGAAGAGTTTGGTGCCGACAGGATGGCTATTCTGAGCGGCACCGGCGCTAAGGAATACTATCGCGCCGGTTCTGGCTACCGCCCGGAGGGCGGCTATATGGTCAGGGACCTGAGACCGCAGGTCTAGTTGTTCGCGCGGAGCTAATACCGGCCGAGCTCTTCCAGCCTGTCGTCGCTGATGCCGAAGTGGTGGGCTATCTCGTGCCGGACGACCTTTTCAATCTCTTCGACAATCCGGGCGTCGCTGCGGCACATCGCCTCAATCGGTCTCTGGAAGATGGTTATCTTGTCGGGCATGACGAACCCATAGCCGTGGGTGCGCTCGGTCAGCGGCACGCCTTCATAAAGCCCCAGGAGCGTGTGCCCGCGTTTCTCTTTGAGGGCCTTTAGCTGTTCGCGCGTGGGCGCGTCTGCCACCACGATGTCGATGTTTTCCAGCCTCTCCCGGAATTCTTCGGGCAGCCTGTCGATGGCTTCACCCACGAGCAATTCAAATTTTTGAGTTTCCATCTTTTCTGCTTTTTCTCAGCGACCAGACGACGTATAGTATCATGAAGTAGGCGCTGACGCTGGCGGCCAGGACCAGCGCGCTGACGACTTTGCTCCAGAAGGGGTCGGCCCTCTCCGAGATGATAAACCGCACGAAGTGGGTGACCCCGGCCACCAGTCCGGCGGTGAGAGCTACCGTCATTCCCGTGGCGAACAGCCGGCTCTTGAGTCTCTCCGGCTTTACCGCCAGGAAAACTGTCAGGAATTCTAAGAAAAGCATCGCCATTATGAGCGGTATGAAGATCAGCATGGTCCCGCCGGTGGGAATGACCACTATCTGCCATATAGAGCGGATGACAATGGCGAGGACAGTAAAAGTGATGGTGGCTATGATCCACATTTTTAGTCGCGTGTAGTTCATTTTTTATCCGCGGTATCCTTCAATTGCGCTAAATCGTATTTCATGCCGTCCCGCGCCGCTATCACCTTTATGCCTGTTTTCTGGGTAAGCTCCTCGGCGACGAGCCACGGTCGCACCCTCCATACGTTCATCCCGAAGTGACTGATTATGGCTGTACCGGGCTTTATCTCTTTAACCAGTCGCTCGACGTCCGGCACGGAAAGGTGGTCGACGGGCGGTCGGGGTTCGATGAGCACCATGTTGATGATTATCAGGTCGCTGCCGGCGTAGCTCCCGGCGAGCCCTTCGAAGTACCTCGTGTCGGGCATGTACCCGATTTTCATATCTGCCGACTCGAATACCATGCCGTAGGTCTCCACCGGGTGTATATGCCTGACCGACGTCCTGAAGGTAAGACTGCCCGTCTCGTAGGTCTTTTCCGCTTCCAGAACGGTTACGCCGTCCATGTAGTTTTTAAGGTAAGAGAAGATGACCGGTTCCGGGCCGAGCGCGTCCGCTGGCGCGAACAGCCGCCCGCGCTTTCTGAAGCCGCCGCCGGTCATGGCTTCCACCATGACATTGGCATCCGCCGAGTGGTCCAGGTGGCGGTGCGATATGATGATGGCGCTCAGATTTTCCGGGTTCAGCTTGCGCTTGGTAACCTGCACTATGCACCCCGGCCCCGGGTCGATGAGCACCTGGGTACCGCTCAGGTCAAGCCACATCCCCCCCGAGGCCGCCAGCTGCTTGCTTACCATGAAGCGCGCCCCGGCCGTCCCCAGGAACGTTATCGTGTCGGCTGACGGGCCGCTGTCTCCGGTCTTTCGGGGACTCATTTTTCTATGATAAGAGATACGGAGCTTTTTTACAATCGTGCCATAGCTGGCATGGCCGCCATCCCTGCCCCTTTTTGGTTCTGTTTGTTTTTGGTTTCCAGCCAGAGTCATTGATAGGCCATCACAGATGTTAATGGCTGGAGAGGGGAGTTAAGGAGAGAGGGGGCGGAGCCCCCTCTTAAACTCTTTCCCCCTCTCAAACAATGGTTAGAACCGAGCAGAAAAAATAAACCAGTTTGAGAGGGGGATATAAGGGGGTGAGCATTAAGAATCAACCATATGTAAACCGAACCCCCTTTTTTGACTTTTGACTTTTCAGTTTTCCCTTAATATACTTAATAGACCAAAAGACCTATATCCTTTGATACACCGCTGGCACGGATATATCTGGTATAATTAGGAGGTAAAGATAATGGAAAAGCAGACGACAGTTCACCGCAGCGGGCACCTTGAAGCGCTGCTCAACGGCTGCCCGGACGCCATCCTCGCCATCAACGCTGAAGGGACTATCAAGTTCGCCAACAAGGAAGCCTGTAAGCTCACCGAGCGAAGCATGACCGAGCTTATCGGCGAAAGCATCGTCGAGGTCTACGAAAGCACGGAAGCCGCCCGCGAAGCCAACCGCAAAATCTATGCCGCCGGCGGCACCATCCATGATATGGAGACGAAGGCCAAGACCAAGTCCGGCAAGGTTGTCCCCGTGCGCGTCTCGGCTTCGCACCTCTATGACAGCAACGGTAAGTACATCGGCGGCGTCGGCTATTTCGCCAAGTACCGCCCCTGGTCCGGCGCGGAAGCGGAGGTCAAAGCGCGCGTCGATGAGCTGGAAGCCAGGCTCGATAAGTGGAAGGCGCTGGCGGCCCCCGTCTTCGAGCTCTATCCCGGCCTTTCGGTGATGGTTGTGGTCGGCCACCTGGATGTTGACCGTTTTGAGAATATCATCACCAACCTGCTTAACCATATCGTGGGTGTCAAGACCCGCGTTGTTCTCCTTGACCTGTCCGCAGCTGTTATGGATGAAGAGAAGGTAGCCGAACAACTGAAAAAGACGGTACGTGCCGTCCGTTTGCTGGGGGCGGAGTGTGTGGTTGCCGGTATGCAGACAGCTCTGGCCTGGGCTTTGGAACCGTTGATTACAGACATTAGTATGGCTAAGAATTTCAGCTGCATGGAGCTGGCGCTGGAAGCTGCACTTGACATAATAGGCTGTAAAATTCGCCCGAAGGACTAGACTCAGGAGGAACGAATATTGGACAAGGTTTTACCCGGCGTCGATGAGGCGGTAGCGGACATTCAGGACGGTGCTACAATCGCCATCCCGGGATTTTTTGCCGCGGGTGTTCCCCGCTATCTGCTGCGCGCTATTATCAAGAAGGGAATAAAGGACTTAACGCTTACCTGCGGCTGCGGTCCCCTCCTCGGCGCCGCCGATGAACTCCGGCAGCTGGTGCAGAACGGCCAGTTAAAAAAGGTCATCGATTCTTACGGCCTCTTCCGCTCCGCGAGCAAGGGCATGCAGGACCCGTTCGAGCAGGCTGTGCGTGCCGGTGAGATTGAGTTCGAGGTCTATCCCATGGGCACCATGGCGGAGAAATACCGCGCCGGCGGCGCCGGCATCCCCGCCTTTTTCACCCCCACCGGCGTCGGCTCGGTGGTAGAAGAGAGCATCGTCACCAATATCGAGGACAACCGCGCGCCGAAGGAGACCCGGATAATCGATGGCAAGAGATATGTTCTGGAATATGCTTTGAATCCGGATTACACTTTCGTTCACGCGTTGGTCGGCGACCGTGATGGCAATCTGCGTTATGCCAAGACGGCGCGGAACTTTAACCATGTTATGGCTACGGCGGCAAAAATCACTATCGCCGAGGTTGAAGACCTGGTAGACCCCGGGGACCTCGATGGCGATAACGTGCACACGCCCGGCGTTTACGTTCACCGGATGGTCAAGGTGTCAAGGCCGAAGTTCGCCATCACTATAGACTAGCGGGAAGGTTGGAACATAATGGCTGAAAAAACGAAATTCAAGGGACTTTCCAGGGAGCTGATTGCCCTGCGGGTGGCCAGCGAGCTTGAAGACGGCACTTACGTTAATCTCGGCATCGGCATCCCG
>CAYTZI010000054.1:0-13167 GCA_964442335.1 uncultured Dehalococcoidaceae bacterium | reverse complement strand
GCCCGTACCGGCTTCCAGATGAAAGTCAATGCCGCTTTCCCCTACCGCAACCGGGGTATAGGGCTGGTCGTAGAACATTTTATTTTCCCAGTATTGCAGGACATAGTCGTTATTGGGGCTGCCGATAACGTCGATAAGCGGCGCGGATACTACCCAATCGATGTACCCCAGACCGTCCAGAATATACTCCCCGAATTCATTCGTACGTGCCGCGGAGGATATCCCGAGCATTCCTGCCGGGTGGGCGGAAACTCTTATCCCCTCAATGGGGGTAGTACCGCCCGAGTCATATACCGTGCCGGAGATGGTGCCGCCGAGGCTTAGATTAAAGTTTATGACGGTATTTGAACCATCGGTGACCGTCACGGGAGTTGCCGTTTGAAGTATCTGCTGGCCGTCATAGAAAACCCGCTCGTGGCCGTCCGCCACGGCGCAGACGAGGTAGTCCCCAGCGGGGAGGTCTTCAATAGTGTAATGGCCGGAGCCATCGGTGGCAGCGGTGAAGTCCGGGTTGAAGAGTATATCCTCATGGTCGGCAAAGGGGGAGGCGCTTACCGCGGCGCCCACAATTGGGGTGATGCCGTCAATTTCGTAAACGTAGCCGGAGATGGAGCCGGTTGAATTTAAAATTCTGGCGCGGAGGCAGTTATTGAAAGACATTCCCTCCCAATTGTCTGGATCGCCTAAATCCCACCAAGTTGCACTGTCATCGCTTACAAAGCAGACTCCCTGTTGTATAGGCGGGTCGCAATAGTCGGTTATAGCTACTTCGATAGGTACTGGCCAATTATAGCCCGGCGTCGTCATCCTTACGACGATAGTGAAAGTCTGACCGTTAGTTATTGCCAGTGGCGAAGTAAGATTTATAGAATAATAGCCGAGTTCGGCACAGGTGCCCGATTTCGTTGCGAGCAGATTTTGAAGGCCATCGGAAGGGTCCCCATCATTATACACACGAATCAGATACGAGGCGTTGGGACTGGTGGTCCAGAATTCAACGTGGGTAAGGTGTCCATCCTGCTGCGAAGTGAACACACTTGCCATCCATAACGATTGAGTCCATCCAAAAGAGGCAATAGGGCCTGCTTCGTCCCAGTAATAGAGTTGTTCGTTAGGATTGTAGTCTTCATAGTCCAGATACGTTACGGCGGTAAGAGCACTGGAATCGTAGGCGAGCCAGAAATACCCGTCATTTCCCCACGATTCGCCCCAGCTATTTTTTGCCAGCCAGGCGCCGGTGCCGGAATGTTCGGGGTCAGGATGGGATACGCTGTCATCCCATCCTATAATCGTTACGCCGTGGTTCACACCTGGAGGATGCGGATAATAGTCATAAATGGTGCCCCATGTGGGGTCCGAATACACCGCCGAAGAGTCGTAACCAAACGCTACAGTAACTGGCTGATTCATGACTGCCTGCTTTATCAAGGCGGTCTGGCTGGAATCGCCGGTGACATATCTGAAGTCCGTAACCTTCTTGACCGAAGGGCAGCTATCGGCTACTCAGGTGCCGCCACATTTTAAAGCATCCGGGTCATAAGGATTGCAGGTCTCCAGGACAGAGCCCTTCTTGATGAGGACCTCGCTGGCGATGAAACTGTTGCCGCCAGCCATGCACGGGTCAGTGGGGTCATCAAACATAGAGACCCGGGAGCGGTCGACGCCCAGAGCTATGCTCTGCTCCGAAAAATCAAAGACGGGCTCCCCACCCAGCAGAACGGCGGACTCCAGAACAGCGAGGGTACTGAAAATCCAGCAGGTGCCGCAGCCGTCCTGGTCTTTCACCGGCGTTACCTTGCCATAGCCTCTCCAGTCAAATGATGCGGGGAGCATGATATCCATAACGCTCTCCCGCGCTATGCCGAGACTATCGACATGGCTCAGGTCCATCGTCGTGGGAACGTAACCGCCATGATATTCAGGGTTTTTTAGATATTCCTCGAAGTCCGGATTAAGCGGCGCAACGCTCAGCTCAAATTCCTCTTCCCCGTCCTGCGCCATCGCCGGTATAACGCCGGGAATGGTAGAAACCAGCATGGCCAGGACCACCAGTAAGAAAAATAGCTTACTCCTCATTTTACCCTCCCTTTACCAGCGCGAATTTTCAGGCGGGGTTTTGCCATATGGCATAATTATCAATGCATTTTATCGCCAGGCACATTACTTTAATTTATTTTGATAAATGGCTTATTCAGGTATAAACAGGACTATCGTACTACTTCATATATGAGATGTCAACCTCACTTATCCTCATCTTACGTATACGTATTTGTCATTTGAAAAATTATAAGAGATAAGCTATGCTATGGCGGAAGCAGCTAGTCATTTATAAAGGTTTGAAAAAATACTATTTCAGGATTGGTGAAATGTCAAGAAAAAATCAAATCTCGATAGACGTAGATGAAATCATGGAGCCCAATATCTTGTTGCGGACCTATATACTCTTCATCCAAACGGCGCGTGATGTTATGAGATATGTAGACGCCCGCCTGTACCGCGAGGGAGGCTCCTCCATGACCCAGTTGATTGTTTTACAGGCGCTCTATTTTAAAAATAGCGCAATGACCCCCTCGGACATATCCGCCTGGACACAGACGGAAACTCACAATATCACCACCCTTATAAGGCGAATGCAGCGCGACAGGCTGGTCGAGCTGGAGCGCAGCCGAGGTAACAAGAGGATAGTAAAGGTCAGGCTCAGCGAAAAGGGGCGGGAAAAGCTGATGCACATAATGCCAGTGTCACGCGAGATTGTTGACCTGGCAATGTCGTCGTTGAGCGCAGAGGAAGCCACCCTGCTGGAGCACATGTTGAAGAATATCAGGCTCAGCATCCGCTCCGGGCTTGACTCTATTTATAATCAACAGCAACATCACGAGCCCGAATGAGATTTTTATCATTGTCTTTCCAGTTACCTGTGCTATGCTGAATCCATAAAGATATTTCCCCGGGAGGTGGGCTATGGCCAGGGCATTCTGGAAAGGCGTCATAAGCTTCGGGCTGGTGGCGATACCGGTCAAGATGTACGTCGGCACGGAGGGCAAATCACTCAGCTTCCACCTCCTCCACAAAAAATGCCTCACGCGACCCAAACAGGTACTCCACTGCGAGACGGACAACGAGTACTTCGGGATGAAGGACACGGTGCGCGGCTACGAGGTCGCCAAAGACGAGTACGTCGTCCTGAAAGACAGCGACTTCGAGAAAGTGCCCATCAAGACCGCGCACGCTATCGACATCATGAGCTTCGTACGGGCGGAAGAAATCGACCCGTTATACTACTCCGGGATTCACTACATCGAGCCTGAAGACCCGGGGGTCAGGCCCTTCCAGCTTCTCCGCGAAGCGCTAATCAAGACGGGACGGGTGGGCATCGGCAAAGTCACTTTCCAGCGCCGGGAGCACCTCGCCTGCCTGAGGCCCTTCGAAGGCACCATCGTCCTGCATACCCTGCGCTACAGCAACGAGATTGCGCCGAGGGCGGAAATCACCCCTCCTGAGACAATGGTCAAAGAGGCCGAGCTCAACATGGCGATCTCACTGATAAACGCGATGGCCGATAAGTTCCAGCCGGAGAAGTATAAAGACGAATACCGGGAAGCCCTGCAAAAAGTCATCGACGCCAAGATGAAAGGCGAGAGGGTGATTTCGCCGGCGCTGCCCAAGGCTGAAATCGGCGACCTCATGGAAGCCCTGCGCGCCAGCATAAAAGCCGCGAAAAAGGAACCGGTAGTAAGCAGGAGATGATATTCCAGTATGGCAAAGGAGCTCGAAGAGTACCGGCAAAAGCGCGACTTTACGCGCAGTCCTGAGCCACCCCCGAAAAAGGCAGAAAATACCGGCCCGCTCATCTTTGTCGTCCAGAAACACCGCGCCCGGCAGCTCCACTACGATTTCCGGATGGAAGTCGGCGGGGTACTGAAATCATGGTCCGTTCCCAAGGGGCCGTCTACAGACCCCAAAAACAAGCACCTGGCTGTGATGGTTGATGACCACCCGCTGGAATACGCTGCTTTCGAAGGCACTATTCCTAAAGGGGAGTACGGTGGCGGTGAGGTTATCGTCTGGGACAGGGGCACTTACTCCCCCGACGAGGGCGGCAGGTACCTCTTCGGCGACCGCGCCGCCGCGGAAAAGGAGATGAGGAGCGGACTGCAAAACGGAAAGATTTCCTTTTTCCTGCGCGGCAGCAAGCTCAAGGGCTCCTGGACGCTGGTAAAGCTGCGGAAAAAGGAGAACGACTGGCTCCTTATGAAGCACCGCGACGAATATGCCGCGCCGGGGGCCGATATCCTCAAAGAAGACAGGTCGGTGATTTCCGGTCGCACCGTTGAAGACATCAGGGCCGGACGGACGCCGGACAGCGCCTCAGCCATACAGTCAAACCCAGTGATTGTCGAGGGGGCCCGCCAGGCTGCGTTCCCGGCCGCTCTCGCGCCGATGCTCGCTGGTCTTGCCGATGGCCCTTTTTCCCATCCAGGGTGGATCTTCGAGCCCAAACTGGACGGCTACCGCGTAATCGCCAGGATTAAGGACGGCGATGTAACCCTGCTTTCCCGCCGCGGCAACGACATTACGCGGCAATATCACGCGCTGACCCCGGAGCTCAGCCGACAGCCCGCCTCCGAGCTCTTTCTCGACGGGGAGGTAATCGCCCTGGACGAAAAGGGGAAGCAGTGCTTCCAGTGCCTGCAAAACTACCTGAGGTCGCTGGGAAAGGATGAAAGCGGCCATCCCGGCAGGTATCCCCTGATCTACTACGTTTTCGACATACTTTACCTGGACGGGTACGACCTCAGCGGCGTTCCGCTGCGTTCGAGGAAACAGTTGCTGAGCGCCGTTTTCAGGCCCGCCGACCACGTTAAGCTCATTGATTACTTCGAGGAAGATGGCGAGAAGGTCTACGAAGCCGCCGTAAAAAGCGGACTGGAAGGGGTAGTGGCCAAAGAGCTCGATAGTAAATATGAACCCGGAAAGCGTTCTCAAAAGTGGCTGAAGGTGAAAGCCATGCTCAGTGACGAGTTCGTCATCGGTGGCTACAGCACGGCGGCGGGGGGAAGGACGCAGACTTTCAGTTCTCTCCTGCTCGGCTATTACGATAAAAAAGGGAAACTCGTCTTCGCGGGACATGTGGGAACCGGCTTCGACGAAAAACTCCTCACCGAGTTGAAGCAGCGACTCGACGCCATAAGAACAAAAAATTGCCCCTTTTCCGAGGCCCCGCACCTCAACACGCCCACCACCTGGGTCAAACCGGAGCTGGTTGCCGAGGTCAAATTCAGCGAATGGACGCAGGACGGGCGGCTGCGCATTCCGGTATTCATACGGCTGCGTGAAGATAAAGTAGCGAAGGAAATACACAGGATGGAGACGGTCATTACACCTTTGGATCCGCCAAAAAATAACCCCGGAAGAAAAAACTCAACCAAGACCGCAATTTCCCACTCTGCCGGAGAAACCAGCGACCCCGGCCTCTCCGGCATTCTAGAGCAGCTACAGAACCCACCAGGGTCTTTTACCATGGAGGTCGAAGGTGCCAAAATAGAGCTGAGCAATCTGGACAAAGCCCTCTGGCCGGCCACGCGCAGGCATAAAAGTTACACCAAGCGCGATTTGCTGACCTATCTGGTGAAAGTCTCTCCTTACCTCCTGCCACACCTGAAAGAACGACCCCTCACGCTGAGCCGATACCCCGACGGCATCAACGGAGAGCACTTCTGGCAAAAACACTGGGGACATCCGCTCCCCGATTACGTGAAGAGGGTCATGATAAGCGAGGAAAAAGGGACCAGAAGCGAGTATATTCTCTGCGATAATACCGCTACCTTAATCTGGCTGGGGCAGGTGGCGAACATCGAGCTTCATTCCTGGTTTTCCAGGACAAACCCAGTGCCGGAGATGTCGAAAAGGAAAGACATCGATACTGTTCTCAACTATCCCGATTTCGTTATCTTTGACCTCGACCCGTATATTTATTCGGGGAAAGAGAGTAAAGACGAGGAGCCTGAGCTAAACCGGAAGGGATTTGAAAGGAGTTGCGAGGTCGCCCTCAGGCTTAAGGAGATATGCGACGGGCTGGAGCTCGAGGCGTTCGTAAAGACATCCGGCAAGACGGGTATCCATATCTATGTGCCCATCAAGCGCACCCTCGACTATAAAGCGGTGCGCTCCTTCGCGGAAACGGTCGCCAAATATCTAGCAAGAAAGTATCCGAAAGAGATAACCACCGAGTGGGCGCAGGAAAAACGCCGGGGCAAGATATTCGTGGACTACGGACAGAACGTTCGGGGCAAGACGCTCGCCTCCGTTTATTCACCCCGCCCCGGAGCCAGCGCCGCTGTTTCCACGCCGCTGCGGTGGGAGGAGCTGGGCAAGGTATACCCCACCGATTTCACCCTGGCGACAGTGCCGGAGAGGCTTAAAAAATACGGCGACCTGTGGTCCGGCATCCTCTCCGCCGTGCGGGACCTAAAAAAGATATCCGCAAAAACGCCGACGGAACAATAAAACCCGCCATTTTAAGCCTGAAATCTTAAATGTCATAGTTTTGTAACTATTGCTATCGCTATTTTATAACTATTCCACAGATTATCCCTATTATGTAAATAGATGTCACAACGTATTCTAACGGAGGGATTTTTGTCCCGCAAGACAGGAACTACGGCAGGGTTTCAGCGTTATATATAAGGGAGACTATATAAAAAGGTGATGAAATGATGTGTATAATAAGAAGATTTAAAGAATCCCTGATAACGCGGCGCCCGGCATTGCTGCGTACGGCAGTCGTTCTGGTGGTAGCGCTAGTGGCTGCCATGCCATTCGTCAACGCGGCGCCGGCCATGGCGCAGAGCGTGAGCATCTCCGCCTCCACCGCGACGCCGGGGACGGACGTGACCATAAGCGGCACGGGCTTTACGGACGGAGACCAATATCAAATAACGTTCGCGCCGGGGACCGCCTTCGAGCAGGTGCTCGTGCCCCTGACCACAATCAGCGGAACAAGCTTTTCCGAGCTGGTTACGGCCCCCCAGGTCCCCAACGCACAGTACAGTATCAGGATAAGCACCAACAGAGGGAATTTCTCCGTCTCGCTTTCGATTACCCCCATACTCGAACTGAATATCAATACAGGCGCGGTGGGCGACACCCTGCTTGCCAGCGGCGGCGGTTTCCGCGCCAGCCGGGCGATAAACATATATTTCAACAACAGCCTTATCGCCCAGACCACTACGACCCTCTCAGGCGTTATGAACCCGGTCAGTTTCCAGGTGCCCGCCATCAGGACCGGCAACTACAACATCTATGCCACCGACGGCATCGTCTCTTCGCCGGCGGTCGTCTTTTCCGTGCGGCCTTATCTTACCTCCAGTGTTAACCAGGGCTTCGTGGGCGACCAGATAAAGCTGGACGGGACGGGCTTTGACGATAACTCGGGGATAAGGATTTACTGGGACGGCCAGCTCCTGAGCACATCAAGCATATTCACAAATGCCACCGGCACTTTCACGGCAAACATCGCCGTGCCCGCAACCACCAGGGGGGCCCACACCATACAGGCGAGGGACAATCTTTCGGGGACAAGCACCACCAGCTTCGTGGTAAATTCTAAAATAGTCCTGAACCCGAGCAGCGGGGCCTCGGGGACCCCGGTGGCTATCTCGGGGAGCGGCTTCCGCTCGAACGCTTCGGTGACTATTACTTATAGCGGCGCCACGATTACCACCCAGCCGGTAAACGTTTTCACCAACGCGACCGGAAGCTTCTCCGCCACCTTTACCGCGCCCAATGTCATCGCGGGGAACTACAGTATACGCGCCAGCGACGGCATTTACACGGCATCGGCGGACTTTCTAATAGCCTCGGAGATAAATCTGAGCGCAACCACGGGCGCCGTCGGCAGCGAATTGCTGGTCACCGGTACGGGCTTTACCCCCCGCGGGAGGGTCAGCATTAGCTTCGACAGCCTGATACTGATAACCATCACCGCGGACCCGTCGGGGGCTTTTTCCGTAAGCTTCACGGTCCCCGCCTCCGGCGCAGGCCAGCACAGCGTCACCGCACGGGACCTGACCACCGGGGGCATCACGGCCTCCGCCACCTTTTCCATAGAGTCCACTCCACCGCCCGTCCCCACCCTGCTGATGCCCCAGCAAAACACCCAGGCATCCGTCCAGCCCATGTTCGAGTGGTCGGCGGTGAGCGACCCCAGCGGCGTTACCTACAGTCTACAGGTAGCCAGCGACGCGGGTTTTTCCCAGCTGATAATCTTCAAGCAGGGGCTGATGCCGCCGGAATACCAGGTACAGGAAGCGGAGCAGCTACAGCTGACCAAGATAAGCAGTCCGTACTACTGGCGCGTGAGAGCGGTGGACGGGGCGGGCAACACCAGCGCCTGGACGGCGGCGGGCGCTTTCTATACGCAGGACTCCACCCCACCGGCCGTACCCGCGCTTAACAGCCCGCCCAACGATTCGCAGACGGAGCTGATGCCGCTTTTCAGCTGGTCGGCGGTGAGCGACCCCAGCGGCGTTACCTACAGTCTACAGGTGGCCACGGACGCCGGCTTCAGCCAGCTGGCGCTTTCCAAGACGGGCCTGACGCAGACGGATTACCAGGTGACGGCTCCGGATGAGCTGACGCTTACCAAGCGGACGGCACCCTATTACTGGAGGGTGAGAGCGGTGGACGGGGCGGCCAACGCCAGCAACTGGACGGGAGCGCGGATGTTCTATACGGAGGACTCGGCGGCACCACCGGCGCCGGTGCCTTTGAGCCCGGAAAACGGCTCGCGGAAGAGCAGCCATCCCCGGTTCACCTGGACTTCCGTAACCGACCCGTCCGGGGTGACGTACACGCTCGAGGCGGCGCAGGACTCAGCTTTCACACACCTGGTGATATTCAAAGATGGGCTGACCGACACCGAGTACCAGCTCGCGGAGAGCGAGGAGCTCAGCCCGACGACCGGCAAGCCGGAGGCTCCATACTACTGGCGGGTGAGGGCGACGGACGGGGCGCAGAACCAGAGCGACTGGAGCACCGCCAACTCGTTCTACGTGGGAGGGTTTTTCCAGCAGAACGGCTGGGCGATATGGGTGCTGGGGGCCATCGGGGGGCTGCTGCTGCTCGGGATTGGTGTCTATATAGGGGTGAAGATACGGCCGTCCCACAGCGCCTGATAAAGCTGCAAGATAGTCTGTCTGACGGGGCGGGTGTTATGTAAATTTCCGGCACCCCGCCCCGATTTGTTTTTTGTTTTTAATTCATCGATTTTTTTAAAAGTCCTTAGCTTCAAATCGAAGCCGGGAATTGTTTTTTTGTTTTTCGGGGCCGGCCAGCTTTGTTTGTTCGTGATTTGTTTTTATTTGTTTTATTTGATTTTTTAAAACAATTATTAAGTTTTTAAGGTGCTTAAAGCGGGTGCGGGCCGCGATTTAATTATAGGGGAGGAGAGGGGGGAAGGGAAGGGAGTTTTGTCGCGGACCTCACCCCCTGACCCCCTCTCCGCATGCAGAGAGGGGGAGAAGGGATAATTCCCTCTTGGTCTCCCCTTACGAAGGGGAGAAAGATATTGCGATATGACTGAATGGAGTTTTGTATGGGGGTCAAAATCCCCCTTTTGTCCCCCTTTTTCAAAGGGGGAAACTTGAAAAGGAGAACAGGTAAGAAACTGATGGTACGAGGGCGGCTCGGGTGGGAAAAGATAAGATGGAATAAAAGCTAATGAGACGGGGGAGCAGGACTGAAGCGGGGTAAATGTTGACGGAGTTCTAACCGAATTCTTACCTGAAGTTACCCGTGCCTCCTTTAATATATCATGCGGGGGTATACCGGCAGTTTGCAAACGCGATGCGAGGGTTTATAATGTCGGTAACAGCGATATCAGAACGACGGGCGCATACCCGGCGAGCACGATAAACAAGCCAAACACAACAACCGGGAAGGCTAAAAGGAAAGACACAAAGTTAGAGAAAGTATATATCCGCCGACCGGTAGAAAGGGGGTGACTGACCGGAAAACCGAGCAACTCAGAAAGATGGAAGAGAAAAGAGAAAAACTATGATAAAGGAGACACAGAAATAATGAAAACGAGAATCTTTACCTCACTTGCCATAGCGCTGCTGCTGATAGCGATGATGGTAACGCCGGCGGTGGCGGATTCCTCAGGCACACTAGGTGCGACCGTAACACTTAACTCAGATATCGATATGACGATAACAGATGGGGGCGGTGGTGGAATAGCTTTTGGGAATGTTGATCTTGGTGCTCAAGATGTATTGGACACCACTACTTCAAGCGGATCAATTGCTTCCGTTACGATAAACGTAGTAGCTAGCACTGTAGGTAACGTTGACTTGTTTGTTAGCGGAACAGACTTTGACCTAAATTTCCCGGTATCCGCTGCGAAATATGATGACTCATACCCTGCAGTCTCTACAACAGATATGAGCACATCAGACACTGAATTTGCATCAGACATTGCTGAAAGCGGTAGCGCAAGTCTCTGGTTCTGGCTTGACGTACCAAGTTCCGGGGTAAATGCGCAACTATATAGCAGTACCTTTACATTCTCCGCACAAGCTACTTCGTAATATGCAAAAAAAGATAACTTAACCCAATAATGATGCCTTGTCATAAAAGCATCAGAACTCGATTTATATTGAAGGTCACGCGAATGATGCCATAATTAGATCAGACGCGAAGACCAAAAGGTATTGCTGGAGAGAAACAACAAGTGGTTCTCCGATAATCGTTTATAAGGGAATGCAGATGAGACGGATAATACCGGCTATCCTGGCATTAGCCGCACTGGCGGCTATGACGCAGACGACGATGGCTGAAGAAGACCCAAAATATAGTTTTGCAAGCGTGCAGGGGGCGAAAGAACTGGCAGTTTTACCAGGTGATGATGTTACGGGGTTTGTCTACTTTTATAACATCTCAGGCAACCGCGTCACCCACATAAACCTCGAGGTAGCGCAGGCGCCGGCGGACTGGCAGGTGGAGATACAGCCGCCGAAGGGAGAGACGCAGGTGGAGGTCAGCGGGCAGGTAACGACCGTCACCGAGAACCTGTACGTCGAGCCATCGGAGCCGTTCCCGGAAGAGGTAGAGCCGCCCGAAGGCATGGTCTGCATACCGGTGTCTACGCGCGGGTACGCATTCGCCAAAGAAGCCAGGATAAACGTGAAAGTCCCCGCCGGAGAGGAAATCGGCACGAAAGATGAGATAGTCATAGCGGCGACGGCCTCCTGGCTGGGGCAGGGCGGGGCGGCGGCCATAACGCAGGCGCGGGACTTCACCTACACGGTAGAAGTAGTAACCAATCTACCGTTCGAGGAAAAAATAATAACCGGGGGCGGAATAGGGAAATGGTGGCCGGCCATAGCGGGAGCGGCGGTAATCATAGCGTTAATGGTAGCGTTTCTCGCAGTAAGAAGGAGACGTGGCTAAGGGCAACATACTCATCATAGCGGTCATAATGTGCCTGGCGTGCATGGCCGGGCTGACGGGCGGCGGCGTACTTGCCGCCGACGAAGGGAACATGACCGCGTCCGTGACGGTCAACAAAGACGTCGATTTTATAACCGTTGCGCCACACAGCAAATCCGTCTCCGTAAAAAGCGCGCCCTTCCAGTTCACGGCAAGCGCCACATATACAAACTCGCCGGAAGATGACATTACGGCAGCGGCGAACTGGACAAGCTCCGACACAAACGTCGCGGTAGTAGATGACGGTCTGGCGATAATACTGACGACGGGAACGACGACGATAACCGCCGAATACGAAGACAAAACAGACAACGCGACGCTAACAGTGACAAGCGCGCCACCACCCGCGGGCGGAGGCGGCGGAGGCGGAGGGGGTTCAACCGGCACGACCAGCCTCACCGAGTACATCACCGGCGAAGGCAGGTTCGTCGTCGAAGCCACCGCGGAATCCGCCGACGGCAAGGTAAAGATATACATTCCCAAAGACACGGTCGGCAAGAACAGGAACGGCGTGAGGCTGAACTTCGTCTCGATAAAGCCGGTAACGGCGACGGGCCCCCCTGAAGGCGCAACATTCGTCTGCCTCACCTACGATATAGGACCGAGCGGCAGCACCTTCTACCCGCCGGTATACCTCACCTTCTACTACAGCGGCGCGGACGTACCGGTAGGCTTCGCCGAGGAAGAGCTGGCAATCGTCTACGAGCAGGACGGGCAGTGGATAGAGCTCGGCGGCTGCACGGTAGACCCGTCCCAGAACATGATTACGGGACTCATCAACCACATGACGATTTTCACGGTCATGGCGCGCACGACACCCGCCAGCTTCGATGTCACCGGTCTGAGCCTCTCACCGGATACGCTGGAGAAAGGCAACCTGCTGACGGTCAGCGCCACCGTCACCAACAGCGGCTCGCTCTCCGGCAGCTACGACGTCATCCTGAAAATAGACGGCGAGGAGACGAACACGAGGAGCGTAACGCTCGGCGGGAAAAAGAGCGAGGCGGTAAGCTTCACCCTGGTCATGGATAAGGTCGGCCAGCACGTCATCGACCTCAACGGGCTGACGAGCACGATAAACGTCAAAGAGCCGGAAGGCGGGGGCACGCCGGCGGGGGACACAGAGCCGCCGGAGCCGGCCGATTTTTACATCTCCGAACTGACCATCGACCCGGGAGAAGTACGCCCCGGCGATGAAGTCACCGTTACCACGACGGTAGCGAACACCGGCGGCAGCCCGGGGAGATACATCGTCATTCTGAAGATAGACAACAAAGAGCAGGAAAGAGAAGAGGTAACGCTCGGGCCGGGACAGAGCCAAGACGTGTCCTTCACTATATCCGAGAGCATGATAGGGACCTACAGCGTGGACGTCAACGGGAAGGCGGGGCAGTTCCTGGTAAAGCTGGCGCCAGCGCCCACAAGCACGGGGACGGTCCAGCCGGTAAAGCCTTCGGTAAACTGGAAGCCGATGGTAATTATCTTCGGGAGCCTCATTGTCATCGTGATAGTGCTGGTGGTATTTTACCGGAGACTTCACTGATGAAGCACAAAAAAGAACAGGCTCCTTCGGCTTAAAGCCTCAGAACGCCTGCCCTTGACTTCGTTCCACTACTCCTCCTTTTTGGTTTCCCCCGCCAAATGCCGGTCCTGAAGAACCGGAACATTACCAGCGCA
>CAYTZI010000053.1:0-13268 GCA_964442335.1 uncultured Dehalococcoidaceae bacterium | reverse complement strand
CGAGCCGAAAGCGGAGCTGCCGGACATCATTAAAAATATACCCGGCGTGGAAAGAGTCGAGGCAGAAGGGGCGGTACTGAAAATCAGCACGGGCGCTGACCTGCGGTCGCAGATATCGCGGGCGGTGATAGACAGCGGCGCGCTGCTGGTGCAGATGAAGGTGCACGAGTTCTCCCTGGACGATATTTACATGAGGTATTTCAAGGAAGAGGCGGGGCAGACATAATGCTGGCGATAATACGCAAAGAGCTGGCGGACAACTTCAACAGCATGAGGTTTATCATCATGTTCCTGCTGGTGCTGGGACTCAGCGCCCTGGCGCTGTATTCGGCCCACGAGGGGATCCGCGGCTCCGGCAGCGAGGGTTTTGTTTTCCTGCGGCTATACACCACCGAGCCGCTGGGGCTGGAAAACGAGTTCGCGTTTTTCTTCAATTACATCAATTTCATCCCGCTGGCTTTCGTGCCGCTGGTGGGTACTCTACTGGGCTTTGACGCCATCAACAAAGAGCGCACCACCGGCACGTTAAGCCGGATAATGTCCCAGCCCGTCTACCGCGACAGCGTCATCAACGCCAAGTTTCTGGCGAGCCTTATCGTCCTGGGCGTAATGATGGCGACGAGCGTACTGATCATCGGCGGCTACGGACTCAGGATGATAGGCGTGCCGCCCTCCGCCGAAGAAATCGTGAGGCTGTTCATCTATTTCATAGATATATTGATATTCGGCTCTTTCTGGATAGCGCTGGCCATGCTTTTTTCAGTCGTCTTCCGCAACCTGGCCACCTCGATTATATTTTCCATGGTCCTCTGGCTGTTCTTCAGCTTCGGGATATACCTCATCGCCAGGTCCATGGCCGGAAGCGTCGAGACGTTCCAGAGTATACTGAACTTTTCGCCGAACTGGATATTCGGGCAGGCGTCTTCGGCGATGCTGTACCCCACGGTGAGGACCCTGGGGACGATAACCACGGCCCAGGCCGCCTACATGGTGCCCAATCCGCTGAGCCTGGGGCAGAGCCTGCTGGTCGTCTGGCCGTATATGGTGGGGCTGGTAAGCCTTAGCGCTATCTGCTTCGCCGTCAGCTATATCGTTTTCATGAAGCAGGAAGTAAGGGCGCAGTAATCAAAAAATACTGCCGGCCAGGGCCGTTATCCATCAAATTATAGCTTACAGCTTACGGCTTTTATTCTATCTTATCTAATCCCACCCGGCCGCCCTCGTGCCATCAGTTACTTACCAGTCTGTTAACCCCCGCTTACAGCTTACAGCTTATAGCTTATATCTGATCGCTAAACGCTATTTCGCGGCTTTTTCTGCCTTCTCCGCCTGCCTCTGGACGATTATCTTCTGGGTTATCTGCGCGGGCACCTCTTCGTAGTGGTCGAACTCCATGGTATAGGTCGCCCGGCCCTGCGTCATCGATTTCAGGTCGATGGAATAGCGCTGGACTTCCGCCAGGGGCACCTGCGCCTCGATGACGTTGACATCGCCCTCCGGGTTCATGCCCATGACCCGGGCGCGTTTAGTATTGAGGTCGCCGATGATATCACCGGTGAGGTCGTTGGGGACGGTCACCTTGAGGTTCATGATGGGCTCGAGGAGAATCGGCCGGCCCTCGGTCATGCCCTTTTTAAATGCCTGCGACCCGGCGATTTTGAAGCATATTTCCGATGAATCGACCGGGTGGAAGCTGCCGTCGTAAAGGGTCGTTTTCACCCCCACGACCGGATAGCCGGCAAGACCGCCTTCCTGGTACGCTTCCACGACGCCCTTTTCCACCGCCGGGATATAGTTCTTCGGCACCGAGCCGCCGACCACCCTCTCGGCGAACTCATTTTCGCCACGCTCCGGCAATGGCTCGAACTCCAGCAGCACGTGGCCGTACTGGCCGTGACCGCCGGACTGCTTCTTATGTTTGTACTCCGCCTGGCAGTTAGTGGTGATGGTCTCGCGGTAGGGCACCTTGGGAATGGAGAGCTCCACATTGACGCCGAACTTGCGCTGCATCTTATCCGCGGCGACGGCAAGGTGGGTGTCCCCCATGCCGGAGAGGATGGTCTCGCCGGTGCCCAGCTCGCGGTGCACTTTAAGCGTGAGGTCCTCTTCTGTTAGTCGCGATAGGGCCGTCCCCATCTTGTCCACGTCCGTCTTGGTCTTGGGATAGACGGCCTGGCGGAATATGGGGGCGGGGAAAGTAACGGGTTCCAGTTTAATTGGTTTATCAGCGGCGCAGAGCGTGTCCCCGGTGGCGGTGACATTCAGTTTTGCCACCGCGCCGATATCCCCCGCCCGGACCTGCGGCACCGGCTCCTGGTTCTTGCCGCGCATCATGAAAAGCTGCCCGATGCGCTCCGGGGCGTTCTGGCTGGCGTTGAGGACCTGTGAGTTGCTGCTGATAGCGCCGTTATAAACTCTGAAATAGGTAAGCTTGCCGACATAGGGGTCGGCGGTGGTCTTAAAGACGAGAGCGGCCAGCGGGGCGTCCTCTTCAGGCTCCGCTTCGGCGCCGCCAATGATTTTTACCTTGCCCTCTTTCGGCTTTGGCAGGTAATCGATGATGGCGTCCATCAGTCTGTTAACGCCGATATTCTGCATGCCCGAGCCGGCCAGGACCGGCACGATGCGCCCGTCGAGCACCGCCTGCCGCAACGTACTGGCCAGCACGTCAGGGGCGATGGTCTCGCCGCCCAGGTATTTCTCGATTAGGGCGTCGTCGACCTCGGCGATGGCTTCCACGAGCTTCTCGCGGTAAGAGTCCGCCTGGGCTTTAAGTTCCGCCGGTATGTCGGACTCTTTCATCTGAGCGCCGGCGCCGGTGTAAGCCTTCATCGTAAGGAGGTTGACCACTCCCTGAAAGCTGGTATGGGCGCCGATGGCGAGCTGGAGCGGTATGCACCTTGCTCCCAGCTTCGCTTTTATTTCGCCCACCACCCTGGCGAAGTCGGCGTTTTCGCGGTCCATCTTGTTGATAAAGACCAGTCGCGGTAGCTTCGCCTGCTCGCAATAGTCCCAGACCATCTCTGTGCCGACTTCCACCCCGGACGTGGCATCCAGGACGATGACCGCGCTCTCGCTGACGCGCATGGCGGCCCTGACCTCGCCGACGAAGTCCATGTAACCGGGGGCGTCGATAACGTTTATCTTGTTTTCCCGCCACTCGCAGGGCAGCAGGGAAATGTTGATGCTTATTTTCCGCTTTATCTCGTCGGGGTCATAGTCGGAGGTGGTTGAGCCGTCGTCAACCTTGCCCAGCCGGTTGATGTCCCCGGTGTTGAACAGCATGGCTTCCGCTATGGATGTCTTGCCGGCACCCCCGTGCGAAAGTAAGACGGTATTGCGGATATTGTCCAGTCCATAATTAGGCATGAAATCACCTGCTCTCTATATTTTCCGAGTAATATTATACGCGCCGTGGGCGGGATACGGCAACCTTGGAGAGGGGGACTGCTTGTTCGCGGTTGATTAGCATACTCACCCCCTTTGTCCCCCTCTCAAACAGTTTTATCGTATACTATTGATTTTTCTGTAGTTTGAAAGGGGGAAAAAGAAAGAGGGGCGAAGCCCCTCTCAAACGCCCCCTTGAGAATTATACTTATCAGGGGAGGCGAGAAATGGGGTTCGAGGATGGCTTCTCCCCTTAGCAAGGGGAGATTAAGAGGGATTTTTGTTCGCCCTTCGTCCCTCTTTAACGCCCCCACCGGTCATTGATATCCCTCTTGTATAAGGAAAACAAGGGGGAGAACTAAATCACTCCTTGCTCCATTTATCCCGGATGACGAGCTCGGAGAGCTCTTTGCGCGGGGGGACTCTGCCCGGCTGGGCGGGAACGCCGACCGGTAACATGGCGACGGCGCGATAGCCGGCTGGCATAGCCAGGGCTTTTTCCACGCGGGGGGCGTCGAAAGCCCCGATGATTACCGTGCCCAGCCCCAGGGCATGGGCCGCCAGCGTCATGTTCTCCACCGCCAGGGCGGCATCGAACATGAACCAGTCGCCTTTATCGGTATCCGGCTCGCGGACGGCCCCCTGTCCGTAGCCGGACTTTCCCGTTTCCGCGCAGACGACGATTACCACCGGAACCGTGGTAAAAGCGCCGGTGGCGGGATTGGGGATTTCTCTATCGGGGAGCTTTATCGGCTTTAGCGCGGCGGCCAGCTCGTTCTTTATCGAGGCGTCGCGCACGACGGCGAACCGCCAGCACTGGGTATTGGACCAGGACGGCGCCCAGCGCCCCGCCTCGAGCATGGCCTCGATTTTATCATCGTCTACGGGGTCGGTTGTATAACGCCGTATGCTCCTCCTGTTTTTTATGGCCTCAAAAACATCCATTGGTTTTCCCTCCGTTTGAGAAGGACTAATTTTTCCAGGCGTTTTTGCCGATGAGGGAGACAAAACGGCAGCCACCCAGTTTATGGATGGTGTCCCCTTCCGGCAGCCGGGTTATTTTGCACAGCTCCTGCATATAGCGGGAGCCTACCGGAATCACCATGCGGCCGCCCCGGGCAAGCTGATTGAGGAGGTCGTCCGGGACTGCCGGCGCGCCGGCCGTGACCATGATGGCGTCGTAAGGGGCTCCCTGCTTCCAGCCCAGGGTCTCTTCGGCCAGGTGTATCTCTATATTATAGTAGCCCAGGCCGTCCAGAGCCAGGCGGGCGGACTCCGCCAGGGCGGGCACGCGCTCCACGGACACCAGACTGCCGGCCAGCTCGGCGAGGATGGCGGTCTGGTAGCCGCTGCCGGTGCCGACCTCCAGAACCTTTTCCCTTCCCGTAAGCTCGAGGGCCTCCGTCATGAGGGCGATGATATAAGGCTGGGAGATGGTCTGCTCCCATCCTATCGGCAGGGGGCGGTCTTCATAGGCGCGGGAGCGCATGTCCGGCGGAACGAATTTCTCCCTGGGGACGCGGGACATCGCCTCCAGCACCCGCCGGTCTCGAATCTCGCGGCTCAGGTTCCCGATAAGGCTGGCTCTTGCCGCTTGATAGTCAATCATGGCTGTAAGCAATATCTATTTTAATACGAGAGACAGAATAACGAGTATGACGAGTATAATGCCCGTCAGTATACCGATTCTCTTTAGTTCACTGGTAATGAAGGGGTACGGATTTTCTGCGGTCCTGGCCTGGACCTTGGTAACCTTGGGCTGGGGAGCAGCCGCCGCCGTAACAGGTTTGGCAGCGGGGCTTACGCTGGCCGCCGCAACGGGTGAAGCGGGCGTGGCTGGTGCGGTACCGGCCGCCTGACGGCGCAGGGACTTGCTTTTTTTGCTGTAACGATAGTGTTTACCTTTGCCGTGCCGAGATTTGGGCATGGTCAGCCTCCCGGTATTAGTTTTTCGCCCTGGGATGGGACTTATCATAGGTGCGGCGGACGTGCTCGGTGGTCAGGTGGGTATAGACCTGTGTGGTGGAGATATTGGCGTGCCCGAGCAGCTCCTGCACCGACCTCAGGTCTGCCCCGCCGCTCAGCATGTGCGTGGCGAAGCTGTGCCGCAGCGTGTGCGGGCTGATATGGGAATTAAGCCCGGCGTCCTTAACGTACTCCTTTAGCTTCTGCCAGAACCCCTGGCGCGTGAGGCGCTCGCCGCGGGCGTTGAGGAAAAGGGCGGACTCCTTTTTGCCGTGCGCCAGCTTGGGGCGGTCTTCCGCGGTGTACTTTTTAACCCCGAGGGCTATCTGCTCGTATAGAGGGATAATGCGCTCTTTACGTCCCTTGCCGAAACACCGCACGAAGTATTCGCCCTCGGTGTTGACGTCGCCGAGGTTAAGGGCCACAAGCTCGCTTATCCTCATGCCGCTGGCGTACAGAAGCTCGAGCATTACCCTGTCCCTTTTAGCTTCCGGCGTGGAAAGCTTGGCGGGCTGCTCCAGCAAAAGGCGGACCTGGTTAATGGGGATTGGTTTGGGCAGGGCTTTCCCTACGCTCGGCGAGCTCATATTTTCGGTGGGGTCGGTCCTGATAACGCCTTCCGCGACCAGGAAACCAAAAAAGGAGCGCGCGGCGGCAACCTTGCGGGCCATGGTCGTCGCCACATAGCCCCTCTCTTTAAGCTCGAGCAGGTAGGCCAGCATGCTCTGCCGCGTAAAACCCGGCCACGAAGAAATACCCTGCTTTTTCGCGAATTCGGTAAGCCCGGTCAGGTCATTGCGGTAGGCGGCTATGGTATGCTCGGAATACCCCTTTTCCACGGATAGATAGTTAAGGAAATTGTCGATAGGCTCTTTCATCATGTCTCTCCCCGGTTAGAATTCCTCCCGAGATGTGCTTCCAACAGTATTTTAACATAATACTAAAATATAAAAAAGTACTGGTTCCCCGGGCGATTATTACCGATTTTTACTTATTTTAGGTTTGTATCCCTCTAAATACCTATGACGAAATAGCTATTGTAAATGGGACGAAAGGTAGATAAGATGAATTCAACGCAGATGATTCTAGATAGGGGTGCTTCTTTATTATGGCGGATATAACCAGAGAGGCCAAGACCGGTTTGCGCAAAAAACAACCAGAATCCGACGTATTACGCCTTGTCCCCGAAGCCATGGCCCGGAAGTATAACGCCTTCCCGGTTTCCACCGACGGGAACGTGCTGCATGTAGCTATGGCCAATCCGTCCGACATCATCGCCCTGGAAGCCCTGGCCAGCCGCAGCAGGATGCGCATCGAGCCCGAGCTGGCCCCGCTGCAGGAAGTGCTGGACGCCATCGATTTCAACTACAAGGCTTACGACGAGATTGAGAAGCAGATATCCAACATTTCGGCGGAAGAAAGCCCCGAGAACAAAATAAAGCAGCTCGCTATAGACACGGCGACCGAGGCCCCGGTGGCACAGGCGCTGACGCTCATTATCGACGAGGCGGTTAAAGCCCGCGCTTCTGATATCCACCTTGAGCCGGGCGAGGACAAGATGAGGGTGCGCTACCGCATAGACGGCGCGCTGCACGACATGTTTTCGCTGCCCCTCGCCACGATGGCTTCGCTTATCTCAAGAATCAAGATTCTCGCCAGCATGAACATTGCGGACCACCACCGCCCGCAGGACGGCCAGTTTTCGGTAAAGACCAAGGGCCGCATGATAGATATCCGCGTCGGCATCGTCGCCACCGTTTACGGTGAGATGGCCGTGCTGCGGTTGCTGGACAAGACGAGGGCCACGCTTGACCTCGCCGACCTCGGCTTCCTTCCTGATTCACTGGCGCTTTATGAGAAAATGCTCAGAGTGCCTTACGGCGTGATACTGGTTAGCGGCCCCACCGGAGCCGGCAAGACGACAACCCTTTACGCCTCGCTTAATTCCCTCGACCAGAACGCGCGCAATATTATCACCATCGAAGACCCCGTAGAGTACCGGTTTTCCAACATCAACCAGATACAGACCAACCCGCGCGCCGGCCTGACCTTCGCCAGCGGCCTCCGGTCCATACTGCGGCTCGACCCCGACGTTATACTCGTCGGCGAGATACGTGACGCCGAGACCGCCAACATAGCCATACAGTCGGCGCTTACCGGCCACCTGGTGCTGTCATCCATCCACGCTAACGACGCCGTCGGTGTGGTGCTGCGGCTTATAGACCTCGGCGTGGAGCCTTTCCTGGTCTCTTCCGCCCTCATCGGCGTTATCGCCCAGCGGATGGTGCGGCGCCTCTGTTCGCACTGCGGTCACCCGATACCGGCCAGCACCGAAGAGACCCTTATCTACCAGCAGGAGACCGGCGACGATAGAAAAGAGTTCCTCTACGGCACCGGCTGCAAGGTCTGCGCCAACAGCGGGTATCGCGGCAGGACGGGCATATTCGAGCTGTTCTGCACCAGCGACGAGATAAAAACGTTGCTGGTCAAAAACGCTACCGCCAACGAGCTGCGACACCAGGCCATCAGGGAGGGTATGGTCACCCTGTTGCAGGACGGCATGCTGAAGGTCAAGCAGAATATTACCACGCCGACCGAGGTGATACGCAACGCCTACACGGTAGCTTAAGGGGAGACAGGATGATATTTCAGTATATAGCTTGCAGTGAATCGGGCGAAATAGTTAAAGGGAAGATAAACGCCAACGGGGAAGAGGGGATAACCCAGATGCTCAGCTTTGCCGGCTACCGCCTGATAAACCTCAAGCCCTATATTCCTTTCTTCAGCCTGGGCAACCTGACCGCGCAGCTTTTTCCCATCAAGTCGGCGGATATCATTCTTTTTTTCCGCCAGCTCGCTCTGCTGATTGAATCAGGCATAAACATCGTCACCTCTCTGGAACTATTACAGGAACAGATATCCAAACACGCTTTAAAGAAAGTTATCAACGATATTATCGCGGATATCCGCAGCGGACGCCAGCTCTCAGCGGCCATGAACAAGCACCCGGAGGTCTTTTCGCCAATGAACTGCCGCACGCTGAGCATCGGCGAGCAGACAGGCAGCCTGGAGACGATGTTGAGGCAGGTGGCTGATTACATGGAAAAGGAGATGGCCACCCGTAAGGGAATCAAGGGCGCCCTGCTCTACCCGGCGATTGCCGGGGTGGTGACCATCGTGGTGGTGAGTATTTTAATGTTCTTCGTGCTGCCGGCTTTCAGCAACCTTTACGGGTCGCTTGGGGCGCAGCTGCCGGCGCTGACCCGGATAATGATGGACTTTTCCTCAACAATGCGTGACCACGCACTTCATATTTTGCTCGGGCTGGCGGTGGTCGTCGGGGCGTTTATTATATACAGCCGGACGCCTGACGGCAAGTACAAAATAGATGTCCTGATGCTAAAGATGCCTCAACTGGGAAAAGTGAACCTGCTGAACGAGCTTGCCCGCTGCTGCCGGAGCATTTCGCTGCTGTTCACGGCCGGTCTGCCCCTGACCGAGATCATGCCCCTGATCATACAGGGTACGAATAACAGGGTCATCGCGCAGGCTTTATACGGCGTCCAGGCCGATATGCTCAAAGGTGAAGGGCTCGCCAGGCCCATGGCTAAGAACCCGATATTCCTGCCGATGATGGTGCAGATGGTAAAAGTAGGCGAGGAGACCGGCAGCCTGGACAGCACTTTAGCTGCCGTGGCGCTTAACTTCGAATCGGAGGCGGGAGAAAAGACCAAGACAATGATAGGCCTGATACCCCCCGTGATGACGATTATCATCGCCGGTTTTGTAGGCCTGATTGCACTTTCAATGGTCTCCGCCATGTATTCAATCTACGGTCAGGCGTTCTAATGGCTGGAGAATAAGGGACGGAAATATGAAATTTATAAAACTCAGTAAAGCGAGCTGGCTGATCCTGGCAGCGGGCGTGTTTGTCGTCGTTGTGGCCGGGCTCGGGGTTACCGTTTCGCAGCAGATGCAGGAGCAGGGCCAGCTGGATGAAGAGCTCAGCATCTCCCAGTCCAGTCTGGACAAGCTCGACGATACGGCGATGCGCCAGCGTCTGGACGAGCTTCAACAGATGGTCGATGAGGAGCAGATCCTGCTGAACGAAGCCAGGGAACGGCTGGATAAAACGGTCGTCAGCGTGGATGTCACCGAGAAGTTCTTCTCCATCGCGGACTATTGCGGCGTGACGGTGATGTCGATGAGCACGTCGCCGATACAGGACGAGAATGTTGAAGGAATCGGGCTGAACATGACCGCGCTGAATGCCGTGGCGGTAGGAGACCTGGATGATGTCGTCAAGTTCGTAATCAGCCTGAACAACGACTTCACCACGGGCACGGTCAATACGTTCCAGATAGACATCCCCCAGGAGGCCGAAGAGCCCGCCGCGGTGAACGTCCAGATGTACGTATACTCATATGAAGGAACGGGATAATGGCTAATAATACGACAAGTCTATATATCAGTGACAGCGGCATCCGTCTCATGGTTACCCGGGGCAGGCGCATCACCAAGCTGGCGGACATGCCGCTGGACGTCAACCTTAGTGAAATCGATGATGAAAAAGAAGCAGAGCTTGTAAATAAGATCAAACTCCTGTTCAAGAGCAACCATATAGGCGTCAGGAAAATCATACTCGGGATAAGCGGATTGCACTGCCTGACCCGGCCCGTGTCGCTGCCGGAGCTCCCCAAAACGATGATTGAAGAAGCAATAACCAGAGAGGCAAAGAGGGTCCTGCCGGTGCCGATCGACCAGCTTTATATCTCCTGGCAGATTACTTCCTCCGGTGATGGCAAAATTCAGGTATTCGTGGTGGCCATACCCAAGGTACTCGCCGATAACCTTGTCAGAATACTCAACAAGACCGGGTTCAAGCCGTATCTCATGGACATCAAACCCCTCGCGCTGGCCAGGGTATCCCGGGAGGCGAACGCCATACTCATCGATATGCAGCCTGAAGAGTTCGATATCGTCATCCTGTCAAAAGGCATCCCCCAGACCGTCCGCACCGTCCCCTTCCCGCAGGAGTACATGGATAAGACCGACCGCCTTACGATAGTCAGGGACGAGTTGAAGCGGACGATTCAATTCTATAATTCCAACAACCCTCAGGATTTTATACAGCCCGATTCGATTTTGCTGGTCTCCGGAGAGCTGGTCGATGAGGCGGAAACGATGGAATTCCTGACGCAGGAGCTGGGGTACAAAGTCTCCCTGCTGGTTTCTCCGCTTAAGTGCTTGAAGCAGCTCGACCCGTCACACCATCTTATGAATGTAGGGCTGGCTCTAAAAGAGATGCCCAGAGATGCGGGGCCTCTACTGGCCAACATCAATGCATTGCCCTCGCCGTTCCAGCCCAAACAGATTCCCAAGGACCGCTTGATGGCGCTGCCCGCCGCGGCGGTGGCCGTCGGACTGGTTGTTCTGCTGTTTTTCACCGTTCAGAATGCCGCCGCCAAGATAGAAAAAGACCAGAACGAGCTGGACCTGACCAGATTGCAGATTGAGAAAAAGACGAAGCAGAAAAAAGAGCTTGTGGAGAACGTGGCGGCCGCCGAAGAAGAACTCTCCTTCATCATCGCCGACCGCGAAAAATATAGCGCCGCGCTGGAAAACCTGAGCGCCGGCTCGGCACATGTAAACGGCGACCTCGAAGCTAGCGTGAATAACCCCGTGACTGGCATGGATCTGCGCAGGATAAACCACGGCGGTACGACAATGAGTATCAACGGGGAGGCCCCGACCGAGCAGGAGGTTATGCAGTTCGTGCGTAAATTGCAGGACACCGGCAGGTTCGAGGAAATTACGATAACGAGTATTTCCCTGGTGGAAGGTAGCGAGAACGTGAGTGACGTGACGGACTATACACTTTCGCTCAGGCTGGAGAAGGACTAGGATATGGTTGACATAATAGCATTATTAAAGCTGGCAAAATCGAGGGGCGCTTCGGACCTGCATCTGATAGTGGGCCGGCCTCCCTCCTTCCGCATCAACGGTGCTCTTATATTCGCCAGCGACCTGCCGGCGATGACTACTGATGATATGGAAAAAGCGCTGCGGCAGGTGGTCCCGGAAAGGCGGGTGGAGGAATTCAATAAGAACCTGGAGCTCGACTTCGGTATGGGTATTCGGGAAGTGGGACGGATACGTTTTAACGCCGGCCGGCAGCGCGGCACCATAAGCATGGTCATGAGGCTACTGCCATCGGAAATACCCGACCCCGATTTCCTGGGGCTGCCCAAGGTCTGCACGGACCTGATAATGCGCCCCCGCGGACTGGTAGTGGTGAGTGGCCCCACCGGCAGCGGCAAATCAACCACGCTGGCCTCCATGATAGACTACCTCAACAAAGTCGAGAGCCGGCGCGTGATAACTATCGAGGACCCTATTGAGTACACCTATGAAAACCAGCGGTGCACGATAACGCAGCGTGAGATAGGCTCCGACACTCATTCCTTCTACGACGCCCTGAGGCACGTGCTGCGGCAGGACCCGGACGTTATCCTCGTCGGCGAGATGAGAGACCTGGAGACGGCCTCGGCGGCGCTGACCGTGGCGGAGACCGGCCACCTGGTGCTGACCACCGGTCATGCCCCCAGCGCTTCCCAGGCCGTTGAGAGGATAGCCAACCTCTTCCCCCCGCACGAGCGTTACCTGGCCCAGTCGAGGCTGGCTTCGCTGCTGCTGGGCATACTCTGCCAGGCGCTGGTGCCCAAGGCGGACGGCTCGGGCAGGGTGGCCGCCATCGAGGTCATGCTGGCCAATCCGGCGGTGAGGAACCTTATCAGGGAGGGCAAGAGCTTCCAGCTACCCAACGTAATACGCATGAACACCCAGCAGAATATGGAGCTGCTCGACCAGGCGCTGGTGAGGCTCTTCCGCGCCAACGTTATCACCCGCGAGAGGGTCTATGAGTTCTGCAACGACCCCGAGGAAATAGCCAAGCTTACCGGCGAGAGGGCCTCCAGGCAGAATGAGGCGGAAGCGGCTCTGAACACGCAGTTCAACTAGACACTTTAAAAGTTAATTTTATGTATTGCACGGGGTCCCGGTCTGGTTGGCCGGGACTTATTGTTTGCCATTCCCTTTATACTCTCTCCGCTTTATTCATTCCTGTCGTTGTTAGCCCGCCTCGGGTGGACGAATTAATCCGCACCATTCTGTCATTGCGAGGGCTTAAGCCCGAAGCAATCTGCCCCCCGCTCCGTCATTCCCCCGCAGGTGGTAATCCAGCCTTCCCCCTCACCATACCGACGCAAGTCGGTATCCAGGCAGCACCATGACTAACCTGATACCCGTTTTCATGGCAGTGGTAGAAAGCAGTAATCCATAAACCCCTCTCCCCTCGTTACTTTCTTTTTTATTCCTTCTTATCTTTTCCCACCCTGGCCGCCCTCGTATCATCCCTTTCTTACCAATCAGCTTCAATCCGCCCACCCTGAGCCTGTCGAAGGGCCCCCTCCCTCTCCCTTTATGGGAGAGGGACTAAGGGTGAGGGTAACTAAATTTTTAAAAAAGTGACATTTTCCCCTTATAAATCCCCGCCTTTTCCCCTAAAGTAGAACGCGGGGGCGGCAGGGTCTGTTCGCATAATGCCCCGGTCTGGAGAGGGGGCAAGGGTAAAGGTCCAGATATCACCTGTTGTTAAAAACGGGGAGTACGCAGCAAGAGGGGGCGCCAGCCCCCTCTCATATTTCTACCCCCTCTCCGCACGCGGAGAGAGGGCCAGGGGGTGAGGCAATAAAGTGACATCATTCTCTTGCTTCATCGCTCTTTTCGGCGCATTATATATACGGCAAACAAAAAACGGATTTGAATTTAGAAAAAATCAAAAACAAATAAAAACAATTCACACGCACGGACTGAACGTAAAAACCGGCCTGAAAAAAAGAAAAAACAAAAAAACA
>CAYTZI010000052.1:6455-13381 GCA_964442335.1 uncultured Dehalococcoidaceae bacterium | reverse complement strand
TACCTCTGGTGGCGGGGCATCAACCTGGGGCAGGCGACCCTGTATTTCAAGGATATCTATCGCAACTTCGTTCCGGGCATGGCGGCGCTCATCGTGCTGATTATACTCTGGCAGATAAGCTCGACCTCCGAGCGCTTCGTGAAGCCCGCCTCCGATATCGGCTGGTACGTCATGGCGTTTTTCTTCTTCGGGCTGACGTCCATCGCCATCTGCCACGTTTACCTGATGCGGAGCTCCATGGCTAAAGAGGAATCTTCGCGCACCTCGGCGTGGCGCTGGATGCCGATAACGCTCGGCGTCATCGCGGTGATGGTGCTGGTGGGGTTTGGCCTGGCCAGCATTTTCTCGCCGGAGCTTTACGAAAGCATCGGGAAGGGCTTCAACGCCATCGGAAGCTTTCTGGGAACGATATTAAGCTATATCCTGATGCCGGTAATCTACGTGGCCGCCTGGGTAATGCGTTTTATCAAATTCATCCTGAGCCTGCTGACCGGCGAACCGACGGAGCAGCCTCCTGCCGAAAACGGGGGTATGCCGGAATTCGGAGACGTGACCCCGAAAGACTGGCCTCTGTGGCTGACGGATGCCATCAAGTGGTTCGTAATCGCCCTGATAGTAGCGGCGGTAATTTTCATCCTGGTGAAAGCTGTTTCCCGCATGCGCTCGCGCCGCCCCCGGGAGGAAATCGAGGAAATCCACGAATCGCTGTTCAGCTGGAAGGGGCTGAGGGATGATTTGCGGGAGCTGCTGGGCATGATGGGGAACCGTTTCAGGAGAAAACCGGCGGCGCCGGGGATCGCTTTCGACGGGAACGCGCGGGGCAGGATGGACATCCGCGAGATATACCGTCATGTGATATGGGAAGGCGGCCGTTCCGGGGTGCCGCGCCGCCGCCACGAGACCGCCAGCGAGTACTCGGGGAGGTTGAGGCGGTTCGTGCCGGAGAGCGACGAGCTTCTGACGGGCATCACCGGCGAATATGAGAACGTGCGCTACGGGGAAATCAGGGAACCGGAAGAAAAGGTGGATAAAGCAAACAGCTGGTGGGAAAAGCTGAGGTCGCTGATCAGGAAACTCAGGGAAGAGTAAAAGATAAAAAAAGGGGCTTCACCCCTCTTAAACACCGCTTACGTCTCCTCCTCCGGGAAAGCCATCACGTCATCAATCGTGGAGGCGTTACAGAAGAGCATGACCAGCCTGTCAACCCCCAGGGCCACGCCGCCGCAATCAGGGAGGCGGGGCATAGCATCCAGGAACTTACGCGGCAGGGGCATCTTTTTTCCGCGTTCTTTTTGTATCTTCTCTATAGCCTCGCGGAAGCGCTTTTCCTGCTCGGAGGGGTCGGTAAGCTCGCTGTAGGCGTTGGCGAGCTCCAGACCGCCGATAAAGACCTCGGCGCGCTCGGCCACCGGCGGACTGCCCGGCTTGAGCCGCGCCAGGGAAGCCGCCGAAGCCGGATAGTCCATCAGAACAGTTGGGCGGCGGGGGGAAAAGGAGGGGAGAACTTTCAGCACAAAATCAGTATCGAACCTCGACGGGTCCGGCTCAGCCGCGGGGTCCCAGCCGGCAGCTTTGAGAAACGCGTCCCGAACGGTCACACGGGGCCAGGGCAGGCGGATATCTATAGCGTTACCCCGGTATGCTATTTCGTCTTTCAGCCCCAGGCCGGCGGCTATCTGAGCGGTCATCTGCTCGATGTCTTCGATAATGTCGTTATAGTCCGCGCCGGCGCGGTACCACTCCAGCATGGTGAACTCCGGATTGTGCAGTCGCCCCCGCTCCCCCCTGCGGAAGCAGCGGCTGAACTGGTAAATCCTCTCGTAGCCGGCGGCCAGCAGGCGCTTCATGTGGAGCTCGGGGGACGCCGCGAGAAACCATTCCCCGCTCATGAAGGGGGTGATGAACTCTTCCGGGGCGATGGCGCGTGCCAGGACGGGCGTCTCTACCTCGAGGAAAGCGCGTTTTTTGAAGAAGGCGCGGATAAGCTCGCAGATAAGGGCCCGACGCTCGAGGTTGGCTTTCAGGCGTGCGAGGCGCTCCGGCTCCGGCATCGTCACTTTCCGGTGGAGACCCGCTCGACATAGCTGCCGGTGCGGGTGTCTATTTTGATGACGTCGCCCACCTTGATGAAAGAGGGGGTGTCCACGCGGTAGCCCGTCTCCACGATAGAGCCTTTCGTCTGCGGGGTGATGGTGGCGGTCTTGGTGGACACCTCGGTGTCGACCACCTTGAGGTCGATGGTGATGGGCAGGGTGACATCGATGGGCTCGTCGCCGTGCATCAGCATGACGACCTCCATGCCCTCTTTGAGGAAGTTTTTTTTAATGCCGAGCAGCTTTTCCGGGACGGGGTGCTGCTCGAAGGTGCTCGTGTCCATGAAAATATAGCTATCGCCCTCGCGGTAGAGGTACTGCTCGTCCTGGGTGCTCAGGGTGGCTTCCTGGATCCTCTCCCCCGAGCGGAAAGTACGGTCGATAACGCCGCCGTCGCGCATGTTTTTCAGTCTGAGGCGATAGATGGAGCGGCCCTTGCCGGGCTTGGTGAACTCGGCGTCGTCAACGCTATAGAGAACGCCGTCGATAATCAGCTTGGTGTTCTTGCGCACATCCTCGATTTCCATCAAATCTCCTTCGGGCATGCCGGGGTTTATGGCAATCTATTAATTATAACATCTTGATAAAGAATTTTATATTGGGGATAGTCAAGAAAAAGGGAGGAGGCCTCTAAACTATAAGCCTCCTCCCCCCGTTTTTTCGCTGCTGGCTTTACAGGCTTTTGAACGGCCTGTCCCCTCCCAGCCAGGTGGTCTCGTGCTCGTGGGCTAAAACAATAGCCGTGAAAGCGTAAGGTTTTTCCACCTTCCTCGTAATCAGCGGGCAATGGACGAGTCCTTTGGGGGCGATGACCACCGAGGGCGTGTCAAAGACGTGCACCTCCTGCTCCTCCCCGAACCGGAACTCGATTTCCGCCCCTAAATAGTCGGGATTTTCCGGGTCCAGCCCCACGAAGACCAGGGCCTCGTCGTTGGGATGTACGTGGGGGTCGTGCTCGTGCCAGGCGCCGGTGCCGGTGTGAAAGGCCCAGGTAAAGTTCAGCAGGAAGCCATCGTGTTTCTGGCCGCTCCAGAAAGCTATATAGTCCGCGTTGCCGCCCTTTTTCCGGTGCATGTCGCGCATTTCCATGCGGGTAATCAGCTCGCCGTATTTATTAAAGAGCGGGAATGCCTTGCCGCGCGAGGTCAGCTCTTCCGTCTTCTCCTCGGCGTTGAGGGAAATCGCCAGGAAGCCGAAGGGCTTATCGACCTTTTTAGTGACCATGGGCATGTGCGACACTCCGGCGGGCAGGACGACTATCGAGGGGGCGGCGATGATGTGCTCCTCCCCGTCTTCCCCCAGCGCCAGCTCCAGCTCCGCCCCCAGGGTGTTGGGGTTATCGTAGTCGAGGCCGGTGAAAGCAAAGACCTCGCCGTAGGGATGGACGTGCCCGTACTTGCCGCCGACAGGCCAGGGCCCCAGCGCGTTATGATAGCCCCACACGAAGCTGACGTTCATGCCTTCCAGGTCGGAGCCCTTCGGCCAGGTAATGTACTCCGGCCTGCCTTTGCCCCCGCCCGGCAGCTTGTTGTAGACCAATTTCTTTACCAGATGGTCGTATTTAGTTTTAGCCAATTTTCATGCCCCCTGAATAACGATTTGACCAAAGTATAGCGTTTTGGGGGGATGCGCGCAAACAACTGAATATATCATGGCAAAAAATGAGGGTAACTCTGTCAATCACACACAGCGACGGGCGGAGAGAAATCTGCTATCCACGCAGCCTGGCGTACATCGCCTCCAGGTCCTCGAGCCAGAGAGAGGGGTCGGCGTCCGAGGGCATCCTCCAGTCCCCGCGCGGGGACAGGCTGACCGAGCCGACCTTCGGTCCCTCGGGAAGGCATGTCCTCTTGAACTGGCTGGCGAAGAACCGCCTGACAAAGCTCTCCAGCCACCGGTGCAGGTCGGCGAGCGTGTACTGTCCGTCAAAGAGCTTCTGCTTTCTCACCTCGTTAGCCAGATAGAGAATTTTGCCTGGTCGCATCCCGAAGCGGATAAAGGGATACAGATAGAAATCGGCCAGCTCTACCGGGCCGATGACATCCTCGCTCTTCTGGACTATCTTGCCCTTCTGCGGCGGCAGCAGCTCGGGAGAAATCGGGGTTTCGAGGATACTGTAGAGGACCTTCTGCGCCGGGGAGCCGGCCAGCTCTTCTTCGGCAACCCACCGCACGAGGTAACGGACCAGGGTCTTGGGTACGGAGACATTCACATGGTAATGCGACATATGGTCTCCGGAAAACGTGCTCCATCCGAGGGCAACCTCGGTGAGGTCGCCGGTGCCGAGCACAATCCCATCGAACTCGTTGGCTTTGTTAAAGAGGAACTCGGTGCGGTACCGGGCCTGGGTGTTTTCAAAGACCACGTCCTTCTCACCCTCATGACCGAGGTCTTTCAACTGTGATTTGCAGCTCCTGGTGATGTCCACCCGTGCAAAACTCACTCCCAGGGCGCGGCACAATCTGGTGGCATTGGTGCTGGTCCTTCGCGTGGTGCCGAAACCGGGGAGACTGTAGGCGTGTACATTGCCGCGGGGTATTTTCAGAAAGTCCGCGGTCTTCACGGCCACCAGCAAGGCAAGCGCGGAATCAAGACCTCCGGAAACTCCCAGCGCGATGTGGCTTTTCCGGGCGCCCGATAGCTTCTGGGCAAGAGCGGCTACCTGCATGGAGAATATCTCCCGGCACCTCTCCGCCCTTCTGCCGGGGTCGGCGGGGACAAACGGGTGGGGGTCCAGTGTTCGGTACAGCCTGGCCGTGACCGGGTCTTCAATCTCCGTTTCGACAATTCTAAACGTTCTTGACCGCCCGGAGAGCTCACGAAAAGGTGTGGCGGCACGGCGGTCGTGAGCAAGTCGGTCGAGGTCAATATCCGAGATAATCAGTTGAGCCCCCGAAGACAGGCGCTCCGATTCCTGCAGTAGCACGCCATTTTCGGCGATGATGCCGTGCCCGCCGTATACGATATCGTTGGACGATTCCCCTGTGCCGGACGAGACATAGCAGTAGGCGGCGATACACCGGCCGGACTCCGAGGAGACCATCGTCCTCCGCCAGTCCGCCTTGCCGAGGACCTCGTTGCTCGCCGAAAGATTAAGAAGCACGGTCGCCCCTCCCGCCGCCTGGTATTCATGAGGAGCAAGGGGGACCCACAGGTCTTCGCAGACCTCGACGCCCACCAATATTGAAGCAGGCCCCTGCAATCGAAAGAGGACGTCCGCACCAAAGGGGACTTTCTGGCCCGCCAGCTCGATGGTCTCCGAACGGGCGTCTTCGGCGGGAGAGAACCACCGGTCTTCATAGAACTCCCGGTACGAAGGCAGAAAAGCCTTGGGGATTACCCCGAGGATACGTCCGGAGCTCATTACGACGGCGCAGTTGAAAATCTTCTGGTCGACGGGCAGCGGCATGCCGACCGCCGCAACCATGCTGCTGCCGGCACTCTCTTTAAGAATGTCATTCAGTCCTTCCTGCGCCCGCGCGAGCAGCGCTTCCTGCTGTATCAGGTCGCCGATGGTATAGCCGGTTACCGACATCTCGGGGAAGACCACGACCTGCACGCCCTCTTTTCGGGCTTTCCGTAGAAGTTCTATGATGGCGGCGACGTTGAAGCTGACATCGGCGATGCGCAGTTCCGGAACGGCGGCGCCGACCCTTAGAAATCCCAGGTCCCTGTTTAAGTGGATATCGCTCATCCTGAATTCCCCGCGCCCGTTCTATCCGGGCGACCGGCCCGGGTACGCTTACCAGTATTATAGCACGCGGGGTAGTGGTAAGTTTTACCCGGAACAGGTTTTAGCCGGCACGACCGTACCGGACGAGCTTGTTTTTATAGGTTTACTATCCGATGGTGAGAGAGATATACTGTATCAGTAGCTGTTTCCCGTTTGACATTATTATAATGACAATGATATATTTTCAAGAATTGTATTAAGTTTAGTAATACAACTTCCTGCAGGGCGTTTGTCATGAAAATAATCGCCGCCATCAGGTAAAATATATCGGAACTCGCCGTTTCTGGCACTCGGGAAAACAGCTAAAAAAAGGGGGTAAATATGAAACTTCAAGGAAAGACGGCACTGATAACAGGCGGGGGTACCGGCATCGGGGCGGCTATCGCCCGCAGGTTAGCCACCGAGGGGGCGAAGGTTTGCATCGCCGGCCGCCGGCGTGAAAAACTGGAACAGACGGCCCGGACGTTGCCGGAAGGTTCCGTTCTTGTTTTCGCCGGGGATGTCTCGCGGTATGACGATATCAAAGCCATGGTCGCCGCGGCGGTGGATTTCGGTGGGGGACTGGACATACTGGTGAACAACGCCGCCGCCGATTCCCTGGGGCGCGTTACCGAGCTCGACCCGGAAGAGTGGCGCCAGGTCATCGAGGTCAACCTGACGGCGCCCTTTTTATCGATGAGGGAGAGTATCCCGCACATGATTAAAGGGGGCGGCGGCTCGGTAATCAACATCGCTTCTCTGGGCGGACTGCGCTGCATACCCGCCTGCCCGGCCTACAGCACCACCAAGGCCGGCCTCATCATGCTGACGCAGCAGGCGGCGCTGGACTACGGCCCGGAAAAAGTACGGTGCAATGCGGTATGCCCGGGCGCTACCCGGACGGACATGCTCGAAAAGATGATTATCCCCCTTTCCCAGCAGCTGGGGACGGACAAAGAAGGCGGCTACTCCTATTTTACCAGGAACGTCCCGATGCGCCGGGCCTGCGCGCCGGAAGAAATCGCCGCCCTTTGCTGTTACCTGGCTAGCGACGAATCGTCCTTTATGACCGGCGGGGTTTTGGTAATCGACGGCGGCGCGGCCATCGTCGATATCTCCGG
>CAYTZI010000052.1:0-6355 GCA_964442335.1 uncultured Dehalococcoidaceae bacterium | reverse complement strand
GTCTTTCGCCCATGGGGGCGGAGACCTCCAGTATCTGGCCGGACAGCTTTGAGGAAACGTCCGAGACCAGGAAAGCCACCGCGTTGGCGATGTCCTCCGGGGTGGTGGTCTTGCCCGCTTTAGCCAGGTTATCCACAATCTCGGTCATGCGGGGGTCGCCGCCGCTCACCCGGTGAAAATTGGTCGCTCCGGGTCCGGGAGCGATGATATTGATATTAATGCCCTGCGCGCCGACCTCTCCGGCGAGCGTCCGGCTGAACATGACCGTGCCGGCTTTGGCGGCGACATACACCGCGGCCCCGGCGAGTCCGGTGGGCTGGTTGGCGGCGTGGGTGGAGAAATTAACGATTTTCCCGTAACGGCGTTTCAGCATTTGCGGCAGAACCGCCTGGGTGACGTTCATCGTGCCGCGGAGATTGATATTGATATCGATGTCCCACAGGTCCTGCGTCATCTCGACGAAAGGACGGATGCCGCTGGCGCGGCCGGCGCAGTTGACCAGTATATCTATATGGTCGAATTCTTCGAGGGCTTTCTTGACGGCAGCGTCAACAGCGGTTTTATCGGTAATATCGACCTTCAGCGCCAGGGACTTCCTGCCCAGGGCTTTTACCGCCGCGGCGGTCTTCTGAGCGCCGTCGCCATCGATATCGGCGCAGATGACGTCGCAGCCTTCCTCCGCCAGCTTTAGAACGATACCTTTCCCGAAGCCTATCTGGCTGCCCGTGCCGGTTACAAACGCTATTTTATCTTTAAGTTTCAGGTCCACAATGCCCTCCGATAAAAATTTTAGATTGCCGCCGTATTATACCATGTCGGCCCGGCTTTTCTATACCCAGACACACGGCAGGAATGTGGGGGTCATTGTACAAAATATCTATCAAAATGTATTGATAAAACGGCATAAAAAGTTTATATTAAAATAAAGGTGTGTTTATACGTAAATGTCTAGTGGGCACATACCGTCGGGGGTACGATGCGCATTAGTTAACCGGGAAGGAGAAAAACAGGATTGGAAAACCTGAAGTGGCCGTAGATATATGTCTGCCGGACCTGCCTGTCCTGCTGCTCTTTAACCTCGACCCCGATTGGCCGGAACATGAGCAGGAAGAGGTTCTTCAAATGACCTCGCAGCTCGACGGGGCGATCGCCCTGCTCGGGTATCAGACAATCCTCGTCCCTGTTACCGATAGCGACCTCGACCGCGTACTGTCTCAATACAATCCCTACGAACATATAGTTTTCAACTGGTGCGAAAGCATCCCCGGCATGGCCCACAGCGAATGGCTCGTGGCTGAATACCTGGAGCAGAGCGGGTTCACGTTCACGGGCGCCGGTTCGGCGGCGATTGCGCTTTCCCAGGACAAAATCCGCATCAAACAGCTCCTTGAAGAGGCGGGAATTCTTACCCCCGGATGGCGGACCTTTAACCGCGTTTCGGACGTCGATTGGGAGCGTTTTCCGGCTATCGTGAAACCTTCACTGGAACATTGCAGCGAAGGAATCGACCGTAATGCGATAGTCCTGACGGGCGCCGAGCTTAAGAACAGGGTGGGCTATATACTGAAAAAATACCGCCAGCCGGTGCTGGTCGAGGACTTCATCGACGGGCGGGAACTCCATGTATCGCTGTGGGAAACCGGCAGCATCGACGTGCTGCCGCCGGTGGAGATGGAGTTTTCGTCTTTTGAGGATGAACACGACCGGATCTGCTCTTACGAGGCCAAGTTCGTCCCGGAATCCGAACAGTACCAGAAGATAAAGACCGTGCTGCCGGCGCCGCTCTCCGATGATGAGTCCCGCGGCGTGGAGCAGGTCTGTAAAGCATCTTTTATGGCTTCCGGGTGCCGCGATTACGCCCGCATCGACATGCGCATGAAAGACGGCGCTCTGTATGTCCTGGACGTAAATCCCAACGCGGATATCAGCCCGGACACCAGCACGATATCGGCGGCGGAGCTCGCCGGCTATTCCTACGGGGAGTTCGCGGTGAGCATCATCAACATGGCCGCCCGGAGGCATCCGGTCTGGGAAGAGCGGACCGCCGCCCGCGTGCGCCGTTAAATCCGGGAACGGTTTTCATCCGTAAGAGCCCCTGAAGTAAGGCCGGGAGACCCACAATATTTTACTAGAAGGTTCCCCTCAGACGCGGGTCAAGCGCATCCCGCAGACCGTCGCCAACCATATTAAAACCAAACACTACCAGCATAATCGCTATTCCGGGAGCGAATGAAAGCAAAGGATTCGTTAAGAGAAATTTGTAACCATCGCTGATCATACTGCCCCAGGCAGCTTCAGGGGGCAATATACCCACGCCGAGGAAACTAAGACCTGCTTCAGCTAAGATAGTGGTCCCCAGTCCAATGGTGATAACGATGAGAATGGAAGGGAAAGCATTGGGGAAAATATGCTTCATCATCATTCTAAAGTTACCGGCTCCAATGGAACGCGCCGCGATAATATAGTCATTTTGCTGGATAGTCATGGCCTGGCCGCACATCATGCGGCATTGTATCGGTATCATCCCGATTCCAAGAGCAATGATGATATTTTTAATACCTCCGCCCAGAACTGAAGCAATAACCATGGCTATGAGCAGCATGGGGACGGCCATCAAAGCGTCAGTCAGTCTCATGATAATGTGGAAAACCGCTCCTCCGAAATATGCTGCCGCCAGGCCCATAGCTTCCCCGATTATGGCTGAGATACCGATGGTCCCGAAAGCCACTATCAAAGATACCCGTGATCCATAGATTACGCGGCTTAAATTATCCCGGCCGACCGAATCCGTACCCAGGAGGTGCTGTAAGCTCGGTTGCCGTAAGACCTGAGTCATGTCCATTTTGTAGGGATTGTAAGGCGCCAGCCAGGGAGCAAAGATAGCCGTCAGTATCAGGGCAATTATAATGACCATGCCGAATACCGCTAGCTTGCGTCCCAAAAAGACATTCACTACCCGCCGGAACTCGCCATAACGAACGGGAGTCACGTTTTCTACATCTGCCGAAGAAAGGCCCCTATTTGTTAATTCTGAATTTTTCTTCACTTTACATTCTAACCGTATCTGATTCTGGGATCGAACCATCCATAAGAGATATCCACAATCAGGTTGGATAGCACTACCACCACGGCCACGATCAGCACCCCGGCCTGGACTACCATATAATCATGCAGGAAGACTGCCTGGGTCAGCAATTTCCCCATCCCCGGGATATTAAACACCTGTTCTATGAGGACGGAGCCACCAAAAATTAAACCGACCTGAACACCCATTATGGTTACGACCGGAATCAAGCCGTTCTTAATCATATGTTTCAGGATGATGACTCTTTCGGTTAATCCTTTCGACCAGGCAGTACGGATATAGTCCTGTCTGACGACTTCCAGCATACTGGCCCGCGTTTGCCGTGTCAGTGAAGCGATGGAAAAGAGCGAAAGGCAAAAAACCGGCATGATAGCCATGCGAAGACTCTCCAGGAGGTTGGAAAACGGAGACACAAAACCGCCGGTTGGCAGCCAGTGGACCTGCAGGGAAAAAACGTATATCAACAAGATTCCAAACCAGAAGGAAGGAATCGTGATACCGACATTGGCCACCACGGTAATAACGGCATCGAGCCACTTTCCCCGCCGAATGGCGCAAATTATACCGAATAGAATACCCAAGACAGCGCTGAAAATGAATGCCATCGCACCCAGATAAAAAGTAATCGGCATGCGTTCCGCTATCAAAGTGCTGACCTCGGTGGTGTAAAAAATCGACATGCCAAGGTCGCCGCGCAGCACCCCGCCGATCCAGTCAAAGTACTGCATCATCAGTGGCTTATCCAGGCCAAACCGGTGCCGCAGCTCGTCGAGCTGCTCCGTCGTCAGCTGGCCGGAAGCCATTTGAGACTGGGATATAAAAAGGGTCAGGGGGTCGCCGGGTAAAAGACGCATTACCAGAAATACCATGACCGTTACGAGAATTAAGATCAGTATCCCCAGTAAAATGCGACGAGTGATGTATGTTATCAAGCCAATTCAACCACTGATATTTTTACGAACGCCACGAGATACGAGGGCAGAGCTGTGTTGAAGACATGGCCGCTCTGCCCTCCTCGAATCATCTTGGAATCAGTATATTATTACTTTTTAAGCCAGCAATCGGACGGTGTCCACCATCCCATGATGCCATCCTTGTAGAAATTGGCGTCCATGACAGTACCATCGGTCAGGCTGCGCGGGGAATCGCCGATGTAAAAAATGTACAATGTCTCGTCATAGAGTTCCTTCTGCAATGAAGAAAACAGTGCCATACGCTTGCTCGCATCCGGCTCGGCAATCACCGCCGCCATGCCATCTTTGAAGCCATCCGGCCAGGCCAGGCTGGGATAGGTGAAGACGGAACTGGTATACAGACCGAGCCAGCCCGTGAAGGTATCCGCACCGGGGAACCCGGGCATCAGCAGGCCCTCCCAGCCGTCCGCCCCGTAACCTGTAATGCGGGGAACATCGGCGACATCCAGGATGGTCTTGACGCCGACATCCTGCCAGTAGCTTTGCACGGCGGTGACCTGGTCTTTGCGGGCCCGGACATCCGAGATGAGTGTGATGGTGAATCCTTCGGGATAACCGGCATCGGCCAGCAGCTGTCTGGCTTTGTCAGGGTCATAATTTAGCTGTGGCTGGTCTTTAACGAACCAGGGGTCTTTCTCTACGCCCTGCTGATACATGGGGAACATGGTCCCCTGGCCGATTCCCTGGGCCATGCCTTCCCGGTCGATGGCATATTGTAGTGCCTGACGGACTTTAAGATTGGAACATGGAGATTCCGGGTTGGCGCTATCCGGAGTAATGCTGAAGATGAAGAATATATCAGTGGCGATAAAGCCGGTATACCCTTCCGCCTGCATCGCTATAAAGTCGGAAGGATCGACGTTCTCCACCCAGTTGACCTCCCCGGCTTTCAGAGACAGGAGTGACGTGGGAACGTCCGGGTTGTTGCGGAACTCGATCGCGTCAAGGTAGGGTTTGCCCTCCTGCCAGTAACCGTCCCATTTTACGAATCTAACAAACTGGTCGCGCTGCCAGCTGTCAAACAGGAAGGGGCCGGTCCCTACCAGGTGGAGTTCGGCGGCGTTATCGGCGTCCGCCGCTTTGGCCAGGGCTGCCGGGGAAGCGATCTGGCCGATAGTGCTGCTCGCCAGTCCGGGCAGTAGACGGGCGTCGTACTGTGATAAAGTCAGGCGCAGTGTCAGCGGGTCGACCACGTCCATCGAGGTTACGTTGCTGAACACGTCCGAGCCGGCGACATTGGCGTTGATGACAGCCTCGAAATTGTATTTGACGGCGGCGGCGTCAAAGTCCGTCCCGTCCTGGAACTTGATACCCGATCTCAGGTTGAAAGTAATCGTTTTGCCGTCCGGAGCAACGTCTACCGACTCAGCCAGCCAGGGAGCCGGGTTTCCCTGGGCATCCATGATACAGATGGGTTCCAGTACCGGCAGTATTATCTGGTTGAACCAGCTGAAGTTGGGCATGTCCGACGGGGCACCCAGAATGGGGAGCCCGGTGTTGCGGACGTAGATCAGCGTACCCCCGTACTTCGACGCCTCGGTTGGAGTTGGCGTGGGGGTTGGGGTTGGGGTTGGGGTTGGACTTGCCGAAGGTGTTGGCTCACCGCAACCAACCAACAGGAAGACGACTAACAGGAAAAGGGCAATACTAAAAGTCCACTTTTTCAATTGGCTACCTCCTCTTTATAAATATATTTATTATGAATACATGGTGCGTACCATGAGGATTTGGATAGTAAGCAAGGCGTGGTCATATATTCTTGCTAAATCAATAAAATATTGGTAGGTACATTGTTATAGCATATATTTTGATTTAATGTCAAGTGGCTTAACAATTGATCTTCTCCCGATAGTTCCTCCACCCTCAATCTCCGCTGCCGCGGATGACACAGCTATGAAACTATCACCATAGTCCCGATAAATGACGCCGAAGCAATCCGTATTTGACACCGCCAGGAGAAAAGAGGACAATAACGACGATAAAATCCCGTTATAGCGTTTAAAGAAAAGGAGAAAAAAGTGGCCAGAAAGAAGAAGGAACTCAAGTACGATAAATATTTTCTCAAGGACGTGATAAATGACGGCCTGAGAAAGGAATGGGGGGGACAGGCGATATCGGCCGGGCGGGGACACGAGGATATCATACCGGCGGACGCCAGGGCGCTCCCGGCCATAACCGTGGTCAGGAAACCATACATGTTCCATGAGCCGACTCACAAACACATGTTCACGGAATACTTTCTCTTCTTCGGCTCAAACCCGATGGACATGCATGACTTCGATGCCGATGTGGAGTA
>CAYTZI010000051.1:0-13510 GCA_964442335.1 uncultured Dehalococcoidaceae bacterium | reverse complement strand
GCCGCTTGCGCTGGTGGTCGATATAGTCCAGCCATTCCTCCAGGGGCGGCACGCCGCACTGCGCCCCCAGCGCCTCCAGCTTGCGGATAAGCCCGTCGTTGGCGAACTGGTTTGACCGCACGAATATCTCCCCGACGATTCCCACGCGCGGCTTGCGGCTGCTCCTGTCTGTCTTTATCGCCTGGAACGCTTCGCTCGCCCGGCGCGCGAAAAGCCTCAGGGCTTCGCTGTCCTGCCCCGTCGTTTTTATCAGTTTATCCAGCCATTCCTTATAGACGGCGTCCGTCTCGCCCTGGTTGACCTCATAGGGCCTTCTCTCCAGCACCATCTTCTGCATCAGGTCGAGTGTGGCTATCGCCCGCCAGGCGTGCAAACGAAAGCCCCGCCCCAGCGCCGCCATGTCCTGGTGATAGCCTCCCGTCTGGTCGAAGACGAGTATGGGCACCTGCTGCAGCCCCAGCTCGTCCAGTATCAGCCGGTGCAGCCGGTTGTACTGCCCGAAGCGGCACGGTCCGCTGGCGGCAGGCATGAAGAACGCCGCTTTCTCGGGGTCGAAGTCCGCCGCCATGGTCTTTTTCACGATGTCCCCGGTGGTGATGATGCTGGGGTAGCATTCCTTGCCGGTGGTGTACCTGCGTCCCGTCTCCAGGGTGAGGTTGTCCGACTCCGGCAGGGGCTCTGCGTCAACGCCGCAGTGGCACATGGCCGCAGCCAGCAAGTAGCCGTGGTCTATCATATAGGGGATATAGATATGCCGGCTGCCCGTGTGATTGGAGGAAATACTGACCAGCGGGATGTACTTGCTGGTGCCCTGCGTGCGGGCGTTGCGGATGGTATCGATGAATGCCTCGCAGCGCGTGATGATGCCCGCGTCGGCGGAATGTTCGTCTATCTCGATGGTCAGGAAGGGCTTGCCCTCGGTCTCCTTGGTGAAGAATTTCACCAGATAAGAGTCGGGCCCGCAGGCGAAGTTGGTTACGTATAGCCCGAAAAGCCGCGGGTCCCGCGCTATGATATGCCCGGCGCAGAGTATCTTCTGACCTGACTTCCAGTACATGTTGGGATGGCTCTGGCTGACTTCACCGGCCACCGCTGAGAGCGGCAGGAAATCGAGCGGTATCGCCAGGACGTTCATGTCGCGCAGCTTTTCCGGGATGTTGAGCGTTATGGCTTCGTCGTAGGTGTTGTACGCCCGCCCGACAACTACGATGGCCTTCTCGTCCGCTTTTAGTTGCGATAGTATTTCCTGGCCGCGCTTCCGCTGCCATTCGTCGAATTCGTCAAGAGCCTTGAACCCCGCCTCTATGGCTTTGTCCGTCAGCGCTTTAGAGGTAATCCCCGCTTCCGCGGCGACCCCGCTGAGGACGTGTTTCAGCCAGTCCCTGCCGCGGTCGGGGTGAACGACCGGCTGGAGGACTTTTGGCTGCTTGTCTCCGGACGGCGTCAGCGCTTCATTGATGTGCGTCGAGCTCAACAGAATGAAGGGCAGGCTCTGCGTGAGCGGGCAGTTCCACGATTTGTTGAAATCGTTGGAGAGCTTTTCCATGGTGCACTGGACAGGCAGAAAGATATAGTCCGGCTCCTTTTCTAGCAGGTTGAGCACGTGCCCGTGCGCCAGCTTTATAGGCAGGCATGGCTCCTCGACGATGTTTTCCACCCCCTGCCGGATGATGTGGCGGTTGGTGGGGTCGGAGAGTACCACCTGGAACCCCAGTTCGGTGAAAAATGCCTTCCATAGCGGGTAAAGCTCGTGGAAAAACAGCACCCGGGGAATCCCTACCGTCTTTCCGTTGGGTTTGTCCGGCTTGTCTTGAGGATAGATGTTAAGTAGCTTTTGTGCGCGTTCCTCGAAGAGCCGCGGTATCTTTGAGGACTGCCGTTTCTCTTTCTGCTCCTGGCTGTCCCATTTACCGCACCGCGAGCCGTAGAAGAGCGGTTTTTCCCCCTCGAAGACCACCTTGTGGATTTCGCACCGGTTGGAGCAGCTCTGGCATTCAAAAGAGGACAGCTCGTAATTCCGGTTCGCCAGGTCGAAGCCGCGGAAACGGGTCTTTTTGCCGCTGGCTTCTATCTCGTCTCTGGCGAGCATCGCCACCCCGATGGCCCCCAGTATGTCGTGATGGGGTGGCACGGTAACCTTTTTGCCGAGGATTGCCTCGAAGGCGGCTTTGACGGCCCGGTTGAAGGCGGTGCCGCCCTGGAAAAGTATGTGCTCCCCGATTTTCCTGTCCTCGACCACTTTTGTCAGGTAGTTTTTCACCACGGAGTAGGCCAGTCCCGCCACGAGGTCTTTCTTGTCGGCGCCGCGCTGTTTATAGTAGTTCTGCTGGCTCTCCATGAAAACGGTACAGCGCTCGCCCAGGTCCAGCGGCCCTTTCGACGCCAGTCCCAGGCTGCCGAACTCTTCCTCGATTTTAATGCCGAGCTTTTCCGCCTGCTCTTCGAGGAAAGAGCCGGTGCCGGCGGCGCAGACTTTATTCATGGCAAAATCGATAATCGTGCCGTTCTGGAGGCTGATGTACTTGGCGTCCTGCCCGCCTATCTCGAATATCGTGTCGACCTCCGGGCAGACGAACGCCGCCGCTCTGGCATGGCTGGTAATCTCGTTGTGGATGACGTCCGCGCCGAAGAACTCGCCGGTCATGTAGCGGCCCGACCCCGTTGAGCCCGCGCCCCGGATAATTACTTTATCCCTCAGCTCCCGCCCCACCTCGAGCAGCCCCTTCTTTACCGCTTCTATCGGTCGACTCGCCGTCATGAGGTAGCGCCGCGCCAGTACCCGGTTGTCTTTGTCTATCGCCACCACGTTCGTGCTGATGGACCCTATGTCCACCCCGATGTACGCTTCGACCGGCCCTTCATCATCCAGATTTACCGGCTCGATTTCTATCGGGTATTCGTCGCCCTCTAAAGAGGGCAATGTGACAAACCTGTATTCCCGCCGGGCGATATGGTCCCGCAGGCGCTGGAGGGCATCGGGTGGTAAAGCTACGGTCTGGCCCGCCAGCGCGGCCCCCGCGGCGCCGAGGACGGCGAAATGCTCCGGTATGATGAGGTCGTTTTCTTTGAGCTCCAGCACCTCGAGCAGGGCGCGCCGGATGCCCTTGTTGGCTGCCACCCCGCCTTGGAACGAGATGGGCTTGGCCAGGTCTCGACCCCTTATCACCTGCCCCTTGAAGTTGCGTATCATGGCGAAGCAAAGTCCGGCCACTATATCGTGCACGGGCGTGCCCACCTGTTGCAGGTGAATCATGTCGCTCTTGGCGAAAACGCTGCACCGGCCCGCCACGCGCGGCGGGTGCTCGGACTTCATGGCCACGTCCCCGAACTCCTCGATGGGGATGCCCATCCGCGAGGCCTGCTGGTCGAGGAACGACCCCGTTCCGGCCGCGCAGGCGCCGTTTATGGAGAAATCGGAAACTTTAGGCAGGCTTTCCGCGCTCTCCTTTTTCAGGACGATGAGCTTGGAGTCCTCGCCGCCTATTTCCAGGACGGTCTGCACGTCCGGATGAAAACGGGCGGCGCCCGCTGCCTGTGCCGTGATTTCGTTAACGAAGGGTATACCCAGCAGATCGGCTGTGAACTGCCCGCCGGTGCCGGTGGCTACGGCGGTCTTGAAGCTTTCCGGCGGGTATATTTTCAGGATTTCTTCCAGTATCGCCAGAATGGTCTCGACGGGCTGGCCGCGCGTGCGGACATACCTTGTCTCGACAATATTATCGCCTTCGTCAAGGACTGCCGCTTTGGCGGTCACCGAGCCGATATCGATACCCAGTTTCATAGACACTCGCCTAATATTATAGCTTTGAAAATTCGGCGTGTAAACAAGCAGGATTAAGGTTGCCTAGTGGAACGAAAAATAAAGGTCCAGAAGTATATTCAGCGTCCGCATATCGTTCACCAGGGAGGCGGCGTCTTTTTTAGCGCCGAGGTTTTTCTCCAGGTCGTCGCCCAGGGAAGAAATCAGCTTGCGCAGGTCTTCGGTGCCGCCCCCGGCCTTCATCATCGTCACCTGCTTTATAACGTCCTTGCTGCCTACGCTCTTGAGCTGCTCGATGGCCATGTTGATATTCAGCTCCTGGAGCCCGTGCAGCACGCCCCGCACCTTCTTCCCCTGCGCCTCGCGCTGCTTTTCCCTTTCGTCGTGCTCTTCCTGCTGCCGCGTGAACTGGCGGGACAGCCGCATCAGTTCGTCAATGCCGCTTTCTTCTTCTGCCATTTTATTCCTTTCACCACAGTATACCCCAAAAAACGATGATTAAAAAGGTGTGTATGGGTGAAAACCCTGATGCCGATAAGGGTTGGCACCCACCAGAATTGCAGGCTGTCCCGCTGTTTGTTACGAAGTTTACGGTTTATATTTTGAATGCGTCAAACTGTATCAGGCTGTATCGAGCTGTGTTATGCCGATAAAGATTAGTGGTGAGACATATTACCGGACCTCGGAGGTCTGCCGGCTGGCGCGTATCAGCCGGAGCACGCTCTTACGCTGGTTGAAAGCGGCCGACCTTCCCGTGCAGGACTTCCGCGATAGAAGGAGCTGGCGACTCTTTACCGAGGAGGACGCCCTGGCTCTCGTCGCGGAGGCTAACCGTATCTGCAGGATGCCTCGTCGATAGGGTATAGCTATGGATAATGAAATCGCTTTAGCGAATAGTACAGACACCGGGGCCGAGCCCCTTGTCAGCGATACTCAGGCGTTGCTGCTCAAAGCCCAGAAAGACGCCGAGCTGGCGAAGGCCGTCGCCCGGCAGGCTATCAGCCGCGCCTTCAAGCGGAGCGAGGCATCGGTGAAGCAGGCCGGTGACCTGGCCGGGGCTTTCGATAATGCATTACATGATGAAGCGCCGCAGGAAAAGGGTCATAAAAGCGTACGTACGAAAAATGCTTCAAACTGTGAAGATCCGCTCGAAGCCATTTTGGATATAACGAAATCGTTTTTCAAAAACAAGTCAAATAACGCCAGGACACGTAGGGAGTTCTACGACCTCGTTATACGGCAGAGCAGAGAGCTCCGCGAGCTTATCGACGATATGGTATGGGAGCAGGCCCAGGAGGTAATCGAAAAAGCAGTCGAGGAAGCCAAATCCGACCGTATTGCTTCAAAGCTGGCTGTTCAGCAGGCCCGCGAGGAGGCGGAGGCTTCCCGCAGGGATGCCGAGGAGGCTATAGCTATCGCCAGGGACCTGGTAGAGCAGGCTAAAGCCGAGGCGGCGGCGGATAAAAAGTCCGCCGGGTTTGCTTTAGGCCCGTCCCGGCAGCAGCCAACGAGCCACGATGAGGCGGAGGTTAAAAAAGCCAGGGACGAGGCGCTGGCGGCTAAAGAGGCTGCAAGTGTTGCCGTAAAGCGGGCTGAGGATGAAGTCCTCAGGATAAAAGAGGAAGCAGAAGCGGTTAAAATGCAGCTTCAAGAGGCTATGCTTCAGAACCGGCAGCAGGCCTACCAGGATATTCGCGGGGAGCTGGATGTAATCAGGGAAGAGGCTGAAGCGACCAGGAAAGCGGCCCATGACGCCATCGCCAGGGCGCAGGAAGAGGCACGGCAGGCGAAAGAAGAAGCTGATGTCGTGAAAAAGTCCGCCGAAGAAGCTCTGGTCCAGGCGCAGGGGGAAAGCCGCCGGTCGCACGAGGAAACGGAAAGGGCCAGGCAGGCGGTGGCCGGAATGCGGTCGGAAATCAGCTGCATAAAAGAAGAGGCCGAGGCCAGTATCATTATGGCCAACGAAGCCATGAAGCGCGCCCGCCAGGATATCATCGGCGCGACCATGGATGAAATTTCCAGGACAAGGCGGGAGCTGGAAGCCGCCGGGCGCAACCCCCGTTTGCTGTTGGAAACTGATTTATCCGCTAGTACCGTCGGCGAAAAGCCCCGTATTGAGAAAAGGCCAGTCTCTCCGCATGAGCTTATTACCGCGGCGGTCCATAAAGCTCAGGACGCGGCTTCGCGGAATAAAAACATTATTATCCTGAGCCTCCCCAACACCCTTCCTCCCGTCGAGGCGGACGACCATAGAATCAAAGAAGTTTTACATAATCTTATTGCCAGCGCCGTCAGGTCAAGCTCGGAGGGCAACGCCGTAACCGTCCGTGCGGAAGTCCGTGGGACCGAGTTGTTAGTACAGGTGAAAGACCATGGCGCTGGTATTCCCGCGGCAAAGATGCCTACTATTTTTGATAAAGATTATCAGGCTATGGGCCTCGGACTCTGCGACTGCCGGGAAATAATTGAAGAGCACGGCGGCCGCATCTGGGTGGAAAGCATGGAAGGGCAGGGCAGCACGTTCAGCTTTACCCTGCCTGTGGCTGAGGTTTCGTAATCAGGCCTGGGAGAGACATTGTGAACGGATCCGGAATCATCGCTTTCGTAAGCCTGGAAGAGCACCTGAGGATACCTTCGCTGTTGTCCCGTCTGGCATCGGCTATATCGGCGCTGGACGGTCAGGTCGCCCGGGTAGGCGAGCCCGCCGGAGAAATCCGTCTACAAAGCAGGACAGGCGAGTTTGACCATGTTCTTGTCGATGTCCCTTTTAAACGTTCGCCTTCCGTCGGCGCGGTGCTTTCGGGGTGCGATCTCATTATAGTTGCCTGTAGCTGTAAGCTCGACTATATTGACGCGGCGAAGGATATCGTAAAGGAGCTGCTTTTCCTGGGGATTACGCCGGATAAGACCGCCGCGCTGCTCGTCGACCCCGCGGGCATGCTGCCCGGCGCGGCCCTGGACGAATTACGCGGGTATCTGGAAAACAGCCTTGGTGTTGAGATGGCCGGAGGCATTTCCCTGAACACTGAGGATGGGGAGACATCAAGGGATTTTTTAGAGCTTGCTGATTATATAATGGACCGCGCGCGCCGGATAAAAGAGGCGTTAACAATAAGCGTCCCGGCTGAAATTAATCTCTGAAGGTTACCTGGATGTCTTTGTTCTTTTTCTCGACGCTTTGCACTCCCGGTATTTCCCTGATGAAACGTATCAGCGTTATCGGTTTTTTCAGCGAGAGCAGGAACAAATGGCCTTCCTCTTCCGAATGGCTGAGCATGACGATGCTCACGCCCTCGATGGTTTGAAGCACTTCCCCGAACCGTTTTACGTCCTCGGTAGGGACCGCAATAGGTACGATAAGCTTGATGTTGCCCTGTGAAATTTCCGAGTCGCTCTTACCGGACATGACTTTCTTGTCCTCGACCGGTCTCTTATCTTCCTTGGGCTCTTTTTTAGCTTTGGCCTTCTTCGTCTCGAACGCTTTGGCCGGTTTCTCTATTTTCTCGTCGGAATTATTATTCACCGGTAGATGGCCGTTGTACTTCTTGAATGCTGAGACGAAGGCCTCGATGGCTTTAGGACAGAACTGAGTCCCCGTGCTTTCTATTAATTCTCTCATAGCGTCGTTTATGTCTATCGCCTTACGGTACGAATGGTCCGTGGTCATCGTATCAAAGGCATTGGCCACGGAGACCAGCCGAGCGCCAAGGGGTATTTCTTCACCTTTAAGCCTGGTGGGATAGCCTTTGCCGTCGTATCTCTCATGATGATGTAATACGATGTCCCTCGCTTCTTTAAGGTAATGGATGTCCTCGAGGATATCGGCGCCTTTCTGTGGGTGTTCGTGCATGATGTCCCATTCCTCGTCTGTCAGAGGTCCGGGTTTGCTCAGGATGTCCGGGTCGATGCCTATCTTGCCGACATCATGCAGCAATGCCCCGAACTCGAAAATTTTAAGCTGTTCCGGCGGCAGGGCGAGGGACTGGGCCGCCATCAGCGTGTAATCCTTGACGCGGCGTGAATGACCGTAGCCGTAGGTATCGTTTACGTCTATAGCCGCCGCCAGCTCTTGGATGGTGCTTCTGTACCCGTCCAGCAAGGCGTGGTCAAGCGTCAGCTTATTCACGTTATCGACAGCGGTTAGTTCCATGGAGACCAGCAGGATAAGGGCCTCCGTTGTCCCGAACCCCTTGAGCACCTCGAAGTCCCGCGGCGTAAAATCGTCCCCGTCCTCGTTATTAACTGCGGTAAGGACGCCGATAACCCTTCTCCCCCTCGCTACGGGCACGGCGATTATCGACCTGATGCCGTTGACCGATTTTATGTTTTTAAGATTGAAGCGGTTGTCTGCGGCTATGTTGTTTATCAGTACCGACTCCACGTTGTTGGCTACTATCCCGGCGATTTCCGTTTCTACTTGGTCGACCTGATAGTCTGTTTCATCCTCGAATTCGGTTACGGAGAGGGGGGAATACACCTCACGTTTGTTTTCATCGTTCAGGAAGAGCGTAACGGAAGATGCGCCGATGGTGTGCCGGGTCGTCTTCAGTATCCTCTCCAGGAGCGTCGTGACCTCCGTTATCGAGCCGGCTTCTTCGGCGATATCGCAGAGGAGCTCTATCCTGGTCTGGTACTCCTCCATGTCCATGCCGTTTCTTGCGTTATTTTGCGGCGCTACCGGTTTTTTATTCCTGTGAAAAATAAGCACCATACGATTTTCCTTCTGTATCCCCGAATCTTAACCTAACTATAACTAACCAATATTGACAATTCAATTTTATATCTGCAATTGTATACCGGGCATAAATATTCATTAAAAACTAATTAATTATCCATAAACATTTATCTTGTCGCGGCCTTTGACGGGATTACATAAAGTGTTGGCCATGGTATATTATATTATAGAAAAAATAATATAAAATGTTAAGAATGCGTCTTGTTTCTGGTTGATGCTATAATGGTAACATGAAGGCAGTTTTTGGTAAAAGGTTGCCTTATTTCCTGGCACTTATCGGTGTTCAGATAATCGTTATTCTTATCGTAGTGACCTGGACCTTTGAAGATAGCGTAGGGTTTATCGGCTCGATATATAACGCGTTCGTGGATAGCACGGCTATCTTCAGTATCCTGAACTTTATTGCGGACTATGCCGATGTCGTTAGTGGACTGGTCGTTTGCGTCGCCCTGTATCTGCTTCTCGTCAGTCTCAGGAAATACCACCGCGACCGCGCTGTTAACCGCTTGCATAACTGGGCCAGGAACGGCGTCGTCGTGCTGGCGCAGTACCGGCAGGGCAATCCGGGAGAAGAGGATGGACCTTCCGACCGGAGTGAGGAGCTCAGGCTGATCATGGACAGGCTGCTGGTGACTTCCAAGACGGCTTTGAGCGACGCCGGGTATCTGGGGGGTAATGTTAATGATAAGACCAGGCAGACGGTCGAGGAGCTGAGGATTATCAGGGGGAAGCTCGCTGACGAAGATACGTCTTTGTTCGATAATCTTCAAGAGCTTCAGCACAGCTTTGCCGATACCATGATACTTGCTTTCGAGTTGATAAAGTGATAGTCTTTCCGGTGCGGACAGATGAAAGCGTTGAAAATTATAGCCGGGCTTTGGGACTCATTGACCGGCAGGAGCGCCTACCATAACTGGGCTCTGCGCCATATCAACGACTGGGCGGAGACGGTGAGCAAATTCTTGGATGAATACGGACTTGACTCCGGTTCCGGCGCCGATTTCTTGATCGAAAACTCCACCAGAGCCAATGTCGACCTTATTTCTATGGCGTATAAGGGCAATGCGCTGATTAAACCGGCAGATAAAATCAAAGGCGGGCAGGTGTTACCGCTTCTCGTAAAAGCCGTTGACGAGCTGGAGAATACGCGGCGCGCGCTGATGAACCCCTCTTTACGAGCTACTGTCCTGCCGCAGGTCCTTTCCCGGCTCCGCGAGTCCTTCCAGAAGCTCCGGGAAAAGCTCGCCGCTATCGAATCTATCTGACGGCGGATTGGGCTTTATTTCTTCTCGGGCGGCGCGCCGGGCATCCGGGTCTGTTTTACCCACGTTAAATCTTTTCTGGCCGCGCCCCACCCGGATTCCGCTGCCCCTGCGTAAGGGTTGGGCCCCTGCGGCATGTTTTTCATCATCTCTTCCATGCGTTTTCTCGTCATCTCTTCCTGCCGCTTCATGCCTTCAGGGGTGCAGTAGTTGACCAGGCGTTCGAGGGTCGTCCTTAGCATTGCTTCAGGGTTTGGAGACGGAATAAGTAGAAACTGCTCGTCTTCGATGGCCTTCTTGAGCATCTGTGCAAGCTCTACGGGCTCGATACCTACGGTCTGGTATATATTGTGCTCGAATGCCATTGTCTTCTCGTCGGTGTTGTATCCGGTATTGGCGAGATGCTTCGGGCGGGTTAAAGCAGACTGGTCTATATTGGATTTAATACCGCCGGGGCAGAGGCAGGTTACGCCGATTCCGTAAGGCTTGAGTGCCTGCCAGTAGCATTCCATGAGCATAATAACCCCGGCTTTAGCCACGGAGTAGGGAGTACAGCCGGACGACGCCATGAAGCCTCCCATGGAAGCTACCGTGCAGATATAGCCGCCTTTACCGGCTTTTATCATGCGTGGCAAAAATGTCACTATGCCGTTGATGACCCCGAACAGGTCTACGCCGATGACCCAATCGAAGTCCTCGAAGGTGGAGGCCTCCGCCGGACCGAAAGCGTTAACGCCTGCGGTGTTGAATAATAGCTGTGGCGGGCCCCCGAACACCTTTTCCACCTCGTCCGCGGCTTCGGCATAAGCCTTGCGGTCGGTAATATTAAGCTTTATGGCATGGACCTGTGCTTTCTTTTGTTTCTTGAAATAAGCCATGGCTTCATCGATATGGTCCTGCCTGATGTCGGCGATACATATTTTGCATCCGGCCTCGGAGAAGACCTTGGCCTGCCCGAATCCTGCTCCGGAAGCGCCCCCGGTTATAAACGCTACCTTGCCCTCAAAGTCTTTCATTTTTTGACCTCCCGTTATATTGCTATATATCGTAATATAAACAATAGGATTTTACAAATCGGGCGGGGAACTGAAATCTGGCTGGGGAGGAAGGATTCGAACCTTCGCATACGGATCCAGAGTCCGCTGTCCTACCACTAGACGACTCCCCAGCGGCTTCCCCTTCTTTAATAGAAAGGACAGCTAAATTATAGCATGAAGCTATTCCTGAGACAATCTAGGTGCTTTGTAAAAATTCCAGTACTTCTTTATTGAATACTTTGCTCTTCTCCATGCAAACTACGTGAGAACCGTTCTTAATTTTAACTAACCTGGCATCGGGTATTTTTTGGGATATGGTGTCGGAAGATTCATGTTTGATAACTCTATCTTTAGTACCTGTCACAATGAGAGTAGGGGCTTTTATTAATGGCAACCTGTCTAAAGAATCGTATCCTTTGATACATTCAACTTGTCTCTCAAGGCCTTTGATTTCCGCCTCTTTCATTCGTCTGGCTTGGAACTTGATAAAAGGAACAATAATAAATCTATAAAACAACCTATTAAAACAAGAGTCTATCAGGCGGTTAAACCCCTGTCGGGGCGGTAACTTCGCCGCTTCTAACAAGTTTGGTGTGACTCCGTTAGCCCCGTCATCCTGACAGCACCAGGTACTCCCTAAAACAAGTTTGGTGATTCTTTCAGGATAGTTAATGGCTATTTCCTGAGCAATCAATCCTCCCATTGAATAACCGAGTATATTCGCTTTCTCTATTTTCAGAAAATCCATTAGCTGGACAGTATCCTCAGCCATCATTCTGGGGGAATACGGTCCTTCGGGCTTATCAGACTTGCCCACGCCGCGGTTATCAAAAGTAATCACCTGGTAATGTTCTTTAAAAGCGGATACCTGGGGCTTCCAGGTACTTTGGTCAATACCAAGTCCCGTTATCATGACCAGGGGTTTGCCGTGCCCTGCTATCGTATAGTTGATGTTAATCCCGTTGACGTTGGCTACAGGCATTTTTGCACCTCCTGATTTTTAACTGCTACTTTAGCTTATAATCTGACATATTGTAAACTCGGTTTTAACTTATGTCAATGTCGAAACAACTACGGTTGACACTCCCGCCCTGACGGTCTATTGTTTATTCAAAGGATATCTTCATGCCGGACGTAGCTGAATTACAGAAATCGCTTGGTACGTCTTTCAAGCAGCTTTCCCTTCTGGAGCAGGCGCTGGTCCACAGCTCTTACCTGAACGAAAACCCCGCCTATACCGGCGGCCATAACGAGAGGCTTGAGTTCCTGGGCGATGCCGTCCTGGGCCTCATTGTCGCCGGCGAGCTTTACCGGGAGTACCCCGGTCTCAGCGAGGGCGAGATGACCCGCGCTCGCGCCGCCCTCGTCCGCCGGGATACTCTAGCCCGCGTGGCGCAGTCCGTTGACCTTGGCGATTATCTTCTCATGGGCAGGGGCGAGGACAGCACCGGTGGGCGACGTAAAATACCCAACCTGGCGGGCGCCATGGAAGCTGTCATCGCTGCCGTTTATCTCGACCGCGGCATCGAGGCTGCCAGGGACATGGTCGTTAATCTTTTTGCCGGGGAGTGGCGGAAGCTCGTTGATGCCGGGGCGGCCATCGATTACAAGTCGAGGCTTCAGGAGCTTACACAGTCGAGGTTCCGGCAAACGCCCGAGTATCGTCTTACGGGAGAGGCCGGCCCTGACCACGATAAACAGTTCACGGTAAATGTAGAGGTCAACGGTGCGGTCGCGGGTACCGGCTCCGGCAAGACCAAAAAAGAGGCGGAGACGGAAGCGGCGCGGCGCGCTCTGGAAAGCCTCGGTGACCGCTTTACGGAATAGCTTTTATCTGATAAACTCGTATGTAAGCAGCCTGTAATACAATAGAGAGGTGTTATTATGGGTAGTCACGGCGATTATGCTCACCGGGAAAAGAAAAAGTCCAGGAAGGCTTCGAAGAAAATAGCGTCGGTAAATATAATCAGCCCGCCCGTTGAAGTTCAGGTTGTCAGGAAGGGTAAGCAGAGGGAGGGGAGGCGGCCGGACGAGGAAGAGGAATAGCTTTCCGCCGGGAAAATAATAGAGGGCGTTCGTTGATGGCTGACCTGGCTTCGCTTCAAGCAACTGTTAGCGGTCGGGTCCACTGCGTATTTTTCCGGGCCTATGTGGAGAACCGGGCCGGAGCCCTGAACCTGACTGGTCATGTGCGTAACCTGTCCGATGGCCGGGTAGAGGTCAGGGCGGAGGGGGAGAGGGAGCAATTGGAGAAGCTGGTCCATTATCTTGAGGTGGGCCCGCCGGCCGCCAGAGTGGACAAGGTGGTTACCAGATGGGAGAAATACCGCGGGCTTTTCATTGATTTCCGGGTCAGATATTAGCTTTCTTCAAACTGGTAGCTTATGCCTCAAGCTCTATCTTGGCTGATTTTATCAGGTCGAGGTAGCCGGTTTTAAGCCCCAGCGCTTCCGCCGTCTCGCAGTCAGCTTCAAACGGCTCGCCGAGAAAAACCTTATCGTATTCCTCGACTTCCCCGTTGTTCGGCTCTTCTTTAACGGTGAATTTCTGCCTCGCCTCGACTATTCCCATGTCGAAAGGCAGGGTGAAATAGAGGTCGGCTAGTACCTTATCTATCCCCAGGGAGTAAAGGCTGTCCCAACCACTGGCGTTTTCTCCCCGGTACTTACTGCTCGGTAGCAATGAAAGCAGGTTCTGTATGCTGAAGCTGCCGGAG
>CAYTZI010000050.1:0-13518 GCA_964442335.1 uncultured Dehalococcoidaceae bacterium | reverse complement strand
TCCGGGAGTCCGAGAGGGGGTGAAGCCCCCTCTCCCTTAAACTCCCCTCTCCAGCCAGAGGCATTGGAAATAATCCGCAGGTATTTATCGCTGGAGAGGGGATACAGGGGTGAGGTTAGTAATGACAACCAAGAGTAAACGGTACTTTCTTGATAATTCCTGTTGATAATGTTAAATTTTAAGCTGTTATATGAAGAAACGTATTATAACTGGCCGCCTGGCGTTGTTGGCGCTATCCATGTTCACGCTTGTTTTCAGCCTTTCCGCCTGCGGGGGCAATTCCGCGGACGACACGGGCTCCACCCCGCTTACCATATTATCAATCGAGGGGGGAAAGGTGCTGGTCATGAAGCCCGGTGACGCAGAGTGGACTGAGGGAACAGAAGGGATGGCCCTCGGCGTTGACTATAAAATCAAGACGCAGTCCGGCGGGCACGCCGTTATCACCTTTTTCGAGGGCAGCACCATCGAGCTGGATAGCGGCACCGAAATCACTTTGACCGCGCTGGACCTGGACGGGACCGCCAGCCAGATTGGCATAGAGCAAAAAATAGGCAGGACCGTGAGCCGGGTGCAGGCGCTCATGGACCCGGAGTCCAGCTATGAAATCGAGACCGCGTCCGCTATTGCCGCCGTCCGCGGGACGGAGTTTTACGTCTCCGTCACCAGCAGCGGCACGACCACCGTCGGCAGCACCGAAGGCACGGTCACGGTGGAGGCGCAGGGCGTATCCGTTGAGCTTACGGAAGGCAACCGCACCACGGTGTCCCCCGGAGAGCCGCCCGGAGAGCCCGAGCCGGACATCGTCAGGGAGCGTAAGTAGTCGGCCGCCCCTCGTTTCGTATTTCGATATTCGTATTTCGGATTTTTCCCGACCGTCTTTTTGCGGTATAATGCCTCCGAGAGGTAAGCCATGCAGGGTCAGTTTAAGTTTTTGTTCTCCCCCCTCCGCATCGGTCAGGTGACCGTCCCCAACCGCATCTCTTTTTCCTCCCACCTCACCAACCTGGCGGAAAACAACCTCCCCTCCGAGCGCCAATCCTGTTACCTGGCGGAGCGCGCCAGGGGCGGCGCCGGCCTTATCATTACCGAGGAGCAGACCGTCCACCCCGCCGACCACGCCTATGAAAAGCTCATCGACGCCTGGAAGCCGGAGGTCGTCCCCGGCTATAAAAGAATCTGCCGCGCCGTCCATGAGTTCGAGACAAAGATATTCGCCCAGCTCAACCACAACGGCGGCCAGGGCGACGGCTCCTATTCGCGCCTGCCCCTCCTCGCGCCGTCCCCCGTGCCGGACTTCATGTTCCGGGAAATTCCCAAGGAGATGGAAATCGAGGACATCAAAGAGGTCACCGACTACTTCTGTAAGGCAGTCGGCAATGTCCGCGAGGGCGGCCTCGACGGCATCGAGCTTCAGATGGGGCACAGCTCGCTCTTACGCCAGTTTCTATCGCCCCTCACCAACCTCCGCTCCGACGACTACGGCGGCTCGCTGGAAAACAGGATGCGCTTTCCGCTGGAGGTCGTCGCCGCGGTTAGAAAAATGGTCGGTGCGGACTACACGCTGGGCATCCGGCTCTGCGCCGACGAGATGGTGCAGGGCGGCCTCACTCTGGACGACGCCAAGGAAATCGCCCGCCGCTTCGAGGTTTCCGGCTACCTCGATTTCATCGATTTGTCTTTAGCCACTTTTTACAATCTCTACCTGGTGGGCGCCACGATGCACACGCCGCTCGGCTATACCATCCCCCTCGCCGCGGGTATCAAGAGCGTGGTCAGTCTTCCTGTCTTCTGCACCGGCCGCATCAACGACCCCGTTATGGCGGAGCGGGTGCTGGCGGACGGCCAGGCGGACATGATAGGGATGGTGCGGGCGCAGATATGCGACCCCGAGCTGGCCAATAAAGCCAGAGAGGGACGCCTGGACGAGATACGGTACTGCGTGGCGGACAACCAGGGCTGCTACGCGAGGGTGGGACTTAATAAGGACATCGGCTGCATCCAGAACCCGGATGTCGGCCACGAAAAAGAGCGCGGCGCTTCGTCCTGGAGACCCGCGCCGGTGAAGAAAAGCGTTCTTATCGTCGGCGGAGGCCCGGCGGGCCTGCGCGCCGCCGAAGCCGCTGCCCGCCGCGGCCATATGGTGACTTTATACGAGAAAAATGATAAGCTCGGCGGTCAGGTGAATATCGCCGCGCTGGGAGCTGGCCGCGAGGAGCTGGCTTCCGTAATCCGCAACTCGGAGAACCTGCTCAAGCTCCTGCCGGTGGAAATCGTCCTGAACAGAGAGGTCGATGTGGACTTCGTTATCGGGCAAACCGCCGACGTCGTTATTATCGCCACAGGTGCTCTGCCCAAGCCCTGCCCGTATCCCGGCGGTGACGGCCCGCATGTCTTTAACGTCTGGCAGGTGCTCACGGGGCAGGCGAAGGTGGGCGATAAAGTACTCTTTATCGATAACGACGGCCACCACCAGGCCACCGCCACCGCCGAGTTCCTGCTCGACCGCGGCTGTAAAGTCCATATCGTTACCAGCTCACCGACCATCGCCTCCGAGCTGGGACCCACCCAGGACCAGTACCTCACCCACCAGCGGCTCGTCATGAAGGGCGTTACCTTCACGCCGGACTTCGCCGTGACGGAGATTCAGGGCACCGCGGTCAAGGGTCTGAACTACTATAATAACGAGTGGCATACCTTCGAGGGATATGATACGGTCGTTTACGCCCTGGGCAATCAGGTGGAGGACTCGCTTTACAAAGCTCTGAAGGGCAAAGTCAGAGAGCTGTATAGAATAGGCGACTGCGTGGCGCCGCGGAAGATAGACATGGCGGTGCTGGAGGGGGACAGGGTGGGGAGGACGATTTAACACGCGTATGGTGTCATTCTGGCGCAGGCCAGGAATCTATAAACCTCTCCTCCTGACCCCCTCTCCGTCTACGGAGAGGGGGAACTGAAGGGGGTAAGGTCTGGATTCCAGCTTTCGCTGGAATGACAGGGAGAGAAGTGATTAATCATACCATCTGGGTCCTGCCTGAATTGAACGCAGAAGAGGCCGTTAGCAGTCCGGGCCCTGGACTGCTAACTGAAGTCGCGGCAGCTTCGGAGAGAACCGGTGCGAGCGTTACCGCCGTTTCCCTCGGCGTAGAATATGTTGATGTCTCGGAAACGCTTGGAAAATACGGCGTGGCCCGGCACTATTTCTTCAAAGACCCCCTTTTTGTATACCCCTCCGCCGAAGCGTACGCGGTCGCTTTACTCCCAAAAATCGGCGAGGAAAACCCCCGGCTCTTTATCATGGGAGACACGGCGGTCGCTAGAGAGCTCGCCCCCCGCCTCGCCGCTCTGCTGGATACGGGACTCGTCACCGGCTGCGTTAAAATTGATTTCTCCGACCCCGCAAAGCCGAAGTTTTACCGTCCCGTCTATGCCGGCCAGCTCTGGCAGGAAGTCGTTCCGGCGGCGGGCGGGACCCTGCTGGTCACCATGGACCCCGCCGCACTGGACGTGAAGCCCGCCGCCGCAGCGGGTAAAGTGGAGACACAGGTTATCGAGTCGAAGCTGTCTCCCGAAGCCCTGAAAGTCAAACACATCGAGTACCTCCCCGCTGATTATCAGCAGGTGGACGTGTCTGACGCGCCGACGGTGGTCGCCGCGGGCATGGGCGCCGCTTCCGACGACCTCTTTCCGCTGGTCGAGGAGCTGGCGGCGCTGCTGGAAGGCGCCGTCGGCGCCACGCGACCGGTCATCGATACGGGCAGGGTCCCCCGCGAGCGCTTAATCGGCCAGACAGGCAAAGTGGTCGGCCCGGACTTCTATCTAGCGCTGGGGATATCCGGCGCCAGCCATCACGTCGGCGGCATCCAGGATTCGGGTAAAATTGTGTCCGTCAACCGCGACCCCCGGGCGGCGATATTCAAGTCGTCGGACATCGGCATTTCCGCCGACCTCCGCGATGTCCTGCCGGACCTGATTAAAAAAATAAAGCAGGCCAAGGAAAATGGCGAAATCGTTTGACGTCGTTATTGTGGGAGCGGGACCCGCCGGCAGCCTGGCGGCGCTCAAGCTGGCGCGGGCAGGACTGAGTGTCGTTATGGTGGAGCGGGGCAGTTCCCCCGGCTCCAAGAACATGTTCGGCGGGCTGCTGCACAACACGCCCGTTCTGAACGACCTCCTCCCCGATTTCGCCGAAAAGGCGCCCCTGGAACGCCGCGTCTATAAAAAAGCACTCGCTTTCATGACGCCGCAGTCCATCGTTTCCCTGACCTTCGAGAACGAGAACTTCGACAGCCCTCCCTGCAACGGCTATACCGTTTTTCGCCCGGCTTTCGACGGCTGGCTGGCGAACGAGGCCGTCAAGGCGGGGGCCCTGCTCCTGGGCGACTGCGCCGCCGAGGATATCATACGGGAAAACGGGCGGGTCGCCGGGGTCACCGTAAAGGGCCGGGAGGGCGGGCTGCGGGGCAAAATAGTTATCGCCGCCGACGGCGTCCTGTCCTTCCTGGCGAAAAAGGCCGGACTGAGAAAAGACTTCCGCCCTCACGACATGGCCGTGGGCGTTAAGCTGCTTCTGGGCATGCCGGAGGCGGCCATCAACGAGCGTTTCGGCCTGGTCCGCGACCAGTCGGTGGATATCAGCTTCCTGGGGGCGGCGGGGGATATCCGGGGCGGCGGCTTTCTCTATACCGGACTCACCACCGTATCCGTCGGCCTGGTGCTCCACCTGGACTCGCTGACGGCCTCCGGCAGCACCCCCTACGATGTTCTGAACGAGTTCCTGGAGCACCCTTCCCTGAAAAAGCTGCTCAAGGGGAGCGCGCCGCTGGAGTATTCCGCTCATCTTATCCCCGAGGGCGGCTACAACGCCCTGCCGCGGCTCTACGCGGACGGCATGATGCTGGCCGGCGACGCCGCCGGGCTGTGCTATACCAACGGCATCAACCTCGAGGGGATTAACCTGGCGATGACCTCCGGCGCGCTTGCCGCTGAGACCGCCCTGGACGCCATAAAAACGGGAAATTTTTCCGCCCGCTTCCTCTCTCTATATGAAAAGAAGCTGAGGGACAGCTTCGTGCTCAGGGACATGAAGACGTTCAGAAACGCCGCCGCCATGATGCGCTCGGATAGGCTTTACCGGGCCTACCCGAAGCTCCTGGCGGATATCATGGAGACGGTATACCGCTCGGAAGGCGTCCCCCGCCCCGGGCTCTTTCAGCTTTTCCGCCGCCGGGCTTTGAAAGATATCGGGCTTACCCGCCTGATTGCCGACGGCTACAGAATAGGCAGGGCCCTATTATGAACATCGAGGACCTGACCCGGCTTACCCAGTTCCACGTTGACGACAAGCCTCACATAATCGTCAACAAAGAGGTATGCCGGACCTGCGAAAGCCGCGCCTGCGTTAAGGCCTGCCCGGCCAACTGCTACACCTTCAACGAGGAAACCGGGCTGCTGAGCGTCGTCTACGAGACCTGCCTGGAGTGCGGCACCTGCTACGTCGTCTGCGATAAGGGCGCCATCGACTGGTCCTATCCGCGCGGCGGTTACGGCGTGTGCTATCGATTGACCTGAGACAATTGCCGTATCTCTCCCGACAGGGGAAAGTGCTGTAAGGAGGAAAGAACAAATCCGGGAACGGGGATAAGGGGCGAGAGGATAGCTTCTCCCTTTCGTAAAGGGAGATTGAGAGGGATTTATCACGGCAATATGAAAATTATCGTTTGCCTTAAAGAAGTGCTCGACCCGAAGCTCAGTCTGGACTCAGGCCTGAGCAACCGCTTTGTCTTCCGGGAAGGCCGTCCCCTAAAGCTCAACCCGGATGATGCGGCCGCTCTGTCCCTGGCGCTGGACGTTAAAAAAACTTTGAAAGACGCGGAAATCACGCTCATATCTATCGGCCCGGAGAGGGTGGAGAGCTATCTCAGGAACGGACTTGCCCTCGGGGTGGACAAAGCCGTACGAATATATAATGAAGACTTCGAGTCGTTGTCCCCATACCGTAAAGCCAGGCTGTTGACCGCCGCGGTAAAGCTCCTCGGCGCCGATCTCGTTCTTACGGGCACGCGCAGCCTGGATACGGCCAACGGGCAGGTGGGCGGTCTCATGGCGGCGTGGCTGGACCGGCCCTTCGTCAGCGATGTTTTAGGTCTTGAACCGGACAACTTACATAATAATATTATTGTCTTCAAAACCCTCGACCGCGGCGAGCGGGAAAAGCTACTCTGCCCCCTCCCCGCCGTCATTGCCGTCCGCGGCGAGGGCAGTCTGCCCTATGCTTCTTTAGATAGTCTCATTGAAAGTAAATATTCCGAGATTAAAGTTCTTTCTCCGTCCGACCTTGCTGTCAGCCCGGCCGAACTTAACTATGACCCGGTCAGACCTGTCGGCCTCGTTTTCCCCCGCCCCGCCCCCCGTAAAGCACCCCCGCTGGATAGCTCCCTGCCGGCGTTCTACCGCATCCTGCAGCTCCTGGAAGGCGGCATCGCAAAACGGAAAGTACGGATGCTCCAGGGTGATAAAGAAGAGCTTGCCGAACAGCTTTTTCAGCTCCTGAAAAACGAGGGCGTTCTCCGCCGGGCGGTGGAATGATGGAGGGGTTCGGCTTTTCCCTGGCGCCGGATGCCTCTCTGCGAGAAGACGCGGACGGCTGCTTTCTGGTCTCCCGCCTCCCCGTGCGGCTCCTCCGCGTCAATGCCTCTCTTTACCGGCTCCTCGTCCATATCCGCGACGGCGGCGAACTTTCAGTATTTATCAGTCAAAACCCCGGGCTGGACTCCGCCAGAGTTTTGGTAGTCCTGCTGTCCCTGGTGTCAAGGGGCTACCTGCGGCTCGACCGCATTGCTGCTATTGAAGATTACCCGACGGTGTCCGTTGTTATTCCCGTGCGCGACCAGCCCGGCGACCTCGGGGAGTGCCTGGCTTCCCTGGCGGAAATGGATTACCCGGAGGACGCCCTCGAGATAATCGTGGTGGACGACGGCTCCCGGAAAGAGGTCGCGGACTTCATTACGTCTTCCGGCATTAAAATCATCCGCGAGGAGAAATCGCTGGGCCCGGCGACCTGCCGCAATATCGGCGCCGGGGCGGCGGGCGGGGATATCCTGGCCTTTCTTGACGCCGACTGCATGGCCGGGGAAAGCTGGCTGAAGGAGCTGGTACCGTTCTTCGCCGCCGCCGGTGTGGGGGCGGTGGGGGGCTATGTGAGCGGGTACTACCGGAAAACTCTACTCGACCGTTATGAGGCCGTAGCGTCGTCGCTGAACATGGGGAACCGGCTCCTCCTGGAAGGTAAATCAACATCAGGTTTCTACGTGCCGACGGCCAACCTGCTGGTAAAGCGCGAAGTATTTATTTCAATCGGGGGCTTTACCCAGGGCATGCGCGTCGGCGAGGACGTGGATTTCTGCTGGCGCCTCAGAGATTCGGGGCGTTCGCTTCTCTACGCGCCCTCCGGCAACGTCGCCCACAAGCACCGCAACCGGCTCGATAAAATGCTTTCCCGCCGCGCTCTTTATGCCGGCTCGGAAGCCCCCCTCTACCGCGCCCACCGCGACAAGAGGAAATCGCTGCGCGTCCCTCTTTTCAGCGGGCTCTCCCTGCTGGCGCTCGCCCTCGCCGTACTGCTTCTAAACCCCTACCCCCTCTGCGCCCTCGTTCCCTTCTTCGCGAGCGACCTCCTGCTGCGCCGGGCGAAAGTGAAAAAATACCGGATGGGCGTCGGCTTCGGCGGGCTGGCTTATGCCGCTTTAAGGAGCTGGCTCTCGTTCTACTATTTCGCCTTTTTCCACGTGGTGAGGTACTACCTTATCTTATTTATCGGCCTGGGATTTCTGTGGTATCCGGTGTGGATTCTGGGCGGGACGGCGCTGCTCTACGCTTCCGCCGTCGACTATTTACTGAAAAGACCGGCGCTTTTCTATCCCGTCTTTCTTTTCTTCTACCTTCTGGAGCACCTCGTCTACCAGGTCGGCGTTTTCTGGGGCTGCCTTAAACACGGCTATTTTGGCTCTTATCTTCTTTCGTTCCGGAAAAGCGGCGCGCCTTGACAACTACCCGTTGAGAATTGAAAATATAAACGTGCCTCAGGCTATTCTCTTCGACCTCGACGAGACCATCATTACCTGGGAGACCCCGCCCGGCGAAGTCTGGAAAGACCTCTGCCGCCGCTACGCTCCCGGAACTATCGGGGCTGACAGGCTGCTGGAAGCCGTCGATAACGTGCGCGACTGGTACTGGAGCGACCCGGAACGGCACCGGGCGGGACGGCTTGACCTGCCCGCCGCCCGCCGCGAGATTGCCAGGATGGCTTTTTCCCGGCTTGGCCTCGATGCACCTTCACTGGCGGAGAAAATCGCCGACGCTTACACCGAAGAACGCGAACAGACGTCTGTCCTGGTGCCGGGCGCCGTCGCCACGCTGGAGCTCTTACGCGCCCGCTCCGTCCGCCTGGCGCTGCTGACCAACGGCGGCTCGGATATGCAGCGCGCCAAGATTAATAAATTCGGCCTGGCGCCGCTTTTCGACTATATAATTATCGAGGGAGAGTTCGGCTGCGGCAAACCGGATGAGCGCATTTTTCTGCATGCGCTGGAAAAACTACACGTACGGGCCCGGGACGCCTGGATGGTCGGCGATGACCTTGAGAGGGATATCTCTCCGTGCGGCGCCCTCGGCATCTACTCGGTCTGGGTGGACGGGAGGGGCGATGGGTCACCCGGCGACGTCACGCCGGACCGTATTATCAGGAATATTTCCGAGCTTAAAGACTGCGTCTAGCCGGCGCAGTACTGCATGTCCGCGTTGGGGTAAACGCCCACCTTCGTCACCGCCCCTCTCCCCTCCTTGAGCATCCTGAGAACGTCGCGCCACGCGTGGGCCATCACCACTTTATCGCTGTCCTCGATGTAGCGCCGGCTGGCGAGCTCCGGGTACTCGCTGAAAACGATGAGCCGCTTTGCGTTCTCCGGCACCTTCATCCGGAGCTGGAGCTTCCCGCTGATTTCGTTCCCGAAGGGCCCCATGAGGTAGTGCGTTATCTGCCCCTCCGGCGCGTTGGCTATCAGGACGATGTCCCCGCCCTTTTTCACCGAAGGCCCGGCGATGAGCAGTCCCGATACCGCCTCGTTAGCTTTGGCGAACGTATTGGCAACGACTATATCCTTGTCTTTTGCCGCCGGCGTGAGATAGTGCTTCTGCGCGGCTTCCAGGGCGGAGGCGTAGGCCGCCCGGGGCGCTCCCGCGAAAAGCTCCACCGTTTCCCCCCACCCGTTGACTATCGCGTCTATCTTCATGTCCAGCCCGGCCATTTCCACCGCCTCGTTGATGTCCCGCCGCCTCGGGTTGTCCTGTATCGCCCCCATCCCCGTGATGGCGTCCCTGTATTCGAGTTCCCCGGTAGTCGTCCGCGAGATATGTAGCGCGAGTATCGTCTCGTAGGACGCTATGCCGGGCAGCACTATCTTGCCGCCGCCCCCGAACCCCGCCATGATGTGCGGTACAATCGAACCTATCCCTATCTTGAGGTCGCATTTCATGAACTCGGCGTTGAGGAACACGTCCACGCCGCGACCCGTCGTGCCGGCGTAGACGCAGTTGTCGAACGGCGCGTGGTTATAGGCCGGGAACCGCTTCAGGACTTCCTCTCCCAGTTTCTTGACGAAGTCGACCCGGTTCATCGCCCCGTGGCAGCCGCAGGCGGCGATAAACCTTATCCGGCTGTCCCTAATCCCGGCCGCGGCGAGCTCCTCGAGCACGTGGGGAACGATCTCGCTGACCCTGGTCACCCGCGTCATGTCGTCGAAGATGATGACGACCTCTTTTTTATCCTTCGCGTATTCCCGCAGGGGCGCCATGCCGATAGGGCTGGCGATTGCCCTCTTTATTCCGGCCGGCGTCAGTCCGGGGCGGTTATAGCCCGCCAGGTTGCAGACCTCCACCTCCCACCCCCCGGGAAAGTCCAGTTCAAGCTTTCTGGAGCCGTGCCAGGCCAGCTGGGGCAATTCGATTCTGTTTTTCAGTTCGCACCTCCCGGTTTTTCTGAAGTCATTCTACCACTTTCCGCAGCCTGACGCCTTACGCGCCCGTTGCCGCGTTCGTTACGTATTTTAGCCATGTTTTATTATTTACAAATCGTTTACACAACGCCTCGAAAAATTAATTAAACGTTTACGATTTGAATGGTATAGTTTCGCCGCATGACAAAAAGTACTGGTACGAATGTGGGTCTCGCTCCGTCAACTGCCCGCAGAAGGCGGTGGTCGCATGAAAGCAGCTTATCTACGTGTGAAACACGCCCGTAAAAATAGAGGATACCCGATAAAAGCCTCGCGGAGAACCCCCGCCGCTCCCTTGCCTGATTTATCTGACAACCAGGACCTCTTCCGCCTGATGTCGGAAAACTCCCACGATATCGTCTTTCACGCCCACTATTTCCCCTCTTTCGCCTATGATTACATCAGCCAGTCCTGCACTCGCATTACCGGCTACACCCCGGAGGAGTTCTTAGCCGACCCTTTCCTGGCGGGGAAATGTATCCCTCCGGAGGACTTCAGCCTTCTCAGAGACCCCTACGACCGCAGCCTGCAAAATACCGCGACGCCCGTCGTTATCCGGTGGAAACACAAGGACGGCCGCATAGTCTGGCTGGAACACTACCTCACCATAAACCGTGACGCCCGCGGGCAGCCGGAGACCTGCCTCATTATCGCCCGCGATATTACAGAGCGCAAGTTCGCCGAGGAAGCGCTCCAGATAGAAAAGAACAAATACCAGTCCGTTATCGACGCCATGATGGACGACCTCACCATACAGGACCGCGATTTCAATATCATCTTTCAGAACGAGCGCGCCCGCGCCAGCTCCGGCGGCGACCATGTCGGCGAGAAATGCTACCGCGTCTATGAAAACAGCGAAAAGGTATGCGAAGGTTGCCCTGTAAAGTTGGCCTTCAAAGATGGCAAGTCCCACCGGTCGGAGAGAAAACGTCTGCTGCCTTCCGGTAAGATATCCTTCTGGGAGACCACGGCAAACCCCGTCAGGGACAGCAGCGGGAAGGTGGTCAGCTGCCTGGAAATCGGCCATGATATCACCGAACGAAAAAAGGCAGAGAAGGCTTTACAGGAAAGCCAGAAATTCGCCTCCAGCCTGCTGGAGAACGCTCCCCACGCCACGATGGTCATCAACCCGGATACCTCCGTCCGGTACGTTAACCCTGCCTGGGAGCGCTTCAACGGCTGGGCCCTGGCTGAGGTCGTGGGGAGTAAGGCGCCCTACCCCTGGTGGCCGGAAGATCTCAAAGAAGATTTCGTGCCGGTCTACATGGAAGCCATCCGCCAGCCCGTTGGCCAGGGAGAAATCACCGCTCTGAAGAAAAACGGGGAACCTTACTGGATTGACATGAACTGGGTCTCCTTGACGGAGGACGGCGAGTTCCAGTACTCCATTATCAACTCCGTGGATATCACCGAGCGTAAAAAAGCCGAGGAAAAGCGGCAGGCCATCCTCAAGACCGCCCTGGACGGCTTCTGTATTACCGACCTCGAAGGCAGGTTCCTGGAGGTCAACGACTCCTATTGCGCCATGACCGGCTATACGCAGGAAGAGCTTCTCAAGATGTCGATAAAGGACATCGAAGCGCAGGCGACGCCCGAATATTTAGATGAACTCGCCGGGAACATTATCAAGCAGAGCAGCGTCCGCCTGGAGACGAAACACAGATGCAAGGACGGCCGCGTAATCGATATCGAGATAAGCTCCAAGTACGCCAGTGACGGCCAGGGGCAGGTATACACCTTCATCCGCGATATCACCGAGCGTAAGAAATTCGAGCAGGCCCTCAAAGAGTCGGAGGAGAAGTTCTCCAAGGCCTTCCACGCCAGTCCGGTAACCATCGCCATCACATCCATGAAAGACGGCAGATATGTTGACGTAAACGAGAGCTTCACGCAGAGCACGGGGTATTCCAGAGAAGAGCTGATAGGTAAAACTGCGACGGACCTCCGCGTCTGGGTACACCCCGAGGACCGCGTTAAAGTGTTCGAGACCCTGCGGGAACAGGGTATAGTACATAACTTAGAAATCGATTTCCGCATGAAATCAGGTGAAATCCGTACCTGGCTGTTCTCTGCCGATCCCATTAATATCGGCGGAGAGCCGTGCCTGATTGGCGTTTCGTTCGATATCACGGAACGCAAGCTGATGGAGGAGTCCCTGGCTAACGAAGCTATCCGCCGCCGCATCCTCGTCGAGCAGTCGAGAGATGGCATCGTCATCCTCGACCAGAACGGCTGCGTATATGAGGCCAACCACCGTTTCGCCGAGATGCTGGGCTATTCCCACGAAGAGGTAATGAAGCTGCATGTCTGGGACTGGGAATACCTATACCCGCGTGAGCAAGTGATTGAAATGATAAGAACCGTGGACGAGGCCGGCGACCACTTCGAGACACAGCACCTCCGCAAAGACGGCAGCGTCTACAATGTGGAAATCAGCACCAACGGCGCGACCTTCGCGGGACAGAAACTCATATTCTGCGTCTGCCGGGACACTACCGAGCGTAAAAAGGCCGAGGAAAAGCGCCAGGCCATCCTCCAGACCGCCATCGACGGCTTCTGGGTCTGCAACCTGGCAGGAAAATTCCTCGAGGTCAACGACTCCTATTGCGCCATGACCGGCTATAGCCGGGAAGAGCTGCTCAAGATGTCCATTGCGGATGTTGAAGCCGTTGAAAAACCCTATCAGACCTCACAGCGCATTGAAAAGATAATCGAGCATGGCTACGACCGCTTTGAGACCCGTCACCGCCACCAGGACGGCAGCATAATGTATATTGAAATAAGCGTCACCTATCATGATACTGATGGAGGCCAGCTCTATGTCTGTGTTCGGGATATCACCGAGCGCAAAGAGTTCGAGCAGGCCCTGAAAGAGTCGGAGAAAAAGTTCTCCGCTGCCTTCCACTCCAGTCCCGGCTCCATCTCCATCAGCCGGCTCAGCGACGGCAAGTTCATCGAGGTAAACGAGAGCTTCCTCAGGGACAAGTGCTATAACCGTGAAGAGGTTATCGGCAATACCGCCCTGGCGGTTAATATTTCGGCCAACCCGGAAGACGGCCGCAAGATAAAGAAAATGCTCGAGGAAGGCAAAAAAGTCCGCAACATGGTCATGGAGTACCGCACCAAGTCCGGCTTTGTCCGGACCGGCCTGGTCTCCGCCGAGATAATCAATATCGGCAACGAACCCTGCATGCTCGTCCTAAACAACGATATCACCCAGCAAAAACAGGCCGAGGAGCAGCTCAGGCTCCTCAGCTCGGTCACGCAGCAGGTATCGGACTCCATTGTCATTACCGACCCCAAATTCAAGATTACCTATATGAATAAGGCGGGGCAGGACATGTTCGGCTATACCCTGGACGAGGTCAGGGGCAGAGCGTTGACCAGCTTTGACGTTAATGCCGCCAACCCCAAAATTTCCAGGAAAGTCATGGAGCACTTCCAGCAGTCCAAAGTCTGGTGCGAG
>CAYTZI010000049.1:0-13662 GCA_964442335.1 uncultured Dehalococcoidaceae bacterium | reverse complement strand
CGCGGATGCCCTCGAAGATAGCGGTGCCGTAGTGGATGCAATGGGTCATAATCCCGATTTTTGCTTCTTCCAGAGGCATAAACTCGTTCTGAAAAAAGGCATATGACGGCATATCAGTCTCCTTTCCGGCTACGGTTCATTATAGCTATATTGGAAAGGGGAATACAAGAGGGGCGATTTAAGGAGGGGAAGAATATATCAAGGCAAACTAGCTGCGTGGTATAATACATCATCATATGGATAGCGCTAACTCTCCACAGCCCGAAAAAGGCGGCCTTCTTTCCTGGCTTAGAAAAAGTCTGATACCGCTTTCCGGCCTGCTGGGCGCGCTGGCTATTTTCGTCGTGGTGGGCTGGTTTTACCTGCACTATCCTGATTTTTTTAAAAATATCAAGGAAAATTTTGCAGGTTATGAATATCTCGGTGTTTTTGTAATCAGTATCATCCTGAATGCTACGGTTATAATACCGGTCAGCGCTATGGCCGTGATTGCCTCCCTGGGACCAGTTTTATCTTCGCCATTTTTAGTCGGTGTAGTGGGAGGCATCGGCGCGGCGGTAGGAGAGATAACGGGCTACATCGCCGGTCGTGCCGGGCGCGAACTGCTGGCAAAGAACACGATTTATGTCCGCGTCGAAGGGTGGGTGCAGCGGTGGGGGATGATGGCGGTATTCATCCTCTCCATTTTCCCGTTCCTGTTCGACGTCGTCGGCATTATCGCCGGGGCAACGCGTATGCCCCTATGGAAATTTTTCATCGCCTGCTGGCTGGGCAGGACGATATTGTATATATCAGTCGCTTATCTCGGCTCAGTATTGCTCCGGGCCATACCCTGGTTGGGTTGAGCCGGTCGTTTGACTTTCCAGACCAGCGCCGCGCCGACGATAAAATAGGTCAGGCACATCATCAGCATGAAGTTATAGCCGCTCAACGGGTTGCGAGCGTTAAAGAAATCGATGCCGGGCCCGATAACGCGCGCCAGGACGGCGCCACCGGCAGTAGCCATGTTCGCCACCCCCAGATAGCGGGCCTCTTCGCCCTCAGGAGCAAAATCGGTAGCCAGGGCCCAGTTCGAGCTGTTGAACATCCCCATCGAGGCCCCGATAATCCCCGCCGCCCACAGCACCGAGTTGTAGTCCTGCAATAGAGCGATAACGGCGATACCCACCGCCCCGAGCAGACCGGCCACCGCGGTAAACAGCCGCCGCCCGATGCGGTCGGATAGATAGCCGGCGGGCCAGACCACAGCCAGCATCGCCACCACGGCAATGACGGCGAACCGGAAGGTCGCACCGGCGGGGTCACTCACGCCGATAACGTCTTTAAAATAGTACAGGGCGAACTGCTGGATGGTGGTGAAAGCCATGAAGACCAGCAGGCGGGAAAGCAGGAACCAGCCGAAGCCGCGGTTGCTCCAGATTTCTTTCCTGAAGGTGCAGTAAATCGTCTCCATCAGCGGGGTACGCTGCGCGGTGGGAGCCACGCGGGGCTCCCTGACCAGAAGGACGGTGGCGGCCATAGTTATAAAGACCAACGCCATAAGGATGCCCAGGACAATCCAGAGATTGTTTCCGCCCATGCCGGCATTATAGCGGTCCATAAAAATACTGGAGACATAGACCAGCGAAAGGCCGCCGGTGATTTCCAGCAGGCCCTTGACACCGGAAGCGCGCCCGCGCTTATCAGCCGGCACGAGCTCCGGGATGAAAGCCTGATAGGGACCCTGAGCGATATTAACGGAGAGCTGGAGCAGGCAATAGACCAGGAAAACGGCGGCGTAGCCGCCGGCATAGCCGAAGCCGGGGATAAGGACGATAGCCAAGAAGGCACCCAGCACCATGTAAGGCTTGCGGCGGCCCCATTTGAAGTCGGAGCGGTCGCTGACGGCCCCGGCAAGTGGCTGGACAAACATGGCCAAAAGCAGGCCGGAGAGGGTGAGGAGGCTGAGTGAGGTGTTCTTCTGCGACTCCGGAACGAAGTCCAGGATGCGCAGGGGGAGGATAATGGTATGGAGGCTCTGCCAGAGGGCGGTGAGGGCAAAGCCGAAGATGGTTATCTTTACGTAGTCGGAGGGGCGGAAGAGACTAGAGCCTTTTTCCATCATGGTGATTGCCTGTCTCAGCATAGCAGAATGAATAACCAAGATACAAGATACAATAACCAAACAGGATATTCAGCTACCAAGGGGGGCGGCCCCCGCTTACGCGGGAATGACGCTAACGTTATATGACCAAAGGGTCACTTTATAAAGTCGGCGGGTAAATATATAATCAAGATACCATGTCACCCGGCTATCCCTTAATCGAGGAAATACACATGGCGCCGGACGCCCCGTGGTGCTTCGGGGCTTTCGCGGCAAAGCCGCACAGCTTCTGGCTGGACAGCGGCATGGACCCGCAGAAGCTCGGGCGGTACTCGTTCATGGGGAGCGACCCGTTCCTGGTGATGAGGAGCCGGGGCGACGAGATAACGCTAACCAAGGATGGGGCGGAGGAAAAGCGGCGGGGCAACCCCTTCGACGTACTGGGCGAGCTGCTGGAAAGATACAGGGCAGATAGCGGGGAGACGCCGGTGCCTTTCACGGGAGGGGCGGTGGGTTATCTCAGCTACGATTTATGCCACTTTATCGAGAAGCTGCCCCAAAAAGCCGTGGACGACTTACAGCTACCGGAGTGCTACCTGTGCTTCTATGACGCGATAATCGCTTACGACCACCTGCAAAACAAGGTCTATATAGCATCGACGGGACTGCCGGAGCCGGGCGGGGAAAAGAGGCGGCGGAGGGCGGAGAAACGACTAAACGAGCTCAGGAGCGAGGCAGCCCTGGCGCCGCCGCCCCGCGCGGTCGCGGAACCAAAAAAGGGGGGAGGCCCAAAGCTCAAAGCTAACTTCACGCGCGAGGGATATCTGGAGGCGGTGAGCAGAGCCAGGGAGTACATCGGGGCGGGGGACATCTTCCAGGTCAATCTCTCGCAGAGGTTCGAAGCGGACATGCCGACCCTACCTTACGAGCTGTACAAACGACTGCGCAGGATAAACCCGGCGCCGTTCGCCTGCTATTTCAACTTCGAGGGGGTGGGGATAGTGGGGGCATCGCCGGAGAGGTTCCTCAGGGTACGGGGGGACAAAGTGGAAACGCGGCCAATCAAGGGGACAAAGCCGCGCGGCAAAACGCCCGCGGAAGACAAAGCGCTGGCGCAAGCTCTTTTAAACAGCGTGAAAGACCGGGCGGAAAACATCATGATAGTCGACCTCGAACGGAACGACATCGGGAGGGTCTGCCGCTACGGCACGGTCGGGGTCACCGAGCTGGCGATACTCGAGACATATCCCACCGTTTTTCACCTGACATCCACGGTGGAGGGGCGGCTGAGGGAGGGTAAAAGCGGCATCGACCTGCTCAAGGCGACCTTTCCCGGAGGCTCGATAACCGGCGCCCCCAAGGTGCGCGCCATGGAGATTATCGACGAGCTGGAGCCGACCCGCCGCAGCGTATACACGGGGTCGATGGGCTACATAGGCTCCAACGGGGACATGGACCTCAATATAGTCATCAGGACGATTATAGTCAAAGACGGGCGGGCGTACTTCCAGGTGGGCGGGGCGATAGTCTACGACTCCGAGCCGGAGGCGGAATACATCGAGACCCTCGACAAGGGCAAAGCCCTGATGCAGGCGCTCGGGCTTTCCGCGGGAGAAATACATTGATACTCGTAATAGACAACTACGACTCCTTTGCCTATAACCTGGTGCAGTACCTCGGGGAGCTGGGGCAGGAGCCGCAAGCCTGCCGCAACGACGCCATAACGCCCGAAGAGATTGAAAGGCTGGCGCCGAGCCACATAGTCATATCGCCGGGGCCGTGCACGCCGCTGGAAGCGGGCATCTCCAACGATATCGTGCGGCATTTCCGGGGGAGGATACCGATACTGGGGGTCTGCCTGGGTCACCAGTGCATCGGGTACGTGTACGGAGGTCTGATAAAGCGGTCGGCCCAGCCGATGCACGGCAAAGATTCGATGATATTTCACGACGGGCAGACGATTTTCAAAGGGATAAAATCGCCGCTGAAGGGCGGCAGATATCATTCACTCGTCATAGAGCCGGAGTCGGTGCCCCCATCGCTGGAGATTTCCGCCAAGACGGAGGACGGGGTGATAATGGGGGTAAGGAACCGGCGGGAGGCGGTCGAGGGGATACAGTTCCACCCGGAGTCCATCATGACGCCAGAGGGGCACAAGATATTGAGGAACTTTATCAATATGTCCTTGCCAGAAAGGGGATAAATGGAGGAACAAGTATATATCAACGGGACGCTGGTGCCGCGCTCGAAAGCAGTGATATCCGTCTTCGACCACGCCTTTCTTTATGGCTACGGACTTTATGAGTCGATGCGGACCTATAAAGGGAAATATTTCCTGCTGGAGCGGCACATCAAAAGGATATCAAGCGCGGCGGAAACCATCGCGCTGGGGCAGAAGCTGGCGAGTATCGACCTGGAGAAAGCCTGCCGCGATACGCTAACGGCCAACAATCTAGAAAGCGCCCGGGTCCGCATGACGGTCTCCAACGGCGCGTCCGATGCGGCCCCCTGGACGAGTGTGACCGATATCAAGCCCAATGTGGTGGTGACCGCCCGTCCTTTCATGCCTTTTCCCCCGGAGAAATATAGCGAGGGTTTCCACATCGGCATTGCGGCATCGGTGCGGCGCTGCCGCCAGTCCAAAATCTCCACGATGAAGACGGTCAACCACCTCGACAGCGTTATGGCGAGGATGGAGTCAGCGGCGCGCGGCATGGACGAAGCGTTAATCCTCAACGATGACGGGTATATCGCCGAAGGCGGCGGCTGCAATCTCTTCTTTGTGAGAGAAGGCAGGCTGGTGACCCCCGCCCTGAACAGCGGCATCCTGCCGGGCGTAACGCGGGAACTGGTCCTGGAACTGGCCGCCGGCCTGGGGATGGAGACGAGCCAGGGAACGGTGGGAATAGGAGCGCTCAGGAAATGCGATGAAGCCTTCGCGACCAACGCCATAATAGAAATAATGCCGGTGACGGAGGTGTGGGACGAAAGCGGCAACTCGGTGAAAATAGGCGGGGGAAAGCCGGGAGAGGTTACGCGGCGGCTGATGGGCGCATACAGGGAGAGGATGGAGAGGGAGACAGGCGGCTAGAGGCGGGCGGGGGCGAAGATATCGCGGTTGAGCTCCAGGGGTGTGTATTTACCCATCGCTCAATAACCTATAATTAAACGACCAGTCCCGCCGCCTCGTCGATACCCAGCATGATGTTCATGTCCTGGACGGCGGTGCCGGAAGAGCCTTTGCCGAGGTTATCATAGCGGGCGGAAAGCAGGACTCTATCCCTGTTACCGAAAACGAAAATTTCAAGATTGTTGGTATTATTGCAGTCGGCAAAGGTCAAAAAGCCGTTTTTCAGGGAATCCTCCGGCGGGTAAGGCATGACCTTAACGAAACGCTCGCCGGCATAATACTCCGCCAGGACTTCTCTGATGCCGGCGGCGTCGATGGGCTTTTGAAGGCAGCCCGCCACCAGCGGGACAGAAATGATTTCCCCGGCGTACACATCGACGACCGTGGGGGCGAAAACGGGAGGCCGGGACAGGCCGGCATAACTGGTCATCTCGGGGGTATGCTTGTGGTTCAGGGCAAGGGCATAGGGGCGGGGTTCTTTAACGTAACCGGGCGCGTCCGGACTCTCGTAGTCGGCGATCATGGCCCGCCCGCCGCCGCTATAGCCCACCACCGCATGGCAGGCCACGGGATAATCAGGCGCCACAACGCCCGCGGCCACCAGAGGATAAAGCATCAGGACAAAGCCGGTGGCGTGGCAACCGGGGACGGAAACACGCCGCGACTCCCTAATCAGGGCACGCTGTTCCTTCTTGAGTTCGGGGAGGCCGTAGACCCAGCCCTGGGAAACGCGGTGAGCCGTCGAGCCATCGATAACGCGGACGGAGTCGCTAGTTATCATCGCTACAGACTCGCGGGCGGCGGCGTCCGGCAGGCAGAGAAAAACAAAATCCGCCTCGTTAATCAGCTTTTTACGCGCCCGGGGGTCCTTGCGTCTGTCCTCCGGTATCTCGATAAGCTCGATATCATCCCGGGCGAGCAAACGCTCGCGGATTCTCAGGCCGGTGGTGCCGTGCTGGCCATCGACAAAAGCGGTCTTTTTCACAGTACTATCCCCGTTTACATACAAAAGTATAGCATAAGCCTGGACCGAATTATACCCGGACGGAAGTACCGGCGTGACCGCTACGGGGGCGTTTTAAGGCTAAAAGACAATAATTGGTGACTAAATAATCCCGGCTCGTTCGTGGGCCAGACTTGACACGAGTGTGGCGATGGTATATGGTAGAAAGCAAAAAGCTTCAAGGAAGGAGGAATCATGCAAGCCTATTGTGTAAAATGCCGCGCCAAGAAGGAGATGAGCAATCCCAAGTCCATTACGATGAAGAACGGCAAACCCGCGACGCAGGGCGTATGCCCGACTTGCGGCACCAAGATGTTCAGAATCGGCAAGAAATAGCCGCCCGAAAAACGGATTTTGTAATAGACAGGACTGGATATTTCATAAAGGAGTATCCAGTCCTTTGTTTATAGAAACGCAATTTTAGGACTTTACTCACCCCCATCTTTACTCACCCCCTTAATCCCCTTCTCAAACAGCATTATCATACAAAGTTGTCTTATCCTCTGTTTGAAAGGGGGAAATAAAAAAAGAGGGGCTTCGCCCCTCTTGGACGCTCCGCAAAGGAAACGGTCAAGGAAATATGAAATAGACTTGATGTAGAGGACCTAATGTCAGGAAGCCGGAGGGCGCACGTACTTTTTAACGAGGTCGACGGTATTAACGACGTTAAGCTTGTGGAACAATAAAGACAGGCGCTCCTCAAGCTGCGCCATGATTTTGTCAAGACTGGGCCGCGGGATATTCCAGAGCTCTTTCTTGAAATCGCCGAAAGCGCGCTTGCGCGTCTTGTACAGGAACTGCTGCTCCGTTTCGTCGGACTTCCTCTCCTGCGCATAGTGGGCATCGAGGTGCTGGTGGAGGTCGGTAAGCAGATTCGAGGGGAAGTCGGGGCTATCGAAGATGATATTCTGGAAGCCGGTAGCCAGGTGAACTTCCACCGTATCCACCCGCGGGAACATATCGAAAGCCTCGTCGGGGAGGGTGGAAGCGCCGTGCTGGACGGCCCCGCCCATACCGTATTCCTCCCGCGCCGTGCGAGAAAGCTCTTTCAGGGTATTGAAATCGATTTTAACGCTGGCAATAGAGCCGTCCGGGAGGACGACGCCGCCGTGAGACGTGCCGGTCTGCACACTGATTTTTGAGATATGCTTGACGCCCGCACCGAGCAGCCCGAGATAGCCCGTCATGAAAGCCCGGAGGTCCTCCGGGGTGCTGTTGCCCTTGCCGATTTCGCCGATTTCCCCACCGACGGATATCGTTACGCCCGGGGGCTCGATGCCGCGGATGAAGCCGGTCATCTCCGCCGTTACCTGATAGTTCTTCGCCTGCTGCTCCGAGAGGTCATCTTTAGAGATATCAACCAGGGTTGAGGCATCGATATCGATATTGTAGAAGCCGGCCTCAACGGAATCCCGAATCAGTTTCTTGATATCGCCCAGCTCTTTATCGGGGTTGTCCCGGAAGGTAGCGCGGTGGACCTGATAATGGTCTCCCTGAAGAAAGACGGGCCCCTTAAAGCCTTCAGTCACGGCGGCGGCCAGAATGCAGGCGGCGTACTCCGATGGGGGCTGGGCAGTATAGCCAATCTCCGACCGGGCGATTTCAAAGATAAGGGCGCCGACGCCGTCCTTCAGAGCCGCCCGGAAAACAGAGCGGGCGACGTGATATGTGATGCCACGGACATTGATGGCAGGCACGGTAATGTTGTGATACTCTCCTCTGCCGGACGCTTCATAGAGGGGCTGGATAGAGGCGGGGAAAACGCCGTTAGCGTAGGCCGCTTCACGGATGAGGCGGCGGTTTTCCTCCCGTACGCCGGGTTCGGGGGCGAAGACCGCCAGTTGCACCATTGACTCAATGTTGTTATTTGTCATCTCTAATAATAGACCTCCTTCCGTTATATCTATCGGAGTCGTACTGGGTGGCAACATCGACCAGATTGAGCTTGCCGTAAATTTTTTCCAGCGGATAGTAAGAAATCTTCCCGTTTTTCATGCGGACCATGTTGCCGAATTTTTCCTTGACAACGAGGTCGATGGCGGCGATACCGAAGTACCGTCCCATGCGGCGGTCGTAAGCGCAGGGCGCCCCGCCCCGCTGCAGATGGCTGAGCACCACGCTACGAGTTTCAAGTCCGGTGCTATTTTCTATCTCCTGGGCGATAACCTCGCCAACGCCCCCGAGGGCTTTATGGCCGAAGCTGTCCGTGCCCTCTTTCTTGACGACCTCGGTGCCGCCCTGCGGCTTGGCCCCCTCGGCGACGATGATAATCTCGTACCTGGTGCCGGAACGGCGGCCTTCCGTGACCAGCTCGTTCACCCTATCGATGGAGAAATCATATTCAGGGATGAGGATGATATAAGCGCCGCAGGCCTCGCCGCCGGCCAAAGCCAGCCAGCCGGCCTCCCTGCCCATGGTCTCGATGACGAAAATCCTCTTGTGGGAGCCGGCCGTGGTGCGGAGGCGGTCGACCTCTTCCACGATAACGTTCAGGGCGGTCTCGTAGCCCAGGGTGTAATCGGTCTCAGGGAGGTCTTTATCGATGGTCTTGGGAATGCCGATGACGTTGACGCCTTCGCGGGCGAAGCGGGTGGCGATGGACAGAGTACCGTCGCCGCCGATGGCGATAACGGCGTCCAGTCCGAGCTTTTCAATACTGCGGGCGACCAGCTTCGAGCAATCATTCTTGGGGTCGAAGGGGCTGAAGCGGGAAGTGCCCAGCATGGTGCCGCCGTACCTGTCCCAGGTCCTGACGACATCGGAGTTGAGGGGGGTGATATGCCCGGCGGCCTCCAGCGTGACGGGGTCGACGTCCAGCAGGCCTTTCCAGCCGTCGTGGATGCCCAGCACCTCGTAGCGGATCCCCCTCTCCCACTCGAGACGCTCGTCCATAGCGGTCTTGACCACCCATTTCAGGGCGGGGTTCAGGCCGGCGCAATCGCCGCCCCCGGTCAATACGCCGATACGACTCTTTTTCATAACACCTCCCTTTGATTATAAAATCGGCAGGGTACTATGTCAAAAATTTTTACCGTCCTGTAATGATAAAAGAGGTCGAAAGAAACCGCAAGGGTGAGGGCACGGGGAGGGGATAGGGGAAGACACGGTTAAATATCGAATATCGAAATACGAATGGCGAACATCCGGACAGGTCCTAAAGTGTTATATTAATTTAATATCTTCGGCTGGACTTAACCCCAAAAAGGTAGTAGAATTTATGTGTTATGAGTGGGTTGGCACCAGAAACGTCCGGTTTTCCGGTGAGGCAAAAATAGGAGCACCTGGCTCGATTGAGCGGGTGCTCTTTAGTTAGGAGGTACCGAAGATGCAGTCGAGTTTGATAGGGAAAATCGAGAAAGCCAATCGCTACGCCCAGGAGAAAGACCGCATTACTTTCAGCGCGCTGGAAGTCAAATTCCGCGGCGAAAATAGCGATTATAATACAAGCTATAGAGACGGCAAATGGCACTGCACGTGCAGCTTCTTCTCCAAGTGGGGCATGTGCAGCCACACCATGGCCATGGAAAAAATCCTCGAAGGCATGCTGCCCCCCGAAGCGCTTACCGTGCAGTACGAGGAAATAAGCCACGGCTAACGGCGGATAATGAATTTCCTGGAAAAGCTGGCGAAAGCCGCCAAGAAAAACAACTCCCTGCTATGCGTCGGGCTTGACCCCGACCCCGCGATGATGCCAGAAGGCATCGATATCTTCAAGTTCAATAAAGCGATAATAGAGGCAACGGCGGAATACGTCTGCGCCTACAAGCCGAACATCGCCTTTTACGAGGCGGCGGGAATACCAGGGCTGGAAGCGCTGAAGCGGACGAGAGAATACATACCCGACGATATCCCGGTGATAATCGACGCCAAGAGGGGGGACATCGGGAACACCGCCAAAGCCTACGCCAGAAGCCTCTTCGATTACTATAATTTCGACGCCGCCACGCTCAATCCCTACCTGGGTTATGACGCACTGGAGCCGTTCATCGCGTACAACGACCGGGGGCTCTTTATCCTCTGCCGCACCTCGAACAAAGGGGCAGCAGACTTTCAGTCGCTGCCGGTAGAGACGGAATCGGGCGTAAAAAAGCTCTACGAGGCGGTGGCGGAGAAGGTAAACGAGTGGAACCGGCACGGGAACCTGGGGCTGGTGGTAGGGGCGACGTACCCCGAAGAGCTAAAGGTCATACGGGAGAGATACCCGGAAATGCCGATACTCATACCGGGGGTAGGGGCGCAGGGCGGGGAGCTGGAGCTTGCTGTAAAGTACGGGGCGGACAGGGGGAGGCAGCGTACCATCATCAACTCATCGCGCGGGATTCTATACGCCTCTAAAGGACGGGACTTCGCCGGAGCCGCCGGGCGGGCGGCCAGAGAGCTCAGGGACAGAATCAACGCTTACCTGGAGTGAAGGGGCGGAGTGGAGAGGGAAATAAGGACGGGCGACCTGGTAAGGCTCCGCAAGACGCACCCCTGCGGCGGCGACGAGTGGGAGGTGGTGAGGGTGGGGGCGGATATAGGCGTAAAGTGCCTGAAGTGCGGGCGGCGCGTGCTGCTGAGGAGGAGCGTCTTCGAGCGCAGAGTTATAAAATACATCAGGCCATCAGCCTGATACGCATTTAAGCTTTGTTTTTCAGCACTTCCTGCTGGGCTGTGAAAAGTTGCCGTATGCCCTTTTCGGCGAGAGCCAGCAAATCGTCGATAGCCTGGCGGGTAAAAGGTTTGCCCTCGGCGGTGCCCTGCACCTCGACGAACTCGCCCTTGGAAGTCATCACGATATTGAAATCGACCTCCGCACGGGAGTCCTCATCATAACAGAGGTCGACCATCATGTAGCTGTTAACGATGCCGACGCTGGTGGCGGCGACGGCGCATTTCAGCGGAACGGAAGATATCACCCCCATATCCATCAGCTTTTCCATCGCCTGGTGCAGGGCGACGTACGAGCCGGTAATGGCGGCGGTGCGCGTACCGCCGTCGGCCTGGATGACATCGCAATCGACAATCAGAGTCCTCTCCCCAAGCGAGGAGAGGTCGGCGGAAGCCCGCAGAGAGCGGCCGATGAGCCGCTGTATTTCCTGGTTGCGGCCGCCGACACGGCCGGTAACCGAATCGCGCTGTGAGCGGGTGACGGTGGCGCGGGGCAGCATGGCATACTCGGCGGTAATCCAGCCGGTGCCGCTGCCCTTGAGGAAGGGAGGCACCCTCTCCTCGATGCTGACGGCGCAGAGCACCCGGGTATTCCCGAGCTTGATAAGCGCCGAGCCCTCGGCGAAGCTCTGGTAGCCGGGGACTATCTTGATGGGCCGTAACTCGTCATAGGCGCGCCCGTCGATTCTCTTCACGTTTATCTCCAATCTATCCGCGATATGCAGAGTATAGCACAATCGGTCGATAGGATACAGTTGACAGTTGACAGTTGACAGGAATCAGCAAACTATTATACAATTCGTTTTTCGTGATATACTGTGGGCATACGGGAGGGCCATCTTGCAGAGCAAAGATTTACTGTCCATATCCGACCTCACGTCCGGGGACATCCGCAAGCTCATCTCCAACGCCGTCACCATGAAGGGCGAAGGCTGGAGCGAAAGGCTGAGCCGGAAGATACTGGCGCTGCTCTTTGAAAAGCCGTCGCTGCGGCACCGGGTCAGCTTCGAGGCAGCCATGCGGCAGCTCGGGGGAGAGTGCCTTTACCTCTCACCGGCAGAGGTCGGGCTGGGCCAGCGGGAATCGATAGCCGACGTGGCGCGGGTACTCAGCGGCTATATCGACTGCATAGCGGCGCGCACCTTTTCACACCAGACGCTTTTGACCCTCGCCAGGTACTCGCGCGTGCCTGTGATAAACTCCCTTTCCGACCTCGAGCACCCCTGCCAGGCGCTCGCCGACCTGCTCACCATATACGAGTACAAGGAAAGGCTGGAAGGCCTGACGCTGGCGTTCATCGGGGACGGCAATAACGTAGCCAACAGCCTGATACTGGCGGCGACCAAATGCGGGATAAACTTCCGGATGGCCTCGCCCGCCGGATACTCCATAAAAGAAAACATCATGGAAGTCGCCAAGGACGCAGCCGCGGCAAGCGGCAGCGAAATATTCCGCACGGAAGACCCCAGACAGGCGGTCGTAGGCGCCGATATCGTCTATACCGACGTCTGGACCAGCATGGGACAGGAAAGCGAAGCCGAAAAACGCCGCCAGGCCTTCGCAGGATACCAGGTCGATGCCAGGCTGCTATCGCTCGCCGGGGAAAACGCCATCTTCATGCACGACCTGCCGGCGCACCGCGGCGAGGAAGTCACCGACGAGGTCATGGACGGGGCGCAGTCGGTAGTCTTTCAGCAATCGGAGAACAAAATGCACATGCTCAAAGCCCTGCTCATGGACCTGCTGGGCGGACTCGAAGCAGAGCTGGCGGACTTCAGATAATATTGTCCGATTACCCCATGCAAAAACAAAAACCGGACGAAAAACAATGAAGAGACCCATTGTTGCCATTGTCGGCCGGCCCAACGTGGGGAAGTCCACCCTGCTCAACCGGGCGGCGGGGAAACCGATAGCCATCACCGAGGACCTGCCGGGGACGACGCGCGACCGTAACCTGGCGGAGGCAAGCTGGGGAGGCAAAGAGTTCACCCTGGTGGATACGGGGGGGCTGGAGATAAAGCCCAGCACGGCGATATCCCGCGGCATCAAGGCGCAGATTGAAAAAGCCGTTAAAGACGCCGACGTGATTATCGAGCTGGCGGACGTGAAAGACGGCGTGACGCCCAGCGACTACGAAGTGGCGGACATGATCCGCAAAGCCAACAAACCGGTCATACTCGCCGTAAACAAGGTGGACAACAACAAGCTGGAGACGGCGGCACTGGAGTTCTACGAGCTGGGGCTGGGGGAACCCATCGCCATCAGCGCGCACCACGGAAGAGGGGTCGCCGAACTGCTAGATAAAATAGTCGAACTCCTGCCGGAGCAGGAAGAGGGAGAACCCGCCCAGGAAGCCATTAAAGTGGCGATTGTCGGCAGGCCCAACGTGGGCAAATCAATGCTGCTGAACGCGCTAGTCGGCGACGAGCGGGCGATAGTGGATGAGAAGCCGGGCACAACCCGGGACGCCGTGGACACGGTAATCGAATACCAAGGGCAGAGGGTGCTGCTTATCGATACGGCGGGCATCAGGCGGCGGGGTAAAATAAAGGGCGGGGTGGAAAAGTACAGCGTCCTGCGGAGCCGGAGGGCCATAGACAGGGCGGACGTCGCGCTGCTGATACTTGACGCCGGCGAGTCGTCAACGCAGGACGCGCACATCGCGGGCTATATCCACGAATCATATAAAGGCATGATAATCATCGTTAACAAATGGGACCTGGTTGACGATAAAGACGTCCGGGCGTGGGACAGACACATTAAAAACGAGTTTAAATTTGCCTCTTACGCCCCGAT
>CAYTZI010000048.1:0-13964 GCA_964442335.1 uncultured Dehalococcoidaceae bacterium | reverse complement strand
GCTGAGGAAAGAACAAAGCAGGGAAAGCATCGAGAGGGCGAAGCGCGCCCTGGGGGGCGTCCGTAAGCAGCTGGAGAGCGAGACATGGCAGCCAAGGGCAACAGAGGAAACCAGCGTTGACGAGACCATAAAGGCGGGCGATACGGTACAGGTCAGAGAGGTCGGCCTGACGGGTACGGTAGTGGCGATTTCGGAAGAGTCGCGGGAAATAGAGGTGCAGTCGGGCAGGACGAAAATGAGGCTGAGCCTGGACAGCGTGTCCAAAGTAACCCCGCAGGGCGCGCCGGTTCCGCTTTCGGGGGTGCAGCCCGCCGTACGCAGGCCGCCGACGCAGCTCGACCTGCGCGGAAAACGCGCCGACGAGGTCGAGCCGGCGCTGGACAGCTACCTCAACGACGCCGCGCAATCGAGCCTGATAGAAGTGAGAATCGTCCACGGCATCGGCACGGGCACGGTAAGGAATATCGTGCGGGACTTTCTCGCGGGACACCCGCTGGTTAAATCTTTCCGGGCGGGGGAACGCGACGAAGGCGGCGACGGGGCAACGGTCGTCAGGCTGTAGCGGAAAGAGTATTAACAATGCACAAGTCGAAAAAACGCGTGCTCGACAGGGCGAAAACGCTCGACTACCTTAAAGAGCTTGCCGGCGTGCCGGGCGGGAAAGCCGCCGCGCTGTGCCTGCCTCCGCATATAAAGCCGGATGAAGCGCAGGGCGTATGCAAACTTGGCGAAATCCCTCCGGATATACAACCGCACTTCATCAAGCTGGCGTCAGGTTCGAAGACGGGGTGCTATGCCTTCTGGAGCGCCGGCCAAAAATGCCTCATCCTGCCCCCTTTCCCGACGACCGAAAAACAGGTCACGCAATCGATTGACCTGTCGCAGATACGCTCGCAGCTGGAAAAGGACCTGTTGATCGGGGTGGTGCTGGTAAGACTGGGGTCTTACGCGATAGGCGTATCCCGCGGCGAGACCCTGATAACCAGCAAGGTGGGGACGGGACTGGTACACGGCAGGCACCGGCAGGGAGGCTCATCGGCGCACAGGTTCGAGCGGCACAGGGATAAACAGATAGAACAATTCCTGATAAGGGTCTGCCAGCACGCGCGGGAACAAATTGAACCTTATGTCAAATCCCTCGACTATATCGTGTACGGCGGGGCCTGGACAACGATACTGATGCTGCAAAAACAGTGTCCGCTGCTGGCGAAGGTAGAGACCCCCGCCCTGCCGCCGCTGCTGGATATCCCCGAGCCGCGACAGGCGGTGCTGGAAGACGCCGTCAAACGGGTGTGGACCAGCACGGTATACGAGTGGCGGGAGGACTAAGAGGATTTTTTTACCAGAGCCCTGAGCTGCTCCAGCGCCGGCGGCAGCACCTTACCGATAGCCTCGGGGAAACGCAGGCGCGCCAGGGCGTCGAACGGGGTCTCGCCCTGATTGATAATCACCAGCCTGGAACCGGCTTCCAGAGCCACCGCGGGCATATCCGCCGCCGGGTAGACGACCAGACTGGAGCCCACCACGATAAAAAGGTCGCACATTCGCGAGTGCTTATAGGATTCCGCAAGGTCCCCGGCAGGTAAAGAGTCGCCGAAATTAACCACCGTAGACACCAGCCTGCCGCCGCACAGAGGACATTCGGTCTCGCCCTCCATCCGGTCCATCTTGAAATCGCACTGGACGCAGCGTACTTTGGTCAGGTTGCCGTGAAGCTCCGCCAGCAGCTCCGGCCTGATGCCGGACTTCAGGTGCAGGTTGTCCACGTTCTGGGAGATAAGGAAGGACAGCCTGCCCATATTCTGAAGCTCGGCGATAGCAAGATGCCCGGAATTCGGCCCGGCGGTGGTGAAGTCCTGGCGGGGCGTGGACAGCCCCTTATCGCGCCGCGTCCAGAGCCCGTCCGGACCACGGAAATCCCGCAGGCCGGACTCCGTGCTGATACCGGCGCCGGTGAAAACCACCAGGTGCTTCGAATGAAATATCAGCCGTGCCAGCTTCAGGATTCTCCCGCTTAAATCTTCCACTAAACCCCCTAATTCAGATGATATTCCACCGGCAAAACGGCGTCAACACAGATATCTATTAGGGAAAAACAGGTTTATACTATATTATAAAATAAGGCTATCGTATGGAAGGTAAAAGCTGGAAAAAGACCCTGCTTGTCTTCGCGGCGGTGCACGTATTTATCTTTCTGGTCGTGTTCCCCTTGCTCGCCCAGTTTTTTTACCCCGGCACCGGCTCACTCGAACTCTGGATGGCGCAGCATATGCTCGGAGGCCAGATACCCTACCACGATTTCAGCAGCGAATACCCTCCCCTGGCGCTGCTGAGCTTTCTACTGCCGGGGCTTGTTTTCGACAACACGATAAGCTACAGCTGGGGATTCGCCCTGGAGCTCCTGGTCTTCGACATACTTGTGCTGCTGATGCTGTACGACCTCTCTGCCTTCTTCAGAATCCGACTGCGGACAGCGCTGGCGGCCTATACGCTGGTTATCCTGGCGACGGGGCCGATACTCGTGGCGCGCTACGACCTCCTGCCGGCGATGCTGGTGCTGGGCGGCCTGTGGGCTTTTATAAAAGGGAAAAACAAGCTGGCCTGGGCGGCGATAGCCCTGGGCTTCGGGGCCAAGGTGTATCCCATTATAATTTTGCCCTTTTTTCTCATTTATCAACTGCAAAACAGGCAGTACGGCCGACTGATATCGGGCGCCGCCGTTTTCCTGGGAGTGACGCTCTTATTTACGCTGCCCTGGGTGATTATCGACGCGCCCGGCTACCTGGAATCATGGACATATCACCTCGAGCGCGGGCTCCACTCCGAGAGCACCTACGGGACGGCGCTGCTGGTGGGGCAGGTGCTCGGGATTACCAGAGTGGAAGGCATATTGAACTACGGCTCATGGAACCTCATATCGCCGCTGGCGGACGGCCTGGCAGGCGCAGCTTTTTATATCTCGGCGGCAATTTTAGTAGTCGTGTACGTGCTATTTTACCAGCATCTCCGTAAAAATACGGGCGCGAATCACGAGACCATGATATCAGGACCGTCCGCGATGGCCCTCATACAATACAGTACCCTGGCAATAATCGTATTCATGGTAGCCAGCAAGGTATTTTCCGCGCAATACCTGATATGGCTCTGTCCCCTGCTGCCGCTCGTTATCGGGGAGAAAGGGTACCTGCTGGCCGGTTTATTCATAGCGGCGGGGGTATTCACGCAGTACGTTTACCCCTATAACTACGAAGAGTTCGAGCTGGGAAAAGCACTGCCGGTGTTCGCGCTGTTTTTGAGGAACGTCCTACTGATACTGGCGGCCTTTGTGGTATCCCTTTATAACACGAACAGAGCCGCCGATTACCAGAGTCCCGGCACCAGCGCCTTACGGCCGGGGGGATAATCGGGGAAAGTCCGGCGGTACCATTCATGGTGCGCCCTCGCCCGCGGCACCAGGTTAGCCGCCGTCCAGAAAGCGAAAACCAGTCCCGGCAAAGACCAGGTCGCCAGCGCCCAGCCGGTCCAGATAGTTATTTCCCCCAGATAGTTGGGGCTGGAGACCAGACGGTAAAGAAGACTGTAGGATATCCTGTAGCCCGACTCTCCGGGACGGCGGAGTCCCCGGAGGACGGTGTCCGCCTGCCGATTGATGATGAAACCCACTATGAAAAGGGCCGTCCCGACTATAAAGCGGGTGTCGCCCAGCCAGTCCAAAGCATAGCCGGAAGAAAGGGTGAAGATATAGCGTCCGTTGAGATAGCCGTTCATGACGTTAAAGAGTAAGCCCATGCTCATAACGACCGCCGGCATGCGTTTGCCACGGCCGCGGAGGGTGAAGGGGTAGACAAAGGCGCGGTGCAGGTAGTGTGCCTCCCACAGGAAAAGAAAGACCAGGACGACCGCATTGGTCCTGCCGCCCAGCAGGAAACAGATGAAAAAGACCACCGGCGACGGTGCCTCCATAAGTATCCAGCCCAGACGGTTGTCGACGGTAAGGCCCCAGCCCTTGCGGATGTGCCGCCCGTAGGGAGCGGCCACGAAGAAGAGCGCCGCGAAGACCACCGCCCCCACGACAAACCACCCGATGAGCAGTCCGTTGAAAACAGCGCGTTCCGTCACCGCGCACCCCCGGAGAACAGGGACGGCGGCAGGTCAAGCTGGCCGTCCTCCTGGAACCAGCGCAGGGTGTCTAATAGCGTTTCGCGGAAGGGACGCGGCTGGTAGCCGAGCTCGCGGGAGGCTTTCTCATGGCTGACATGCCGGTTGCTCTTCAGCGTCCGGAGGGACATGCTCGTGTACAGCGGGCGCTTTCCGCTGAGCCGGCTGATGCTCTCGATTACCGGGGCGCCGATACGCGCCAGCCAGAGCGGGCAGACCAGTTTGCTGGCGTGAATCCCGGTTATCTCCGCCACCATGGCGGCGATATCGCACATGGATACCCAGTGCCCGGAGAGCAGGTAGCGGGCGCCGCTCCCAGCGCTTTCCGCGGCGGCCAGGGCCCCGGCGACCACATCCCGCACATCCACCCAGTCGAACCCGCCGGTAACGAGCACGGGCAGCCTGCGGCCGGCGATAAGCTGAAGGGCCTCACCGAAATGCGACGGCTGGTAGTCGTGCGGCCCGATAATGGCGGTGGGATAGAGAATAACGGCGTCCAGACCCCGCCCGATGCCCCGCCGCACCTCGATTTCCGCGGCCGCCTTGGAGAGGTCGTATGGAGGATACCGGCGGGAGTCCACCAGCGGGCGGGACTCGTCGACCGGGACGGACAACGGCTCCTGGACCAGGGCGTGTATCGAGCTGAAATAGACCAGCCTTCTCACGCCGGCGCGCAGGCAGGCTTCGACGACGTTGCGGGTGCCGCCGACGTTGACCGACTCCATCGCCGGGCGGTCGCCCTTCGAAAGCGATATACGGGCGGCCAGGTGGTAAACGATATCGGCGCCCTGAAAAGCCCGGTATAAAGAATCGGGGTCGGAGACATCCCCCCGGACCGTCTCGACAGGCAGTCCGTCGATAGCCCTGGAACTGACATGCTCCAGGCAGCGCGGTGAGCTACCCCGAGCGACAAGAGCGCGGACGAGATTGGCGCCGACGTGACCGGTCGCCCCGGTAACGACGATAGTCATACGGGCACCATTATAGCATAGATGCTCTAGGTAAAAAAGGAGCGTATTTGTTCCCACAGTCTTCAGGTCGATTGCCAACGGTCGAGAAAAAATGATAGTATTACTGAAGAACCCCGCCATGATACACAAAAACAGCCCCAACTACCGCTGGTATGTCCTGGCAATCACCATGTTCACCTACGGCATCGTCACCGGCACTGCCAGGTTGTGCATGCCGGTGCTTTTCAAACAAATATCGGACGATATCGGCCTAACGGTAACGCAACTTGGCGCGGTATGGGGGATGGACCCGCTGGCCGGCGTGTTCATCGGGCTGCCGGGAGGGCTGCTGGCCGACCGTTTCGGGGTGAGGCGCACGATAGCAGTGGTCTGCATCCTGGCCGGGGTCTTCGGCGCGATGAGGGGCGTGGCCGTCAACTTCTACAGCATGGCGGCCATCATGTTCCTGTTCGGCCTGACAGTGGCGGCGGTGCCGAGCGTCGCGCCCAAGGTAACCGCCGAGTGGTTCGGCGGGCGGCAGCTGGGGATGGCCAACGCCATGATAAACATCGCCTGGGGCGTCGGGGCGATGGTGGCCACCATGTTCAGCGCCACGGCGCTATCACCTCTGCTGGGAAGCTGGCGATGGGTAATGCTGTTCTACGGCGTGCCGTGCGCGGTGCTGGGACTCCTGTGGCTGACCACGCGCGACCCGGACAAGAGAGAGCTGCCGGACACGGTCACGACGGCGGTGCCGCTCAAAGAGGCGCTCTCCAAGGTGTCACGCATCAAACAGGTATGGATTATCGGGCTGGTGACCTTTTTCATCTGGGGTGCCAGCATGGGGCTTATCGGCTATCTTCCTTATTACCTGAGAGATATCGGCTGGACGGCGACCAGCGCCGACAGCGTCATCACCGTCTTCAGCGGCGTTACCGCCATCGGCGTAATACCCATGGTCTACCTCTCCGACAGAATCGGCTCGCGCAAAATAGTGATGGCAATCGGGATAATTGCGATGATTGTTTCCCTGGCGCTGATACCCACGGCCGGCACGGCCGGTGTCTGGACGCTGGTCATTATCTGCGGATTCCTGAGGAGCGGCGCCTCCACGCTGGTAAACGTGGTCATATTCGAGACGAAAGGCGTGGGCAGCACCTACGGCGGAACGGCCACGGGACTGGCAAACACCATCTCCATGCTAGGGGCGTTCCTGGCACCACCCATCGGCAACAGCCTTGCCACCGAGGCAAATCCCGGCAATCCGTTTTACTTCTGGGCGGCCATGGCGGCCGCATCGCTGCCGCTGCTTTTCTTCATCAAGAACCGCACCGGCCAGTCGATACAAAGCTAAAGTTTCCATTGTTTCCGCATTTTTTCTGTGACGTACCTGTGACGTTTGTACTATTGTTTGTGATTGCCATGTAAGGTACACTGTATAAACTATCCTTGATGGAGACCGCAGACAACACACGTGTTAAAGCCGGAAGAAACAAGCAAATCAAGGAGTTCGGCTACTGTCCCAGCTGCGGTCGAAAAGGGCTTTATCAGCTTCACGGTAAATACTGCCGGTGCCGGTACTGCGGCGGCTACCGGATACTATTGAGGGAGTCCGACTTCCTCGATAAGTGCAGGTGACCGCGCCGGCAAAGAAACAGGGCGGAGAAACATGAAACTGGTAAACGGATTTATCGGTCTGATATACAGCCTGCTCGATGTCATGGCTTACAGGCTGGTCTTCCACTAGTCCGCAACTACCTTTATCAGGACGCTGCGGTTTCTGGGTCCGTCGAACTCCGCGAAGAAAATCCCCTGCCAGGTGCCCAGCACGAGCCTGCCTTCCTCGACGAACAGCGTTCTCGAATCCCCGACGATACTTGCCTTGATATGCGCCGGCGAATTGCCCTCGACGTGGCGGTAGCGGCTGTGCTGCGGCACCATCGCGTCAAGCTGCGCGGCGATATCCTCGACGACAGCGGGGTCGGCGTGCTCATTTATCAGTATCCCGGCGGTGGTGTGGGGCGCGAACACATAACAGACCCCGTCCCTGACACCGCTCTCCGCCACGGCATCGCGGACTTCCGACGTGATGTCCTGGAACTCGACGCGAGAGCGGGTCCTGATTTCAAGCCTGTTAATCATCTTCCCTCCCGATAGTCTTCGATATATCCTACACCTTATGCCGGACACAGGCAATCGTTGCTGATATAAACTCACCCCCTAATCCCCCTCTCAAACGCCCCATAATCTTGAAAATGAGCGCGGGAAAGGCTAAACTGTAATCAGGAGAGAAGAAAATGCCCATTTACGAATACGCGTGCCCGGAATGCGGCGCCAGGTTCGATCAGCTACGCCCGCTGAGCGAGTCCGATAAAGAAATCGAGTGTCCCAAGTGCCACAAGACCGCCCGGCGTAAGATATCCTCCTTCTCCTGTTTCACCACCACGGAAGGCGGCGTCCCCACACCCGTAGCCGGCACCGGCGGCCCCTGTTCGGGCTGCACCTCCGGCGACTGCAGCACCTGCGCCTCGTAACCAGGAGTAAAGGCCCAGATGTCTTTGCCAAGGAGAACCGGCATTGCCAACCTGCCGCTCCACTACGGCAAAGCCCCGCGCTGGCTTTTCGACCGGATGGTGCCGCTGGCGAGGGAAATCACCATCGCCATCGTGACGGAATACGGGCCGGAAGAGATGCTCCGGCGCTTGTCCCACCCCTACTGGTTCCAGGCCTTCGGCTGCGTGCTGGGCTTCGACTGGCATTCCAGCGGCGTCACCACCACCCTCTGCGGCGCGTTGAAAGAGGGGATAAAGGGCATCGAGAGAGACCTGGGGCTTTACGCGGCGGGGGGCAAGGGGAAGACCTCGCGGCAAACGCCCGCGGAAATAGAAAACTGGGGCGAAAGAATATCCCTCGACCCGGCGCCGCTGGTCTACGCCAGCCGGATGTCCGCCAAGGTGGACAGCGCCGCCGTGCAGGACGGCTACCAGCTATATCACCACACATTTATCTTCACCTCGAAAGGCTCGTGGACGGTGGTGCAGCAGGGAATGAACGAGAAAAACCGTTACGCCCGCCGCTATCACTGGCTGGGCGAGACCGTCAGCGACTTCGTTAACGAGCCACATGCGGCGATACTCTCCGAAGCGAGAGGCGAGACCCTGGACCTGACCGCCGGCGAAAGCCTTCCGGCGCGGGAGACCATCACGGACATCGCCACGCAAGAAGCGCCGGAAAAAGTGATACTTGAGCTAAAAAAAATAAAGACGCTGAGTCTCCCGGCGCACCACCGCATCTATACGGCGGACCTTCACCCGGAGAGCCTGAGCAAGATTATCCTGAGCGCCTACGAGCGGCAGCCGGAAGACTTCGAGCAGCTGCTGGGGCTGAGCGGGGTGGGGGCAAAGACCCTGAGGGCGCTGAGCCTGATATCCGAGCTGGTCCACGGCGTGGCGCCCAGCTACCGCGACCCGGCGCGGTACAGCTTCGCCCACGGCGGCAAGGACGGCATACCCTATCCGGTGGACAGAAAGACATACGACGAGAGCATCGAGCTCCTTTCAAAAGCCATCAACAAGACGAAACTGGGCCCGAGCGAAAAACAGCAGGCGTTCAACCGGCTGAACCGCATCCGCATGCGATAAAAGTCGCATACAAGCCCCGCATGACAACTTAGCCTGAAATTAGAGTCCAATGTTCCAATAGCAGGAGAGCCCGAATGAAAAAGAGACTTTTCTGGTGGACCGCGCTTGTTACCACCACATTTGCGCTGATAGGCGGAGGTCTGGCGGGCTGCGGCACGCAACCGGCGCAGACACTGCCGGGCACCGAGATAAGAGAATACGAAGGTCAGGACCTTTCATCGGTGAACGACTTCCGGGAAAACTCAATTAAAGGACCGCAGCAGATAGATATAGCAAGCTATCGCCTGGAGGTCAACGGGCTGGTGGAAAACCCGGCCAGCTACACCTATGACGAAGTCATCAACGACTATACCAGCTACAAAAAAGTGGTCACGCTGGACTGCGTCGAGGGGTGGTCGGTGGATATTCTGTGGCAGGGCGTGCAGGTCAGGGACATACTTCAGCAAGTCGACCCCAAGCCGGAAGCGAAAGTGGTCATTTTCCACGCCTACGACGGTTATACAACCTCCTTCCCTATTGAATACATCATGGATAACCCCATCATAATGGCCTACAAGATGAACGATATTATCATTCCTCCGGAAAGAGGCTTCCCCTTCGAGCTGGTGGCGGAGAGCAAATGGGGCTACAAGTGGATAAAGTGGATAACCAGCATCGAGCTTTCCGACGATATCAACTACCAAGGCTACTGGGAGTCGCGGGGCTATTCGAACGAGGGCGACCTCAATGAGAACTTCTTCGACTAGAGTTCTCCCTTCCAGCTTTTGACACCTGAACTCAAAAGCTGATAATCTAGAGTATCAGCGACCCTGAGGCAGGTGGCCGTATCAACGCCAGTATACCGGAGAACAAACCGACTTTCCGCTGGAAATATATTGTCCTGCCGCTGGCGCTGCTCGTTCTTTCGCTGGCGCTGACCGCCGCTTTTTACGGGCAACTGCCGGAGCGGGTGGCCTACCATTTCCAGGACAGCCAGCCGGACAAGTGGCTCAGCCCTGGCGCTTTCCTCGCCTGGATGCTGGTCCCACAGGCGCTCCTGACCCTGCTGTCCTTTATGACAGTCCAGATGGTCCTGCTGGGCGCGCGCTACTGGCCCCCGGAAAGCAGGGCGGTGCGGGGAATCCTGCCGGTGATGGGCAACATGGTAGCGCTGCCCCAGATAATCCTCACCTTTACAATGCTCCACATTTTCCTTTACAATGCCTATCAAATCAAACTGTTGCCCGTGTGGATTTTCGCGGTAATCATATTGGCGGCGGGCGGAGCGGTACTGGCGGTACTCTTTACGCGGATGATACGGCAGGCCCGCCGCGAACGCGCCATTAATCGTCAGGAGTGAACCAATGCCAGGTAAAGCGGAAAAAGTAAACATGGAGAAGCTGGTCTCTCTCTGCCAGAGGCGGGGCTTTATCTTTCCCAGCAGCGATATCTACGGGGGGCTCTCCGGCTGCTGGGACTACGGTCCGGTGGGAGTGGAGCTGAAGCGCAACGTCAAAGACGCGTGGTGGCGGAGCATCGTGCGGGAGCGCGATGACATCATCGGGATGGACACCAGCATACTGATGAACCCCAAAGTATGGGAGGCCAGCGGCCACGTCACCAGCTTCAAAGACCCGCTCGTAGAATGTAAAGAGTGCCACCTCAGGTGGAAAGCCGACGACCTCGCCGAGGACAAATGCCCTGCCTGCGGCGGCAAGCTTACCGAGGAGCGTATGTTCAACACCATGTTCAAGACGTTCATCGGGCCGGTTGAAGAAGAAGCGAGCACTGTCTACCTGCGGCCGGAGACGGCGCAGGGCATGTTCGTCAATTTCCCCAACGCCCTCAACACGAGCCGGAAGCGCCTGCCCTTCGGCATAGCGCAGCAGGGCAAGGCCTTCCGCAACGAAATCACCACCGGCAACTTCATCTTCCGTTGCCGCGAGTTCGAGATGATGGAGTTCGAGTACTTCGTCAAGCCGGGAACGGACCAGAAGTGGTTCGACTACTGGGTCGAGGAGCGCTTCAACTGGTACGTGAAGTTCGGCATTAAAAAAGAGAACCTGGGGCTAAACCCCCACGCCCAGGAAAAGCTGGCGCACTACGCCCGGTGCTGCACCGATATCACCTATCTCTTCCCGCACGGCCAGGCAGAGCTCGAGGGAATCGCCAACCGCACCGACTTCGACCTCAGGCAGCACGGCGAGGCCAGCGGCAGGAGCATGGAGTACTACGACGACGAGACGAAGGAGCATTATATCCCATATATCATCGAGCCTTCGGCGGGTGTGGACCGGGCGATACTGGCTTTCATGAGCGATGCCTACGACGAGGAGCCGGACAAGGACGAGATACGCGTGGTGCTCCATTTCCATACGGACATCGCCCCCATTAAAGTGGCGGTCCTGCCGCTCAGCCGCAAAGAGAACCTGGCGGCCTTCGCCCGGGACGTCTATAACGACCTCCGCCCCTGCTTCGCGACGCAGTACGACGACACCCAGAGCATCGGGCGGAGATACCGGCGGCAGGACGAGCTCGGCACTCCCTACTGCGTAACGGTAGACTTCCAGTCGCTGGAGGACAACATGGCGACGATAAGGGACCGCGACAGCATGAACCAGATACGCGTGCCGGTACCAGCCCTGAAGGATACGCTGCTAGCCAAACTCGCCGGGGAAGACCTGTTCGTTCTGCCCGAAGGCGGGCAGATATGGAAGCAGGAATGACCGTCGTGCCATGAAATACAAAGCGGTGATTTTCGACCTCTTCGGGACGCTGGTGGACAATTTCACGATTACCGAGTACCAGCGGGTGCTGGAGGAAATGTCGAGAGTCCTCAACGTCCCGGCGGAAGACTTCAGCCGGCTCTGGCGCGAAACGTTCCGCCTGCGCACCAACGGCACCCACCGCACGCACCAGGAAAGCATCCGGTACATCTGCCGCGAGCTCGGCGCGGCGGTAACAGAAGAGCAGATAGAGAAAGCCGCCGACCTCCGCCTCGCTTACACGATAAAGACGTTGAAACCGCGCAAAGAGGCCGTCCCGGTGATAAAGAAACTGAAATCGACGGGATACAAGGTCGCCCTCATCTCGGACTGCTCACCGGAGACGCCGACGGCCTGGCCGGAGACCCCTTTCGACGGGCTTTTCGACGTCACGGTGTTTTCCTGCAAGGCGGGTGTTAAGAAGCCCGACCCGAAGATATACAGAATCGCCACGGAAAGCCTTAAAGTGAGACCGCAGGACTGCCTATACATCGGGGACGGCAGCAGCACCGAGCTGACCGGCGCCAGACATGCGGGCATGACGCCGGTGCTTATCCGGATACCGGATGAACCCGCTGATAGCCATTTCGTGGACCGGGAGGAAAACTGGGAGGGGCCGGTCATCGCTTCGCTACGGGAAGTCCTGGACATGGTGAGATAGGAAGAAAAATCATGGGAGATATGCTGAAAGACAGGGTGGCGGTCATTACGGGGGCTGGCAACGGACTGGGTCGCGCGTACGCCATCGGCATGGCGGCCCAGGGCGCCCGAATAGTCGTTAACGACCTGGGGACATCGTTCGACGGTAAGGGAATGTCCCGTGACGCCGCCGACGCCGTCGTTAAAACGATAAAGCAGAGCGGCGGGGACGCCATCGCCAGCTACGACAGCGTGGCGACGGAAGAAGGCGCGAAAAATATCGTACAGTCGGCCATCGATAAGTACGGCCGCATCGACATACTGGTCAACAACGCGGGCATCATCCGGAACAACCCGATATACGAGGTGCGGACGGAAGACTGGGACGCCATGATAAAGACCCATCTCTACGGCACGTATTACTGCACCCGGGAGGCCACTCCCATTATGAAAGAGCAGAGATACGGGAGGATAATCAACACATCTTCCCACATCGGGCTGGGGTCGGTGGGAGGCGCGGTCTACTCCGCCGCCAAGGAGGGCATCACCGGCTTTTCGCGGTCGGTAGCCCGGGACATGGCCGAATACGGCGTCACCTGCAACGTGATACGGCCCATCGCGGCGTGGCGGGGGGCCAAAGAGAAGATAGGGGCGTTCGAAGAAAATAAGCCTGAGGACGTGGCGGCGCTGGTGATTTACCTGGCGAGCGAGGCGGCGGACCATATCAGCGGCTGCATCTTCGAGGTGTTAAAGGGGCACGTGGGCATCTTCGAGGAGCCGCCGCCGGTGAAGCATGTGCTGAGGAAGGACGGGCACTTCACGCCGGAGGAGCTGGCGGAACTGATACCGCGGAAGTTGACAAAGGGGATGTCGAGGGAAGTCTTCCCGAACGTGCTGCCGTTTATCATGAGACCGCCGAAGGGGGAATGACGTAATTCTCCCTTATTCCCTCCTTAAAAAGGAGGGAGACAGATTGAGCAAGATCGGAAAAGAGGGGCGAAGGTGGAGGTAAAAAATCCCTCTCAATCTCCCTTTATTAAAGGGAGAAGTTATGCTCGAACTCCTTTTCCCATCACCTCGAATTAGTATGATTTTCAGGGGTGTTTAAGAGGGGCGAAGGTGGAGTGAAAAAGCCCTTCGACAGGCTCACTTCGTGGTGACCTCAGTGGAACCAGGGCGAGCGGATGAGATTGCCGCGCCTCCGCCTGGGGCGGACGGCTTGCAATGACAGAAGAGAAAAAGTGAAACAGGGTATAAAATACACTGGCTTGACAAATCTATTTCATCGTGTTAGGCTCAGATTAACCGAATAGAGCAAAGGCTGAGAACCGGAATAGTAAGTCCCAGAGCGGGGCTCAGAGAGTCGGGGAAGGTGTGAGCCGACGCCAGCGCCGGGGCTGAATGGACCGGGGAGCCGCAAACCGAAAGTCCGGAGGGGACAGGCAAAACCCAAAAGACGAGTAGGCCTTGCCGCAGGGGAAGCGTTAAAGAATCCCGGGGTATCGTCAACGGAAGACCATGACTGTACCCGCTGAGATATCCTTCCGAGGCCGGAGGGATAAGAAGGGTGGCACCGCGGAAGCTATAGCCCCCGCCCCTTTAAGGACGGGGGTTTTTTATTTGGAGAAAATGATGTACCAGCCGACTCTCGAAGAAGTGAAAGAAATGAAAGGCCGGGGCAACCTGGTGCCGGTCTACCGGGAAATCAAGGCCGACCTGGAGACACCGGTATCGGCGTACCTCAAGATAGCCCGCGGGAAATATTCTTTCCTGCTGGAGAGCGTGGAGGGGGGCGAAAGACTGGCGCGGTACAGCTTCCTGGGGACGGAGCC
>CAYTZI010000047.1:8840-13971 GCA_964442335.1 uncultured Dehalococcoidaceae bacterium | reverse complement strand
GTCAACACTGGCTTGAACTTATAACAGAGGCTAACACAAGAAAAAAAACGTATATTAACACTTTATATCAGGAATCTGAGGAATTGATTAAAATATTATCAGTGATAATCAGGAAATTAGAAAAGAAAAATAGTTAATTTTTTGGTTTTTGTATCTTGGTGTTTTTATCTTAAAAGTGAAAGGAGCCTATGACGGGTATCGTTTCATATGGCGCTTATGTGCCCCTGCGCCGTCTGAGCACCGTCGCGCAGACGGAAAAAGCGGTGGCGAACTGGGACGAGGACAGCCTGACGATGGCCTTGGCGGCGGCTATCGACTGCCTGGGGGGTATGGACAGGAGAACAATCGACGGGGTATATTTTGCCACCGCCAGCCCGCCCTATGGGGAAAAGCTCGCGGCGACAACGGCGGGGTGGGCGCTGGACCTGCGGCGCGATATTTTGACCGCCGATATTACCGACTCTTTAAAGGCGGGGACGGGGGCTCTAAAGATGGCGGCGGACGCGGTAAAGGCGGGGTCGGCCAAGAGTGTCCTGGTGACCGCCGCCGATTTAAGAATCGGGGGAGACTTCGGGGACGGGGCGGCGGCGTTCGTCATCGGGGACAAAGACGTTATCGCGGAAATAGTGGGCAGCTACTCGCTTTCCAACGAGCTCCTGGACGTCTGGCGCGCCAGCGGGGCAAAGAAGGTGCGCTCGTGGGAGGACCGGTGGGTATTCGAGGAGGGGTACCTCAAGGTACTGCCACTGGCGATACGTGGCTTCTTTGAAAAATACGGTCTCAGCGCAAATGATATTACTAAAGCCGTCCTGTACGGGCCCGACCTGCGGCGGCACCGCCAGATGGTCGGCACTCTCGGCTTTAAGCCCGAGCAGGTACAGGAGCCGTTTTTCGATAAATTAGGGAATACGGGGACGGCCTTCGCGCCAATGATGCTCACGGCGGCACTGGAAGACGCCAGGCCCGGAGACAAAATACTCGTGGCGAGCTACGGCGACGGCGCCGATGTCATGCTGCTGAAAGTGACTGAAAACATTAAAAACATAACCGGCAAATGGGGCGTCAAGCGCAGCCTGGCATCCAAAATGATGATGCGCAGCCAGGGCGACTACCAGGCGTATAAAGAGTACGCGATAGCCGACCCGGAGAGGGCCGGGGGGGCATCGGCATCGGTCATAGCGCGGGAGCGGGACGCCATCTACGCCCTCAGTGGCGTCAGGTGCAGGATCTGCGGCACTCCCCAGTATCCCCCGCAGAGAATCTGCACGAAGTGCCATACAAGAGACAACTTCGAGCCTTACAGCTTCGCTGATAAAAAGGGAAAGGTCTTTACATTTACGCTGAAGACGGGCGCGGATATTCCTCCCTTCGCCCGCCCGGAGGTCGATACGATGGTAGACTTCGAGGGGGGCGGGCGGGCCCTGTTCGGCATGACGGACATGATAGCGGATAAAGTGAAGGTGGGCATGGACCTCGTCATGAGCTTTCGGACGCTCGGGGCGGCGGGAAGCATCCGCAACTATTTCTGGCGCTGCATGCCGCCACGGGAAAGCTGGCTGGAGAAGGAGACGGAGTAGATGGAAAGCATTAAAGATAAAGTTGCCATCATAGGCATGGGTTGCACCAAGTTCGGTGAGAACTGGGAAAAAAGCGCCGAAGACATGCTCGTGGAAAGCGCCGCCGAAGCCATTGAAGACGCCGGAATGGAGATGAAGGACATTCAGGCGATATGGTTCGGGAGCACGCGTATCAATACCGCCGAGCCCTGCGCCTCGGCCCTCAAGACCGAGTATATACCGGTAACGCGCGTGGAGAACCTCTGCGCTACCGCCACCGAAGCCCTGCGCAACGCCTGTTTCGGCATAGCCTCCGGCGTGTACGACATCGCCATGGCGATAGGGGTGGAGAAACTAAAGGACCAGGGGATGGGGGGACTGGGGGTATTCAGCGGGGCGGGGGGCAACGGCACGATGGAGTGGGGCGGGACGGCGGCGATGTTCTTCGCGCGGATGGCGACGCGCTACATGACGCACTACGGACTCGGCTTCGAGGAGTTCAAGCGGACCCTCGCCAAAATATCCGTAAAAAACCACCATAACGGGTCGCTGAACCCGCGCGCGCACTTCCAGCGCGAGATTACAGAGGAAATGGCGGTCAACGCGCCGATGGTCGCCTGGCCGCTCGGGCTATACGATGCCTGCGGCGTCAGCGACGGCTCCGCGGCGGCGATACTGTGCCGGGCGGACCTCGCCAAACAGTTCCGGGACGACTACGTACTGGTTAAGGGACTGGGACTAGCGGTGGGCGCGCGCCAGGGCTACCTGCAATCGACCTACGACATGGTGCACATGGAAGAGACCGTCCGCGCGTCCAGACAGGCCTACGAGATGGCGGGGATTAAAGACCCCATTAGCGAGCTCGACCTGGCCGAAGTGCACGACTGCTTTACCATCACGGAGATGGTCATCATGGAGGACCTGGGCTTCTGCCCGCGGGGCAAAGCCCCGGAATACGTCAACGCCGGGACGTTCAAGCTCGACGGGAAGCTGGCGGTCAACCCGGACGGGGGGCTGAAGAGCTTCGGGCACCCCATAGGCGCCAGCGGGCTGAGAATGATATACGAGGTCTATAAGCAGATGCAGGGCAAGGCCGGACCGCGCCAGCGCAAGAACCCCAAGCTGGGCCTGACGCATAACTTCGGGATGAACCCCGGCAGCGGCGTCGGCTCCGTAACGATACTGGGGCAGAGGGACTGAACAAGACCTTTATGGTGAAGTGCTGAAAAAGAGCTAGACTACGTACCTGGATCCCGTTTTTCAACGGGATGGAGAACAAAAATGATAAACAAAGTGGTCGACAGCTTTGATGAAGCCGTAAAGGACATCTTCGACGGGGCGGTTATCCTGATAGGCGGGTTCGGGCCGGCCAACGGCACGCCCAGCAACCTGCTGCGGGCTCTGGTCAAGCAGGGCGCCAGAAACCTGACGCTGGCCGCCAACACCCCCGGCATGGGCCGCGTTCCGGAAAGCTCCAGGTCCTTCCGAAAGACCCCGCCCGACTACGACGACGGCGGTATATTAATACAGAACGGACATGTCAAAAAGGTCATCTGCGCCTTCCCCGGCCTGAACCGGCCCGACATGACCGCCCCGCTCTTCGAGCAGTGGGAGGCCGGCACGCTGGAGGTCGAGATGGTGCCCCAGGGAACGCTGGCGGAACGAATAAGGTCGGCGAAGGCGGGGGTGGGGGCTTTCTTCATCCCCACCGGCGCGGGGACGGTCATCGAAAAGGGCAAAGAGAAGAGGGCCATCGACGGGCGCGAGCACATCATGGAATACCCTATTAAAGCCGATTTCGCCCTGGTGCGGGCTTACCGCGCGGATAGGTATGGCAACTGCGTTTACCAGGGGACTTCCCGCAACTTCAACTCCGTCATGGCGGGGGCGGCTAAAACGACCGTCGTCGAGGCGGACGAGCTGGTGGAGCTGGGGAGTCTCGACCCGGAGGTAATCGTCACGCCGGGCATATTCGTGGACAGGGTAGTGGTGAGAGACAAACGGGGTGTCTAAGAGGGGCGAAACCCCTCTTTCATAATTCATCCCCTCTCAAACAATTGGTCAACGATTTAGCTGAAAAACCAGTTTGAGAGGGGCAGGGGTGAGTATAGCAGGTCCGGGAAGGGAGTAATATATGAAAGAGCGTCTCGACGAGCAGACGATGGCTTTAAGGGTGGCCAAAGAGTTCAGAGACGGCATGGTCATCAACCTGGGCTTCGGCATACCCACGCAGGCGGCCAGCTTTATCCCGGAGGGCATCGAGGTCATTTTTCACGCGGAGAACGGCTGCCTGGGTTACGGTCCCGCGCCAACACGACCGGAAGACGAGGATTTCCACCTCGTCAACGCCACCGGGCAGTTCGCCACGCGCAAGCCCGGCATGTGCTTCTTCGACCACGACCAGAGCTTCACGATGATACGGGGCCGGCACATCGACCTGTGCGTGCTCGGCGCGTTACAGGTCTCGGAAAAGGGCGACCTCGCCAACTGGACGGTCCAGCTCGGGCGGCCGGGGAATATCGGCGGGGCAATGGATTTAGCTTTCGGCGCGCACCACCTGATTGCCGTCATGACCCACACTACCAGAGACAACCAGCCTAAAGTCCTTAAAAAGTGCACCTATCCCCTGACCGCGCCGCGCTGCGTAAATCTGATAGTAACGGATATAGCCGTTATCGAGGTGACGCCCGAAGGACTGCTATTGAAAGAGACCGCCCCCGGCTGGACGGCGCAAGAAGTGCGGTCGCTGACGGGAGCGGAACTGAAGATAGACAGTAATCTCAAGGTGATGGAGCTGTAATCTATCAAGTTTAGTGAATGCGGAGGTCTCTATGGGCCAGCTCGAAGGGAAAATCGCCCTGGTAACGGGGTCGAGTAGAAGCATCGGCAAAGCGATAGCCATCGCCTTCGCCAGAGAAGGGGCGGACCTGGCGCTGGCGGCGCGGAGCGTTAAGGGCCTGAACGCCACGGCAAAAAGTATCAGAACCATGGGCCGCAGGGCGGAGGTCATTCCCACGGACGTAAAAGAGGAGCCGCAGATAGACAACCTGTTTAAAAAGATAATGGAAAGATACGGCAGGCTTGATATCCTCGTCAATAACTCAGGGATTTTCAAAGGCGGTCCCATCGATAAAATCACCACCGAAGACTGGGACGACGTTATCGCCACCAACCTGCGCGCCGTGTTTCTATGCACGCGGGCGGCTTTCGGCATCATGAAAGCTCAGGGCGGCGGGCGGATAATCAATATCGGCAGCATCTCCGCCTCGCGGGTCCGCCAGTACAACGCCCCCTACAGCACCGCCAAGTTCGGGCTGGTGGGGCTGACCCACACAACGGCGCTGGAAGGCCGCGAGTTCAATATCACCTGCGGCATACTGCATCCCGGCAACGTCGAGCGGGACAGAGAGCCCGGACCGGGCGGCGCCTGGATGAAAGAGCCCCGCATGTCCCAGGAGGAAATCGCCGCCGCCGCCGTCTTCATGGCGAGCCAGCCTCCCCACGTGAACGTCCTGGAGATAATCCAGCTCCACAGGGACCAGCTTTATCTGGGAAGGGGATAGCGGTTAGCGATT
>CAYTZI010000047.1:0-8740 GCA_964442335.1 uncultured Dehalococcoidaceae bacterium | reverse complement strand
TCTCCAGATATCTCCTGTACTCCGCCAGGTAGCGCAGCACCCGGGCGGCGCGGCGTGGATGAGAGTACTCGGGGATGATTGCTTTCGGAGGAGGGGCTGCTCCCCTCGACTCACCGGGGGGATTGAAAGAGACCCGGCGGATATATACCAGGGGCTTGCCGCACTGCTTCAACCGAGCGTAGAGTATTTCCTGGCTTTTTTCGGTTTCTTTCTGCATGGCGCGGACCCGCTCCGGGCCGAGCTCCTCCATTATTGCCGGCGTCAGAAACATGGGGGGCAGGAGGGATATAACGCAGTCGACGTTATCGTCTTCCAGCAGCAGGTGCAGGCACCTGTCCGCGGCGTTCTCGCCGCCCGCCATCCGTATCCCAACGAGGTCGACCGGATTACCCGGCGACCAGCGGGAGGGCAGGATGGCGCTCATTTTCCTGAGTGTCTCCGGTTCGAGTGAGGCGATTTCCAGTCCCTCTCTCTCGCAGAACTCGGAGGTCACCACCCCGAAGCCGCCGCCTATCGTTAAAATCCCCACCCGGTTGCCCCGCGGCAGGGGAACATTACATAACGCCAGGGCGATACCGGCGAGATCCTCTTCATCTTCCGCCCGGATAACGCCGGCCTGCTTGAATGCCGCCGAGTAGACCGCGTCCGAGCCGGCCAGAGCGCCCGTGTGCGACCTCGCGGCGCGGGCGGAGGAATCCGTCGTGCCGGACTTCATCACCACGATGGGCTTTTTACGCGTGATTTCTCTGGCGAGATTAAAGAAGCGCCGGCCTTCCCTCAGGCCTTCGATATACAGGGCGATGACGCGGGTGTTATCGTCATGTGCCAGGAACTCCAGGTAGTCCTCGAGGTGGAGATCCGCCTCGTTGCCGGTGCTGACCACCTTGCTCAGTCCCACACCCCGCCCCGCCAGCGTCTGCATGATGCTCGCGCCCAGGGTGCCGCTCTGGCTCAGGAGGGACACCGGGCCGGAGGGAATGTTGGTGGCGAACCCGATGCTGATGACCCGCGAATGCATGTCTCCGTGGCCGTTGCAGTTTGGCCCCACGAAGTGCAGCCCGGCCTTGCGCGCGGTAGACAGTACCTCCGCCTGGAGCCTGGCGCCCTCGCCGTCCACCTCGGCGAAGCCCGCCGATATGATGATGACGGCCTTGACCCCTTTTTCGGCGCACTGGCCGAATACCTGCGGCACGACCGGCGCCGGCACCACGATAATCGCCAGCTCCACAGAGTCGGGGATGTCCAGTATGCTTTTGTAGGACTTTACCCCCTGTACCTCGGCGGCATTGGGGTTCACCGCATAAGCGCGCCGGCCGGCCTTTGCCGCGGCGGACTCCAGCGATGCCCGCATGGCGTCGTGCCCCCAGGTGCCGACGTCGTTCTTGGCGCCGATAACCGCTATGGAGTCGGCGTTAAACAGGGCCTGCCAGAAGGTTCCGTCAATCTCAGCCATAGGAATATTTATATTATAAGTGATATGTATTGGTAAAATAAAATGAGAGAGAAATAGAGGTTCATTCAGTTTAGTGCCCGATATCTACGCCGTCGGCTAGACGGCGTTCCTGCACAGGTAAATCAGCAGGGCGGAAATTACCAGAAGGAACCAGTATATGGCCGGCACCGGGCCCCACCAGTTCCGGTGCCACCATATTTTCCCTTTACGGAAGTTCTTTATTCCGTAATAGGGATTGAGCGCGAACCACAGAAAGTCTTCCAACAGCAGCATGCCCAGGTAAAAGCCCCACAGCAGGCCCTCGAGCCGGGCGCTCCACGGGGCGAAGAAGAGCGGCAGGTGCACCAGCCCGATGACAAAGAGCGTCATGAAGATGTGGTAGCCGGTTATGGGGCGGCCGCCCATCAGCTTTACCGCCCAGCCCTTTTCGATGCGCCAGCCGGGGCTTTTGGCCGCCCAGCCGTCCCTGCCCTCTATCTGGATTTCCCAGAGGGCCAGGATTAGCGCCATCAAAACCATGAATCCCAGCAGCCCGAATATCATAGCGCCTCCGGCTTTTTCTTCCGCCCGGCGGGGGCGGATGTATTATTATAGCCTGAACAGCGTCGGGGGTAAATATCGAGCGCTGCGATGCGGCTTATACTTTACTCACCCCCTGACCCCCTCTCAAACTGGTTTATGGTATCGGCTTGAATCGTCTTTTGTTTGAGAGGGGGCAAACGCCCTGAGGTAATCGGGTTTACTCTTAAGAGCCGGCCACTTGACATTTTCAATTTGTTTAGGGTATTATGCCTAGAAAATCTAGGTGTGAAAGATAAAGGAGGTACAAAATGCGTGTTCTTGCTGTCCTGGTAATCATCCTGGGAATCGCCGCGCTGGTCTTCGGCATACTGTTTATCCCGCAGGCGAACTCGGCGAGACAGAAGGTGGCCGATTCCTTGACGGCGCCCGTCACTCTCGACAATCTCGATGCTACCTATGACCAAATCTGCGGGGCTTACGATCAGTTAAAGGCAAGCGGAATGCCATCCAGTGATCCACAATATGTCATGGTCCTCGGCCAGCGGACGTCACTGGGACTGGCAAAATCCAACATCGGCACAGCCAGGATGGTACTGACCACGGGCATAGTCGATATCCTGGTCGGCCTGGGCCTGGTGTTCGCCGGTTTTGCCCTGCTGAGGAAAGCGCAGAGCGAGTAACTCTAGATACACGATAATGAGATAATCCGCACCTCATAGACGGCGTGAAAGCAGCTCGATGGCTTTGCCGTCTATGAGGTGAAGCGGTTTTACAGCTCCGCAAACTGCACGCGTCCCCGTAGAGATTTCCATGACTTACCTGTATAATATTCCATGGTTGTTCCTCTCCGGAAGGAAAGGCTATGGAACGTAAAGAATACGAGGTGGTCATCAGGCTGGTCGGCAATGAGCGTCCCTGCCATGTCGGCCACAAGGTGGGCGAGGAGTGGGTCTTTGATTACTTTACCCCGCCCCGCATGTGCGGTCTGGCTTTCAACGCGATTTATCCCTTCGCCCTGGCGCTGCAATACGGCGCTACTTTCCCCTGGCAGGAAGACCCGGACGCGGTCATGGTGTCCTGTCCCGATACCGAAGTCCATAATACCTTCGAGCTGAGGCGTAGAGTTAAAGAGTCCTGAAAGCGGAAGGGAGCGCTGATATGTTCGGGAAGAAATTAATGGCTTTCCTGGCGCTGGTACTCGTCCTGGCGATACCTCTGGGCGCCGCCGGCTGCGACGTGGTCACCGGCTCCGGGGAACTCGCCACCTGGGAGATGGACTACTCCGACTTCGATGAGATAGAGGTCAGTTCCGCTTTTGACGTGGAGATAAGCAGGGCGGACGCTTTCCTGGTAAGTATCACCATAGACAAAACGCTTTACGAGTACCTGAAAATCGACCAGCGCGGCCACACCCTACGCATCGGCCTGAAGCCAAGCCATATCTATCGGAACACGACCCAGCGGGCCGTCGTTACTCTGCCCGACCTGCGCCGTCTGGAGCTTTCGGGGGCTTCAGAGGCGGATGTCTCCGGTTTCTCCGTAACGCATTCGCTGGACTTCGAGCTTTCCGGCGCGAGCCGGATGGAGCTGGGCCACACCATCGCCGGGGACAGCAAGTTCGAGCTTTCCGGGGCCAGCCGGGTGAACGGAAGTATCGAGATGGACGACGGCCGGTTCGAGTTGTCCGGGGCGAGCGAGCTGGTGCTGAAGGGCACCGCCGATAACATAAAAATAGATGCGTCGGGCGCGAGCGACGTGACGCTGACGGAGTTGAAGGTACTTAATGCCGACGTCGACCTCAGCGGCGCCAGCGCCGCCGTTATCAACGTCATAAGCAGCATGGATGTGCACCTGAGCGGCGCTTCCGATCTCGAATACATCGGGACACCCAAGCTCGGCGAGCTTGATATGTCCGGGGGCTCAACGCTCAACCAGAGGGATTAGTGCTGGTCCTTCTTCACGGGCCTTCTCAGAAGCACGGTTATTATCAGCGTGTTCCGCGATATGGCGATGTTGTGGGAGTTGACCTCCCAGCCCTCTCCTATTGATTCCGGCAGGTGGGCGAAGATTTCCTCCAGGGAGCGGGTAAGCCCTTCCTGGTCTTCCATGCGGGCGAAGTGGGGGAAGCGCCCCGTTTCTTCCGGGTTGAGGTATTCCACCAGCACCTTATATTCGTAAGGATGACCTTTCATCTCAGCCCTCCTTATCACCGCTAACGTTACTCCGGCTTAATCTCCTCCATGCCCGCGTAAGGCTGGAGGACCTGCGGCACAGTAATGGAGCCGTCCGCCTGCTGGTAGTTTTCCATGACGGCAATCATTATCCGGGGCAGGGCCAGGCCGGAGCCGTTAAGGGTGTGGACGAAAAGCGGCCGGTCACCGGGGGCGGGGCGGTAGCGTATGCTGGCACGCCGCGCCTGGAAGTCCCCGCAGTTTGAGCAGGAGCTGACCTCCAGCCATTCCTTGCAGCCGGGCGCCCAGACGTCTATGTCGTAGGACTTGGCGGCGGCGAAAGAGAGGTCGCCGGTGCAGAGCTGCCGTACGCGATAAGGTAAGTCGAGCTTCCGGCAGACCTCCTCGGCGTCATGAAGGAGCTTTTCCAGCTCGTCGCCGGAGTTCTCCGGGACGACGAACTTGTAAAGCTCTACTTTATCGAACTGGTGGCCGCGCTTGATGCCGCGGGTGTCTTTACCGGCGGACATCTTCTCGCGGCGGAAGCAGGCGGTATAGGCGACGTAATGGATAGGGAGGTCTTCGGCGTTGAGGATTTCATCGCGGTGGAGGTTGGTGAGGGGTATCTCGGCGGTGCCCACGAACCATAAATCGTCCTCGGCGTCGTGATAGATATTCTCCGCGAGCTTGGGGAGCTGCCCGGCGCCGACCATGCACTCCTTTTTGACCATATAAGGAGGGTATATCTCCCTGTAGCCGTGCTGCAGGTTGTGAAGGTCGAGCATGAAAGTAATCAGGGCGCGTTGCAGCCGGGCGCCGGCCCCTTTGAGCACGTAAAACCGGGTGCCGGATATCTTTACCCCGCGCTCGAAATCGATAATGTCTAGGTCTTCCCCGAGCTTCCAGTGGGGGGCGGGTTCAAAGGGTAGCTGCTTCGGCTCGCCCCAGGTGCGCACGGTGACGTTATCGCTGTCTTCTTTACCGACGGGGACATCGGGGAGGGGGATATTGGGCACCTGAAGGAGCAGTCCGGCAAGCTTTTCGTCGATGGCGCGGCCGGCGTCCTCGAGCTCCTGTATCTCAGCGCGCAGGGCGCGGCCCTTCTCCTGGGCTTTCTCCCTCTCTTTAGACAGGGCTTTTCTTTCCTGCCGCAGAGCGTCCAGCCTGGTAACGTTCCGGCGGCGCTCGGCGTCCAGCTTAAGGATTTCATCGACGGGCGCGCTGTCATAGCGGTCGGCTATCGCCTTCCGGACGAGGTCCGGGTTTTCCCTGATGAATTTGATATCAAGCATATATGTCCCTCACTATCAGATAATAACAGTTTAGCATATAATTCAGGGAGCGCAAGAGAGCGTTTACCTCACCCCCTGACCCCCTCTCCAAACAGGTACTTTGACCTAAAGCGGAAAAAGTTTTGTTTGGAGAGGGGGGAATATAAAAGAGGGGGCGCCAGCCCCCTCTTAATACCCCTGACAGCTAAAAGTTAATAGCTAACGGCTTAAAGCCTAAAGTTAGTACGTCCCGTACTCTATGGCCGCTTCCATAAAGGCGCGGAAGTTGTCCGGGTTCTTGGTCTCGGTGGCGACGCAGCCGCCCGTCAGGATATAGCCCCCGCCCGGAGCGCAGGTCTCGATGAGCCTGCGGCATTCCTCCTTGACCTGTTGGGGCGTGCCGGTAATGATTGTAGACCCCGCCACGTTGCCGGAAATGCAGCATGTATTCCCTATCATTTTCTTGGCTTTAGCCATATCGGTCTTATCGAACATCCAGGTAACCCAGCCTTTGGGGAAATCGCCGATATATTCCAGCCTCTCGTTGTAGGCGCCTTCGGCGAAGAGGAATACCATGAAGCCTTCGCTAATCAGAGTATCGATGGTCTTTTTCAGGCTGGGCCAGTAGAACTTCTCGAACTGCTTGCGGGACATGAAGGTATCGTCGCCCTTATGCAGCGGGAAACTCACCATATAACCGGGGGAAGACAGCATACTCTTAAGATTTATTTCCGTAATCATGTCTATGGCTTCGAGGAGCTTTTCCGGCTGGCGGAACATATCGATGGCGCAGCCCGCCGTCCCCCTGAGGAAATCGCCGAGGACGTCAAAAGGGGCGACGCCCATGCCGCCCATCATATCGGGAAACCCCATTTCCAGGGCTTCCCGATTGAACTGCATGAGGATTGCCTGCTGCCTTTCTGTCTCCTCGCCGGCGGCAATTATTTTTATGAAGGCCTCGCGCATCTCGCGCCGGGCGAACGGGTAGGTCAAGGACATCGGCATGCCCATGAGGGAGGTGAGCGGGGGGAAATAAGCCAGGGGTTCCGCCGCGCCGACGACCCGTGGGGTAATGACCCTGAAACCGAAGTCGGAGGGGTCTTTAAGGAAGTCGTCGTATTCATCGGCTTTCATATACTGCGCTTCAACGAACTGGTAGGTGTTGACATTATCCCCTATGCCGTGCCCCGGCCAGGTAAAGTTCTTGTAGTCCATGATGTCCATCACTCTGCCGGAGAAGACGAAGCCGGGCCCCATGAAGCTGTCCATGTAGTCCGAGAAGTCTATCATAAACTTACGCCAGGCATCGACACACGCTTGATAGTCGTACATCACCGTCTTGAAATCCGACCCTACATAATACGCGGGATAGTTACCGTTCGGCAGGGACACGGGAACGCGGTCGGGCTCCTGGCACATACTGGCTTTCAGCTGGCGCGTGACGCGCTCGTGGTAAAGTTTTTCCGCTTTAGCGTCGCGGAACTTTATGCCCCTGCCGGAAATATAGTTTTCGAGCCTCTTATCCCGTTTCTCCTCGGGGGTCATCTCAGACCATTCCTTTTCCATGTCTGACAGTCTCCTTCTTTATAGTAGATACGGCCGGTGTCAGTATAGCATAGCGGACTTATAAGATTCTAATGGATTGGTATTATTTGTTTTTGGTTGCAGGTGCCAGCCTCACCCCTTTATCCCCTCTCCAGCCAGAGACATAAGCAACAATCCACAGATATTTATGGCTGGAGAGGGGAGTCAAGAAGAGAGGGGGCTTCGCCCCCTCTCACACTCTTTCCCCCTCTTGAACAAGCCAATCTATGAATTGAATTAATGAGCCTGTTCGAGAGGGGGATTAAGGGGGTGAGTATCAAAAATCAAACATATGCAAAAAGAATCAAATGGATTTAATTGCCGGATATCTCTATAATAGGGTCAAGAAAAGCGCCAGAGAAAGAATTTGGATACAGTATATATCGTCATCGCCCTGCTGGCGGCCTACCTGATAGGCTCTTTCCCGACAGCCTACATCATCGGTCGCCTGAGGAAGGGCGTAGATATCCGCGACGTTGGCAGCCGCAACCTGGGCGCGATGAACGTCTTTTACAAGGTGGGCTTCTGGTGGGGCATGCTGGTGCTGGCGATAGACATCGGCAAGGGAGCATTGGGAGTGGCGGTAGCGCATTTCCTGGGGAACGGGCTCATCGTGGAGATGCTGGCGGGGGTGGCGGTGGTGCTGGGGCACGGGTTCCCCGTTTTTCTGAAGTTCCGCGGGGGGAGGGGCGGGGCATCCTGTATCGGCATCCTGATTTACCTGATGCCGTGGGGCGTTCCCATCTACGGCGGGTTGTTTTTACTGCTGCTGGTCATAACGCGTTTCCCGACCCTCAGCTACAGCGCCGCCTTTATCAGTTTCCCGTTCATCGGCTGGCTTATCTATGATAAATGGGAGCTGGCGGTATATTCCATAGGGCTGGTGCTGGTGCCCCTGCTAAAGTACATCCCGCGCATTATAGAGATGAGGCGGACCGGCGGTAGCTGGAAGCACGTTGTCTATAGAAAAAATCTGAAAGACAGGCTTTAGAAACCGGGGTGATTTATACCTCACCCCTTGGACCCCTCTCCAAACTGGTATATCTCGACAGTTGTTAGATATTTTGTTTGGAGAGGGGGGTAATATAAAGAGGGGCTGCGCCCCTCTTAAACGCCCTGCTAATAGCTAATCGCTAACGGCTATTCCTTCTCCCGAAGCTGCGGGAAAAGAATCACCTCGCGTATGGACTGCTGGTTGGTGAGCAGCATGACCAGCCTGTCTATGCCCACCCCCAGCCCCCCGGTAGGGGGCATGCCGTACTCCAGCGCCGTAAGAAAGTCCTCGTCTATTGTCCACTGCTCGGGGTCTGAGCCGCGGCGCTCCTTCATCTGCTCCTCGAAGCGCGCCCGCTGCTCGATGGGGTCGTTGAGCTCGCTGTAGGCGTTGCCCAGCTCGATGCTGCCGCCGGCGTAGGCCTGGAAGCGCTCCACCACCCTCTCCTCGCCGGGCTTGTTCTTGGCCAGCGGGGACATGGAAACGGGGTAGTCGTAGACGATGGTTGGCTGGATGAGCCTGGGCCTGACGCAGGTCTTGAGAAGCTCGTCGACCAGCCTGGCCCAGTTGCTAGAGGGGTCGGCCTCGATGTTCAGCGACCGCATTTTCTCGCGCAGTCCGCTGGCGGTCGGATAGGTAACGAAGTCGATGCCGCTGTACTCCTTAACGGCGTCCCTCAGCGTAACGCGGCGCCACGGCGGCTTGAGGTTGATAACGTTTTCACCGTATTTTATCTCCATGGCGC
>CAYTZI010000046.1:0-13973 GCA_964442335.1 uncultured Dehalococcoidaceae bacterium | reverse complement strand
GGCGGCGGCCGTGGTGCTATCGCCCACGCCTATCTGAGCGCTGCCATTGCTGAAGTGGTTGGCGGAGTCCCCGGTAATCAGGTCCCACATCTCGTCGATGCCGGAGTTGAGAAGCAGGTTGCCCTCTTCCTCGATGACCTCGTAGGGCCGGAAACGCCGGTGGAACTCATCCTCTCTGCCGTGATACGCCGCGATGTCCTCGCGGTACTTGCTGAGCCTGAACCGGCACAGCCACCTTGCCGTTTCTTTTGTTTCCATTTCTCCCTCCTTACGGGGCCCCGAAGCTTTCGAGGCCCCTGAATTGTTTTTAAACGATAAATCAGTCCTCGACGCCGATGAGGGCCGCCGCCTTGATGGAGCTGAACAGCGCCAGCGAGACATACCACTTGACGCGCGTCCTGGAGGCGTCCTTGCTTTCCAGTGAGCCGATGGGCTCGGCCTGGAGATAGCCGGGGCCGGTGAGGCCGCAGAGCGCCCCCTCGCCGAGCTGCACCGCGTAGATGGTGGAGCAGGTGCCGCCGGTGGTGTCGGTCTCGACGCCGCCGCTGAGCACATGCGTATCCAGAATCCAGTCGTTAACGCCGATGGGCACGCCGTCCCAGAGCTGGACAAAGTTGCCCCATTTATCCTGGTCGGTCTGCATCATGCCGCCGGCCGCACGGACCAGCGTGTTGATTTTACGCCGGGAGCGGCGGCTCATCAGGAGCATATCGGGCTTGCCGCCCTTGACGGCGTCGATGAGCTCGTCCAGCTTGGCGAGGGTCAGCGTGGCGCCGGCGGTCCCCATAGCGATGACCTGGTTGCCCGCCTGGGTGGTATCGATGATTTTCCGGAGGCCGTCGAACTGCTTGGAGTTATCCGAGCTGTCCCCGTAGATGAATATCTCCTCGAACTTCTGCCGGAGGGCCTTTGCCTTCAGCTCGACGACAGCCGCCTCGAGGTCCTGGATATTATTGCGGGTAGCCTTGAGAAAGTTGTCGACATCCGCGTCGCCGCCCATGATTTTAAGGTTGGCGGTCACCTGCGTGAAGGTCGGCGTGGACTCGTTCCAGGTATCGCCGACGTCATAGAAATCGATGCTGGGCAGGGTGTTCTCCCGGTTATAGGTCAGACCGTTGCCGACGATTTCGATGAAGGGCAGCTTCTGTAGCACGGGAGACTCCTTGACGATGGTCTCCACCACACCCTGCATCAGTAAATCGTTGGACAGCTTGGATGCTTCCGCCAGTGTTAAAGCCATTTTATGTACCTCCCTTTTTAGTTATTAGTTTCTAGTTACTAGTTACTAGCCCCACACCTTTTTACCCCGGGGGAAAGGGCGATTTGTTTTTTGTTTTTGTTTTTTCATTTTTTTTTATCGACCTTACGAACGATTTGTTCGCGGGAATTGTTTTTTTGTTTTTTCACTTTGTTCAGCTTCATTTGTTCGTGAATTGTTTTTATTTGTTTTTAATTTGAATCAAGCGTTATGTCAACCACATCACTCCCTCAGCCCCTGCTGGATTTTCTCCCTCGCGGACAGTCCCGAGAGGTCGAGAGGCGCCCGCTGCGGCGCCCCGGCCGGGACCCTGGTCCTGGCCGCCTCCGCTTCCATCTCCTGGCGGACCCTGTCCATGATGGCGCGGGCGGTCTTCACCGATTCCCTTATCTCCTCGATGGTGTCGCCGGTAATAAGCTCCGGCGGTATGCCCGGGTTCGCCTGGACAATCATCTCCCTGTAGGCGGCGGCCGCCCCGGATATAGCCTTGCTCATTTCATCCAGCGATTGTTTCAGCCCGTCCAGCTGCTCCTTAAGGGCGGCAATCTCACTCTCTTTGGCCGCAAGCTCCTGCTCGAGCTGAACTATCGCGGCGCCGCGGGCTTTCACCTCGCCGGCGAGGGCCTCATTTTCGCTGCGGAGAATTTCCGCCTCATCGCCCTCATCCGCGACCATAGCGCTTTTTTCCTGCTCTTTTTCCGTATCCATCTTCCCTCCTGGCTATTCCTCGACGCTCTCCGCCCGGGACGTCAAAGCGCTCTCTCTCGCCCCGCCCCGCGCCGACTTTGCGTTGAGATCTTTATTCATCCTGAGAATAGACTCTCTTTCTTCCAGCCACTGCCTGAACTCAAGCTCGGGGTCACGCACGCCCACCTCGTTCATAGCGGTCCGCCGCGAGTGGATGCCGGTCTGCACCATCACCTGCTCGCTGTTCACCTTCCGCTCAACGTCCCTGGGCAGCACCTGCCCCCAGATGACCCTCAGACGGCTCCCCACGGCAAGACCGAAGTCCTCGCCCTGGAATTTTTCCAGCAGGCTTAAAATCATGCGGTTGCGCCGGTTGTAAGCCGCCGAACGGATAATCCGCTTGCGCCGGACCTTCTGCAACAGCGGCTGGAGGTCGAGTTCCATGGCCACGCCGGACATGTCCCGCTCCGTGCCGCCGAAAGCCGACCGCGGCGACTCCGATAAATCATGGAGGACGCGGTAGATAAGATTAATGTAATCGATATGCAGATTGACGCCGCCCCCCTGCAGGAGGTCGAGCAAATAAGCCTTGGCGTCCTCCGGGATATTCCAGACAGCGCCGGGGCGGATGGCGATGTCCTCGGACTCCTCAACGTTCTCCAGCACGGCGATGGGGTTGCCGGACAGCTCAAGTATGCGGGAAAGCTGGCTCATGGCGCGGTTGAGCTCGCGCTGGGACTCCATTATCTGGGGGAGGTCGGAAACGCCCCAGAACTTCTTGGGCTCACGGAGGTTGGGAAAGACCACGAACGGGATAAAGCCATAGGGATTGGGCTTGCTCTCCATGAGGACGTTATCGAGATACAGAGAGAAATCGCGGTCGCTCCAGAGCTCGACGACATTCGCCGTTTTATTTTTCGGCTTTACATTGTAGGCAAGTTCCACTTCCTCCGCGTCGAGACGGTATTTAGAAGCGACGCGCCACACCCGCGAAATATCGTCGCCGGCGCACCAGGCATAGATGCCCTGTATATCGGGGGAGGTAACCTTCACCCTTTTTTCGGCGGGGTCCCAGATAACCTTATAGCAGGCGTCCCCCAGCACCGCCGCGTCCGTCTCCGTCTCGAGGTCGAGCTGCTCAAGCCGGTTGTCCTCGTATACCGTATATACAGCCTGCTCGGCTCTGCGGGCGGCGTCCCTGGCGTCCTCACCATCGCCGGCGGGCTCAACCTCAAAGCTCATGCCGGTCATCAGGTAAGAGGTTATTTTCTCCACGAAAACGCGCGCGTAGTTAAAGATAAGGCGGCGCTCTCCCCTTCTTTCTCTGCCTTCCCACTGCCGACCGTTATAGAAATCGAGAAGCTCCTGGTATTTCCTCATTCTTTCCAGGTCCGTCCTGGCAAGCTTTTCCACGACTGCTTCACTCATTTTGCGTCTCCCTTATTGCTGATTAGTGGCCGCTTTCTTTTCTCTTCTTTCAAAGCTCGCTGGATAGTGCGGGGGCTTACACCGAAAATTGGTGCCAGCTCATGAATTTTCTGGCCGCTCTGGTAAAGCTTTCTTATTTCTTTATTGCGAAGGTCCTTGAGCCAGCGCTGCCTGCCTCCGGGGGTATCATAAATGCATTGAGGGAACGGACAGGCCAGGCAGGACTCCGCGTACTCACACCCCTCGTCACGATAACGACATAACTCGGGGGGCAAATCCGGCTGCTCCCGCCGGCCTGTCTCTACGCCTGTTTCCGGGTCAACTCCGCCAATCTCACGCAACATCAAAGGCACCTCAAGAAAACCAAACAGCATAATAATAGAACTTATGTTCTATTTTGTCAATTGAATTTTGTCCACTTTCAGTACCTATTACTTGACAAAAGTGCGCGCGGAATCTATAATTGCTTCGATAAAGCAATATTATGCCAATCTGGGACAGCTATCTCACGGTAATCGAGGCGAGCCGCCGGCTGAAGGTCCACCCGGAGACGGTGAAAAGGCTCTGCCGCCAGGGGGACTTACCGGCCAGTAAAATCCATAATACCTGGCTCATCAACCGGGACACGCTGGACAACTTCGCGGGGACATACAATCCGAGTCGCGGCGCCCGGAAAAGACTGATAAAATAAAAAGGAGGCGGACTAACCTTTACCGCTCCCGGACGTTAACATTTATATAACAATTATGATTGATAATTAGCCCGGCGTGGTCGGCAGGGGTGCAGGCCGCCGGAATAAAACTATTTTCAGGAGGACTCCGATGAAACGCTTAAGGATATTTGGGATTTTAAGTATCGCTATTATCCTGTCCCTGCTGGTGCTGGCAGCGCCGGCGTCCCCTGCTTTTGCCGCCACCATATCCATTTCACCGACGTCAGGGAAAATAGGCGATTCCGTTACCGTCACCGGCTATGACTTTACCACCTACGCAACAAATGAAAATTACGAATACTGGGCGGAAATCTACTTCGCCGAGGATAACGCGTCCATCACTACCGACAGCATCGACACAAACGTAAGGACTTACGAGCTGGTGGGCGAATCAGACGACCCGATTGATGAGGACGGGGACTTTATCGGCTCCTTTAACGTTCCCAGCAGGCTGGCGGGTTATTCCGGCACCACCTACGACGAAGACGTTGTGCCGGGCACCTACTACGTCTACATAACCATCAGGAGGGTCGACCAGGACACGAGCGATGAGCTCTATTACACCACCCTCAAAGGCAAAGCCAATTTCACCGTTACCGCCGCCGGGACGCTCGACCCGCTGTCCCCGACCTCGGGGAAAGCAGGGAGCGACGTGCTCATCAGCGGCTCCGGCTTCACCGCCAGCGCGGCGATAATCTTCAAGTTTGATTCCACCACGCTCGGGGTAAAATCGGGCGATACGGCGACCCGCAACAGCGGCATCTTCATCAGCACGGTCACCATTCCCGCCGGGGCCACGGCCGGCGCCCACACTATCTACGTCACCATCAGCGGCATCACCGTGAACGCTACGTTCACCGTTACCGCCAGCGCCGCCCTCGACCCGCTATCGCCGGCTACGGGCAAGGCAGGGAGCGAGGTAATCATCAGCGGCGCAAATTTCCCGGCAAGTACCGTGCTGGTCATTAAATTCGACACGACGACGCTGACGCCAACAAGCGGGCATACATCGACAACGTCCGGCGGGCTGTTCCTGAGCACGGTCATTATTCCGACCAGCGCCACGGCCGGCGCCCATACCATCACCGTGACAGCGGACACCAGCAGCGTTACCGCCACGTTTACCGTCACCGCCACCGCCGCCCTCAGCGACCTGGTCCCGGCGACGGGAGCGCCCGGCACCGACGTCATCGTGAGCGGCGCCAACTTCATGGCGAGCTATCCTATCATCTTTCAGTTCGATGACACCAACCTGACACCAAAATCCGGCGACCTCAATACAAACACCGCCGGAATCTTCACCAGCATAATCAGCGTCCCCGCGAACGCCACCGCAGGAGACCACGTAATCACGGTGACTGTAGGCTCCACCGTACTCACCAAAACTTTCACGGTTACCGGGGCGCCGCCGCCCGAGAACGCCGTCCTGAGCATAAATACCAGCGGCGACTTCATCGGGGCGCAGATAGGTATAGGCGGGGCCGGGTTTACGCCGGGCGCCAACGTCACTTTTAAATACGACGATATGGTGGTGGCCTCCGTCACGGCCGATGCCAACGGGCTGGTGCAAAAAATTTTCAACGCACCGCCGAGCATGCACGGTGTACACACCATCACCGTGAGCGACGGCATCCACACCGGCACGACTACATTCACGGTAGAGTCCGAGGCACCACCCGCGCCGCCGCCCCTGGCGCCGGAAGCCGGGAAAAAGCTGGAACCTCCGATAACGTTCGACTGGACGGAAGTCAACGATGAAAGTAAACCCGTCACTTACGACTTCCAGATAGCGACGGATGAGGACTTCACTGCGGACTCCATCGTCCTGAAGGAGGACGGACTCGATGAGTCCCAATTTGTCTACGAGGAGATGAAAGGGCTGGAGCTGGCCACCCAGGACGCCCCCTACTACTGGAGAGTCAGAGCCGTCGATGCCGCTTTCAACGAGAGCGAATGGTCGGATGCATCCGACTTCTACATCTCGCCGCCGGGGTCCTTCCCCAAGTGGGCCCTGTACCTGATAATAGCGGTCGGCGCGGTGTTCCTGTTCGGCATCGGCTTCTGGCTAGGCCGCCGCACCGCCTTCTATTACTAGGCAAAAATGATTTAGAATCCCCTCTCTTCCCCGGATGGGAGGAGAGGGGATTTTTCATGGGGTCGCGCCACCCTTGGCGCTCCGCGGCGCGTAGAGACGGCCGGCCTCATTGACCAGAGCCAGGCTTATCAGAAAATCGTCGTGGCCGCGGCAGGGCTCGACGAAGAAATTCATCGTCTGGTTGGGGCGGTAGGAGCTTTTAGCGTTCTCCATTTCCTCCCAGAAGACCTGGCACTCCTCGGAGCCATCGGGCTTATAGACCTTGAGCCGGCCGCCGTTGATAGCTGCCAGAAGGTTGAACCCCAGCTCGCTCTTGCTTTTCTGAGTGAACGTGAAAGGCACTACACGGGAACCCAGGGCCCGGCGCAGGAAGGAAGCCACCGGCTCGCCGACACCGGTAGCGTCAACGACGACCCTCCGGCAGCGCCAGACGTTCTTCAGGATGTCCACAAGCTGTGCGTAAAGCTCGGGGTGCTTTTTACCGGTCCAGCGATAGTGCTCCACGACCCTGAGGCCCGGCTCCTTAACGACGCCGTCGCCGGGGGGAAACGTTACCTCAGCGACAGTAACCACGGTGGAGTCGCGCCTGAGGTCAGATGCGGCAGGATACTCGCCCTCTTCCTCCCCCGCGAGGTCGATGCCGGCTACATAGGCACTGCCCGCCTCGCCCCTTCTCAGGCGGGGGTGCTCACCGCGAAGCTGCTCCCGCTGACCGGCGCTCAGCAACCCGCCCCCACCCTCGACGGGGAGCAGGCGGTACTGGGTCAGGAAGAGCGGGTGGTTCTCGCCGAGGCGCTGCCGCTCCGACTCCACATAGGCAAGGTAATCGGGATTGTACCTGGCCACATCCTGCCAGTCGTAGCGGAAGTGCCGTTTAACGCCGTCGCGCCGCTCGAGCTCAAGATTGGTCTGCTTGACCTCCTCGAGCAGGGTGGTATCATCCCAGGTGGTGCCGTAGTGGACGCAGGTACAGTTGGTGGTGGCGCCCATCGGCTTGAACTCCTTGGTATATTTCTCCTTGCCGACGTCCTGCGACTCGTCAATCTCCAGCAGAAGGTGGGCGGTGTTCCCGACAACGTTAGCGGCGCCGTCGGCGGAAAGAAAGACGGCACGGGCGCTGCCGAGCCTGACGATGTAGCCAAGCTCGGACTCCCATATCATGCCGAAACCGGCGTCGTTAAGGCGGTCCTTGAGCCGCATTATGGATATGACGGTCTGCGGTTTAAAGGTGGGGGAGCACTTGACGATGTTCCTGGGCTGCGCCATAAAGAGCGTCAGCAGCAGCACCTCTATCTGCGCCGAGATTTCGTTCTTGCCGCCCTGCCGGGCGATCTCCACGGAGAAGGTCAAGCCCTTCCCGCGGAAGACGCTATCCAGGATGGCAATAGCCACCTCTCTCTGGTACGGCCGGAGGCGGACTATGCCGGTTTCTTCATCCATTTTTCAATCAACCGCATCAATACGTAATTCAAAATACGAAGCACGAATTTCGAAATACGAAACAAGATTTGTTTTTGATTTTTCATTTTTTTCATCGGCCGTTACGTACAAAACGTTCGTATGAATTGTTTTTTGTTTTTACAGATTTTTTATCCCCTTTTTACGAACGACCCGTTCGCGGGAATTGTTTTTATTTGTTTTAATTGTTCTTCACCCGCCGGAAAGCTTTTTAGTGAGCACGGCGCCGCCGATGTTCACCCCCAGGGGTACGAAAATGTCCCTGATAACGTTTTCGATAGCCTCCTTGAGGCCCCGGCGCTGCGTCGAGGTAATCTGGTAGCGGGTGCGGACCAGCTTCTCCAGGACGCCCATCGCTTTAACCAGTATTTTCAGGTTCCTGTCGTCGCCGCCGGCGATGGACTTCTTTATCTCCAACCGGAGCAGAGCAATCTCCTCATCGATGCCCTCGACGCCGGTAGCCAGACTGAAATCCACCATTTCCGCTTCATCCAGAATCCTGGAGTAATAGCCGTGCTTCAAGGCGTTAAGATTACCCCTTGGCGCGCCCTTTTTTGGCTTTGCCGTTTTTCCCATTCGCTTTCACCCCCTGATTCAAAACTTTAACGGTGGCCAGCACGAGCGTATGGGCAGCCAGGTCCCACCGCTGCTTTTCCAGCGCAACTTTTAAAAGGCTCATAACATCTCTCCTTTAACGAGTCTAAAGGGATAATAGCACAGATGTTCTATTCTGGCGAGGGAATTTTGTCGCAGGGGTAATTCTCCCTTAATCCCTCCTTACGAAGGAGGGAGACGGAAAGAAAATCCCCCTTTTATCCCCCTTTTTCAAAGGGGGAAACTTGAAAGGGAGATTGGTAAGAAAAGGATGAGACGAGGGCGGCCAGGGTGGGAAAAGATAAGAAGGAATAAAAGAAAATGTAATATGGGAAAGGGAGGCTGGATTCCCGCCTGCGCGGGAATGACAGAAAGGACAGGGGGATTGCTTCGTCCTTCCAGATGAAGGACTCGCAATGACAGTTAAGCGGGGTTTGATATTATCCCCTGCCCGTTATAGAATAAACGGGAGAAAAAATGGCCATTACCAGGCAGCTTTACCAGCTACAGGAGCTCGACAACGAGATAGAATCCGAAGAGCAGTCGCTGGCCGTAAAGACCAACCAGCTCGGCAAGAGGCTGGAGCTGGACACCGCCCGGGACAGGCTGGCCTCGGCCCAGGAGCAGCTCAAAGAGCTCAACCACCAGCGGCGCGACGCCGAGGGAGAGCTCGATGACGCTCTCAGCAAAATCTCCACCGCCGAGGGGCAGCTATACGGGGGGAAAATCACCAACCCTAAAGAGCTTTCCAGCCTACAGCACGAAGTCAACACGCTCAAAAACCGCAGCGACCAGCTCGAGACCAAAGCCCTGGAGGTGATAGACCAGGTGGAGGAGGCGGAAAAGAGCACCGCCGCCCTGAGCCAGGAATACCAGAAGCTCGAAGAAGAGTGGCATGTCCAGCAGAAGCAGCTCGGCGACGATATCGAACGGCTGAAAAGCTCGCTTGCCGACCTCAAGCAGAAACGCCAGCAGGCGGTCGGCCAGATAGACGCTTCCGCCGTAAATCTCTACGAAAAAATCAGGCAGCAAAAGAAACCGGCCGTCTCCAAAGTGGAGCAGGGCATCTGCCACGCCTGCCACATATCGCTTTCGGCGGCCGTCCTCCAGAAAGCCCGCAGCGGCCAGCCGGTCCAGTGCGGGACATGCGGCAGAATCCTGTTCATCTCCTGAAGGACGAATTGAGCACGAGTAAAGTCATCATCAACGTGGACGGGGCGGCGCGGGGGAATCCGGGCCCGGCGGCTATCGGCGCTATCATCAGGAGCGAAAACGGACACGTAATCGCACGAGTTTCACAACGCATCGGTGTAACCACCAACAACCAGGCGGAATACCAGGCCATCATCGTCGCCCTGGAGAAAGCCATCAGCGCGGGGGCGAGACAGGCCCTGGTGAAGTCCGACTCGGAGCTGGCGGTGAACCAGGTCAAGGGCCGCTACAAGATAAAGAACACCGCCCTGCGGCCCCTTTACCAGAAGGTGGTGCAGCTCGCCGGAGCGCTGGACAGCTTCGACATCGAATACGTTCCCCGCGAGCAGAACGCCGAGGCGGACGCGCTGGCGAACAGGGCGCTGGACAACCGCTCCATTTGACCTCTCCATGCGACCTCTCCATGCAACCTCTCCCCCTAAACCCCCTCTCCGCTTGCGGAGAGGGGGGATAAAGAGAAGGATTGCCTCGCTGCGCTCGCAGTGACGGAACAAAGGGAATGATTAACCCAATTTGCACTCTAAATAACCTGTTGACTACCGTCTATCTCTCAACTACACTATAGACGGGTCAAGCAAACCGGGCGACCGCCCGCCTATTCGTAAAGCTTCGGCGGGAGGAAAGTCCGAGCTCCGCCGGGCAGGATGCTGGGTAACACCCAGGAGGGGCGACCCTACGGAAAGTGCCACAGAAACATACCGCCCGCCATAGGCGGGTAAGGGTGAAATGGCGAGGTAAGAGCTCACCAGCTCCGGTGCGAACCGGAGGCTGTGCAAACCCCATCCGGAGCAAGACCAAATAGAGGGACATAGGGACGCCCGGCCCGTTCCCCGGGTTGGTCGCTTGAGCCCGATGGCAACATCGGGACCAGATAGATGGTCGCCGTTCGCCTCTGGCGAATACAGAACTCGGCTTACAGATTTGCTTGACCCGCTCCAACCCACGGCAGCGGCGGCGGACCCAGGGAAAAGGAGAACAGCGGACCATGCCGAACCTCAAAGGGCTAATCCCCACCCTAGCGATAATCATCATCGTGGCGTTCGCCTTCGCGGGCGGGTACACGCTCGGGACCTACGAAGTATCAAGGCATAATGTCCCGCAATCCGGGCAGTCCGCCGAAAGGCGTGAATCAATCGGGGAAGTGTGGGACATCGTCCTCAGCGAATACGTCGAGCAGTCCAGGATAGACACCGCCAACATGAGCCGCGGGGCCATCGAAGGAATACTGGATACGCTCGACGACCCTTACACGTCCTACCTCGACGAGGAAGAGTACACCCTGGGCACCAGCCTGCTCGAAGGAAGCTATAACGGCATCGGCGCCTACGTGACGGTGGAAGACGGGCAAATCGTTATAATAGCGCCGATAGCGGACTCCCCGGCGGACAAAGCGGGCATCAGGGCCGGAGACGTCATCCTGCAAATAGACGGGGAGGACGTAGCCGGCATGAGCCTCGCCGAAGCCATCATCAAAATCCGGGGACCGGAAGGCACCCCGGTAAAGCTGCTCGTCCAGCACCAGGGCGACACCGAGCCGGTAGAGATAGAGATTATCCGGGCGACCCTGGACCTGCCCAGCACCAGGTTCGAGATGATGGAGGAGTTCGCCTATATCCAGATCACGGATTTCACCGAGCGCACCCCGGACGAGCTCGCCGGGGCGATAGAAAGCCTGAAAGAAGCCCACGCCAGGGGCATAATCCTCGACCTGAGGAGCAATCCCGGGGGACTGCTCGACCCGGTGGTGGAGGTCGCCAGCAGCTTCCTCACCGACGGAGTGGTCGTTAAAATAAGGAGCAAAGAGGGCGAGGTAACCGCTATGAAGGTAGAGAGCGACAGGCCGAAAACGGACCTGCCGATGGTCGTGCTGGTAGACGAGGGCAGCGCCAGCGGCAGCGAAGTGCTGGCAGGAGCCCTGCAGGACCACGGGCGCGCCGTTATCGCGGGCACGACCACCTACGGCAAAGGCAGCGTCAACGCGCTCTATCCGCTGACAGACGGCTCCGGGCTGTATATCACCACCGCGCGGTGGCTGACACCCAACGACCGCCTCATCGAGGGGCAGGGCATCAAGCCGGACATTCCGCTGGAGGTAACCGGCGACGACGCCGTGCAGTGGGCAATAGATTACCTGAGAAACGGCGGAGGATAAGACAATGACACAGCCCGTAGAATACACAATAAACCAAAGCAGACTATCCATAATACAGGGAGACATCACGCGCCAGGAGACCGACGCCATAGTGAACGCGGCGAACTCGGGGCTGATGGGGGGAGGCGGGGTAGACGGGGCGATACACCGCGCCGGGGGCCCGGCCATCCTGGAGGAATGCCGCCGGATAGTAGACAGGCAGGGGCGGCTGCCGCCCGGTCAGGCGGTCATCACCACCGCCGGCAACATGAAAGCAAGGCACGTTATACACACGGTGGGCCCGATATGGGGCGGGGGGACGAGGGGGGAGCCCGGGACGCTCGCCAGCGCCTACCGGGAGAGCCTGAAGCTCGCCGCAGACAACAATCTAACAAGCGTATCGTTCCCTTCCATAAGCACCGGGGCGTACGGGTACCCCGTGGGCAAAGCGGCGCGAACAGCGCTGAAGACGGTAATAGAGTTCCTCAAAGGGGAGACATCCGTAAGGGAAGTGGTCTTTGTCCTTTACGATGCCAGGACGTACGAAGCGTACGCGGAGGCACTGGGAGAAATTAAAGGGTAAAAAAGAAAAGTTTGGTAAGAAAATGATAATGCGAGGGCGGATAGGGTGGAGGGGATGATGGGGAGAAAATAATGACCAAGATACAAGATACAAACACCAAATCAAATCTCAGATTTCATCCTTCGACGGGCTCAGGATGAGCGGATTTCGAAGGAACGATAAGAAAAGGATGGCGCGAGGGCGGATAGGGTGGGAAAAGATGACAACCGAGAGGAGGCGGGGAAGACTGGATTCCGGCTTTCGCCGGAATGACAATAATATTTTATTCCCTGCCCCGATATCCTTCGCTATGCTCAGGATGACAAGGGGGAAAACACCAACCACTTAAACTACAACATGTGCTATGATATGATAGATAAAATTCCGGGGGGAAGCGATTAAATGCTGGTCGTGATGAAAAACGACGCCACCGAAGAGCAGGTGGACGCCGTACTCGACGAGATAAAGAGGATGGGTTTCCGTGGGGTACCGATGCCGGGCGCCCAGAGAACGGCGATATGCATCCTGGGGAACAAGGGGCCGGTAGAGGACACACAGCTCCGCGCCCTGCCCGGTGTCAAAGAGACCATCCCGGTCACGAAACCATATAAATTGGTCAGTCGAGAGACCCACGCGGAATCCACCGCAGTCATAATAGGCGATATCCAGATAGGCGGGGGCGAGCCGGTAATCATGGCGGGGCCCTGCGCCGTGGAGTCCGAGGAGCAGGCACTTACCATCGCCAGACACGTAAAGCGGCACGGGGCGAAGATCTACCGGGGCGGGGCTTTCAAGCCCAGGACATCGCCTTACGCCTTCCAGGGACTTGGCGAAAAGGGACTCAAGATACTGCAAAAGGTGAAGCAGGAAACCGGGCTGCTGATTATCACCGAGGCCACCGACACCGAGAACCTCAGCCTAGTGGAAAGATACGCCGACATCATCCAGATAGGGGCGAGGAACATGCAGAACTACTCGCTGCTGCGGCTCGCGGGGCAGTCGGAACGCGCCGTCCTGCTGAAAAGGGGCCTCGCGGCGACGATAGACGAATGGCTCATGGCCGCCGAGTACATCATGTCCGAAGGCAACCGGCAGGTCATCCTCTGCGAAAGGGGCATACGCACCTTTTCCGACAACACGCGGAACACGCTCGACCTAAGCGCGATACCGTCGATAAAAGAAGCCAGCCACCTCCCGATAATCGTCGACCCCAGCCACGCGGCGGGAAGGCGGGACTACGTCATACCGCTATCGCGCGGCGCTATAGCAATCGGCGCAGACGGCCTGCTGATAGAAGTCCATAACGACCCATCCCGCGCCCTCTCCGACGGCACGCAGTCGCTCTACCCGGACCAATTCGCCGAGCTGATGAAAGAAATAGAGCGGCTCAAAGGGTACCTGTAAACATGAACCGGGTCGACATAGTTGTAATAGTAATACCGGCGAACAGCTTCAGCTTCGTGGAATCGATGCTGCCGGAAGCCTTACATCAGGCGATAATCACTTACTGATGTTTCACCGCTAAGTCAGGTCGCGGGCTGCGGCGGAGGAGCCGGAACAGGCGGCGGGGCCGGAGTCCCCAAGCCGCTGACGGCGTAATAGAGGGAAGCATAGGCGGCCGCCAGCCACATATACAGAATAACACCGCCGACGACGCCGATGGCAATCCCAAGTACAAGGGAAACAAAGGGTAGCCAGATAAATATCAGCGCCACGATGAACGCCACCAGCCCTACACCCAGAAACATCAATACGCCCAGCAGACCGATGATAAAAACCTTGCCGGCATGACCGGAGCTCATATTCCATCCGGCGCCGATAGCCTCAAAGGCCTTC
>CAYTZI010000045.1:7578-13990 GCA_964442335.1 uncultured Dehalococcoidaceae bacterium | reverse complement strand
TTTGACACAAAAATCCCGCCTGATTATACTTTTATGGCGATATATCGCTATCTATCTGCATAAAGGAGGCACTACCGGGATGAAAAATATCCTCATCGTCTATCACTCGCAGACCGGCAACACCGAGGCCATGGCTGAAGCCATCGCGGCAAGCGTCCGGGAGGCAGGGGCCGCCGTAACGCTGAAAAAAGCGGTCGAAGCCGGCGTGGACGACCTGCTCGGCTGCGATGCCGTGGTCATCGGCACGCCCAACTACTTCGGCTACATGGCGGGGATGGTCAAGGACTTTTTCGACCGCGTATGGTTCACCGTCCGGGACAAGATGGGAAACAAACCGTACGCCGTGTTCGGAAGCTACGGGGGCGGCGGCCTGCCGGCCATTGAAAGCGTCGAGAAAATATGCCAGGGCCTCGGCATGAAGAAAATATGCGAGTGCCTCGGCGTGCAGAGGCAGCCCACGGAGGAAAATCTCAAAGCCTGTAAAGAAATGGGCAGGCTCATCGCCGCTGTATAAAAACATCGGATTCTGTTTGTTTTTAGTTGTCAGAGCTAACCTCACCCCTTTATCCCTTCAGGGTGAACCCCTCAGGATGAACCCCTCTCCAGCCAGAGACACTTGCAGGAAATCTCAGGTATTAATGGCTGGAGAGGGGAGTTCAGGAGAGAGGGGGCTTCGCCCCCTCTCATATTCTTTCCCCCTCTCAAACATATTAAAGTCTGAATATTGAATATGAAGCTGTTTGAGAGGGGGATTAAGGGGGTGAGCATCACATCTCAACCGAACAAACAAAACCAAAACTCACCAGCTTTGACAAAAGAAGGAACGCGGGCATATAATATAAAGGTAAAATCCTGTTAAAGAGGTCGAATAATGGCGAACCAGATAGGGAAAAGGTACCGCTGCGCCAAGTGTGGCGCCGAGGTAATTATCACCAAGGGCGGCGCGGGGACGATAATGTGCTGCGGTCAGCCCATGGAGCAAAAGAAATAAAGAACCCCGGGCAGGAGGTCTAAAGTGGCGAGTCAACTCGGAAAAAGATACCGCTGCAGCGTTTGCGGCACGGAAGTCCTCTGCACCAAGGCCGGTGAGGGGGAACTGACCTGCGACGGCAAACCCATGGAAATACAGGAAGCCAAACCGATACCGTCCTCGGACTGAGACGGCAACATCAAAAAAACCATCCCGGCGCCGGAAGAGGCCGGGAAGGCAGAGAAACAACCGGGTGCCCCTCTCCGCGGGGAGAGGGGTAATTTATTGAGCGAACGGATACGCTAGGCGGCTTTTTTCGGTTTTTCCGCTTTTTCCGGTTTTTCAGCCTTTTCCGGGGCGGGGGCGGACCTGGGCTGGGCTGAAGCCTTGTTCAGCTTCTTGAGCAGCCGCGCCTTGCGGCGGGCGGTGTTGTTGGCGTGCAGTATCTTCTTTTCCGCCGCTTTATCCAGCGAGCTTACCGCGGTCTTTACGGCTGCGCCGGCGGCCTCGAGGTCGCCCTCAAATATTAATTTCTCCGCTTTGGTGATGCTGGTCTTGACTTCGCTGCGCACGGACTTATTGCGCTGCTGCCTCCGCGAAGAAACCCTTGCCTGTTTCAGAGCCGATTTACTTGCCAAGATTTACCTCCGTCTTCTTTTTACCCTTGCCGGCGGGCGGCGGGGGAGGGGAAGCGGCAGCGGCCCTGCCGGAAGATTCATCACCCGCCCGGCTCACGCTGATAACCCCCTTAACGCCGTCGATCTTCTTTAAAATATGGCTTAACTGCGCCAGTCCTGTGGTCTCCAGTGTCAGAAACAGGTTTACGGTCTGGCCGTCGCCGTCCGCCAGGCTGACCGAGGTGATATTTACCTTTTCCTCCGCCACCACCGTGGCGACGTCCCTCATCAGGCCGACCCTGTCCTGAGCTTCCACCTGGATACCGACCGGATAAAGATGGTTGCCCTGACCCCATTCTACAGGAATCAGCCGCTCTTTTTCATCTTCGTTGATGACATTATGGCAGTCCTGGCGGTGAATGGTAACGCCCCTGCTGCGGGTAATGTACCCGATGATATTATCGCCGGGAACGGGACGGCAGCACTGGGCCATGTTCGTCATGAGGTCGCCGACCCCCAGGACCCGCACCGCCGAACCGGTGGGGCTGGGAGCGGATATCTCAACCTCGTCGGCCTTTTCCTCCTGGGCGGCCAGCTTCAGGACAATCTGGTGGGACGATATCGTGCCCGCGCCCACCGCCGCCAGGAAGTCGTCAAGGCTTTTATACTCGAACAGCTCCGCCAGCGCCTGCCGCTCGGTTACTATTCCCAGCCGACGCAGCTCTTTATCCAGTATCTGCTTGCCCCGCTCGATGTTCTCCGTCCGCTCCTGTTTATTGAACCACTGGCGGATTTTCGCCCTGGCATGGGAGGTGCGGACATAGCCGAGATTCGGATTAAGCCAGTCCAGGGAGGGGCCGCGGGGGGCTTTCGACGAGATAACCTCGACGATGTCCCCGTTCTTGAGCTCGTAGCTAAACGGCTCCAGCTTACCGTTAACCCTGGCCCCCACGCAGCGGTGGCCCACGTCCGTATGGACGCGGTAGGCGAAATCCAGCGGGGTCGAGCCTCTGGGGAGGTCCTTTATCTCGCCGGTGGGGGTATAGACAAAAACCTGGTCGATGAAGATATCCGTCTTGACCGATTCCAGGAACTCCTCGGCGCCGCTCAGCTCGCGGCGCCACTCGATAAGCTGGCGCAGCCAGGCGAGCCTCTCCTCGTACTGCATATCGATTTTCCCGCCGCTCTTATAGCTCCAGTGGGCGGCCGCGCCGTACTCGGAGACCTGGTGCATCTCGCGGGAGCGTATCTGTATTTCCAGCCGGTTGGTGCCCATACACATCACGGCGGTATGCAGCGCCTGGTAGCCGTTGGGCTTGGGATTGGAAATATAGTCGTCAAAAGTGCCGGGCAGGGGACGCCACAGATTGTGGATAATGCCCATGGCGCTGTAGCATTCGTCCTTCGTGCCCACGAGCACCCGCAGCGCCAGGAGGTCGTAAATATCTCCGAAATTGCGGCCTATGGCGGAATATTTCTCCATTTTCTGGTAGATGCTGTAAAGGTGCTTGGGACGGCCGGAGATATCCGCGGCCAGCCCGGCGCCTTCGAACTCCTTCTCCAGCACTTTGATAGCTTTATCGATAAACTTCTCCCGCTGGTTGCGGCGCAGGTCCACCAGACGGGCCACGCGGGCATAGTCCTGCGGCTTGAGGTACTGAAAGGAAAGGTCTTCCAGCTGCCACTTGAGCTCCCAGATGCCCAGGCGGTGGGCGAGGGGGGCATAGATGTCCATCGTCTCCTGGGCGTTGCGCAGCTGGCGGTCGCGGGGCAGGTGGCTCAGGGTGCGCATGTTATGGAGGCGGTCCGCCAGCTTGATAAAGACGACCCTCAGGTCCTCCGCCATAGCCACGAGCATTTTCCTGAGGTTTTCCGCCTGGGACTCGCTGGCGCGGGCGGCGGTGGTGGACAGCGAGACCTTGCCTAACTTGGTGACGCCGTCGACCAGCCTGGCGATTTCCGGTCCGAACTTTTTCGATATGTCCTCGATGGGAAGCCCGGTCTCCTCGGGGATATCGTGGAGCAGGGCAGCCGCCAGCGAGCTGGAATCCAGCTGGAGCTCAGCCAGGATATAGGCGGTCTGGAGGGGGTGCTCGATGAAGGGGTCGCTGGAAAGCCGTACCTGGCCCTTGTGCTTCTCGGCGGCGAACTTATAAGCCTCCTCCACCACCGTTAATTTTTCCGGCGGTAGATATTCATTTGCTTTTTCCAGTAACCGGCTGAACTCCATGGCTTCTCTTTCATAAATAGGTAAGTCCTGTAATTTCAGTATAGCCCAAAATGACAGGAGAGGAAAGAGGGGAGGGGTAATTACGGTGGTGGCAAAGAGGCCAGGCCATCGGCATCAGCCTTTGCAAATATCGGGGCGATACTGTATTCTTGCTTAAAGACAATATAAAGAGGCCCGATAATGTACCAGGCAGCGCGGGGAACGACCGATATATTGCCGGCGGAACAGCCTTACTGGCGCTACGTAGAAAAAGCTATCGCCGGGATTACCGGGCTTTACGGCTATGAGCGCATTGAAACACCGGTATTCGAGGACACCAGCCTGTTCAGCCGCAGCGCCGGCGCCTACACGGACATCGTCCAGAAAGAGATGTACACCTTCGACGACCGCGGCGGCAACAGCCTTACCTTAAAGCCGGAGGGAACGCCGGCGGTCTGCCGGGCGTATATCCAGCACGGCATGCACAACCTGCCGCAGCCGGTCAGGCTTTACTACGTCTCCCCCATCTTCCGCTACGACAGGCCGCAGGCGGGCAGGTACCGCCAGCACTACCAGTTCGGGGTCGAGGCCATCGGGGAGGCAGACCCGGCGCTGGACGCCGAAGTAATAGATATGGCGTGGCAGTTTTATGCTTTACTCGGTCTGAAAAACCTGTCCCTGCAGCTCAACAGCATCGGCTGCAAAGAGTGCCGTCCCAAGTACCTCACTACGCTCAAAGAATACTACCAGGGACATGCCGGGCAGCTGTGCAACGACTGCAAAACACGGCTGGAGGAAAACCCGCTGAGATTGCTCGACTGCAAACAGGAGTCGTGCCAGGCCATAGCGCAGAACGCCCCCAAAGCAATCGACGGACTGTGCCCCGACTGCGCCACGCATTTTTCACGACTGCAAAAGTACCTGGGACTGCTGGATATCCCCTTTTCCATCAACCACCGCCTCGTGCGGGGGCTCGATTACTATACCAGGACCGTTTTTGAAATACAGCCGGAAGAAGAGGGGGGACAGAGCACCATCGGGGGCGGGGGCCGCTACGACGACCTGATTGAAGAGCTGGGGGGCAAACCAATGCCGGCCACGGGCTTCGCCACGGGCATCGAGAGGATAATCCTCAACCTGAAAAAGCAGGGAGTTGGCGTTCCCGCCGCGCCGTACCCGCGCGTATTTATCGCCTGGATGGGGGAAAAAACCAGGGAGGAAGCGATAAAGCTGGCGTCGCGACTGCGGCGGGATGGCATCAGCACGGTGTGCACGGTCGGGGAGAAAAGCCTAAAAGCCCAGCTGCGGCAGGCCAACACCCTGAACGTACGATACACGTTGATAATCGGGGAGGACGAGGTCAGGGCGGGAACGATAACGCTGCGGGACATGGCGGGCGCCACTCAGGAGACGTTAAAAGTCGACGGGTTAAAGGGGCGTTTAAAGTAATTTTAAACGTTTTAATGATTAGTTAACAACCGGGGGGTAACCGGAGGGGGAGGCTGACGCTATTATATTTGGTTAGAGTTTTCCAAAACTTATGTTAATCCCGCCTCGTAAAGGGTTGACAAACCCCTAGAGTGTGCTATAGTATGGGGAGTAACCTTGATATAGGTATTTATATGGAAGGGGGTGATGTTATGGCATTGACCCGAAAGGGAAGAGGGAGCCAGGACGCTCCAACATCCGTCTCTAAGCTGATGTATTTCCGCCATAAAGGCAAATAAATGAAAGATGCTTTTATGCGGCGATATAGCATAAAGAAATAATAACTGAGACCTGACAAGGAGGAAAAGAAAGGTCGATGAAAAAAGTAATAAAGAAATTCTGGGGTATAGCGCTGATAGTAGTAATGCTATCATCGCTACTTGTTTTTGCGACCCCGACATCTGCAGCCGACCCACTGAAGTGGAACCTGGAAATAGGCGCGCCGATGGGTATCCCGGGCCTGATCTATACCCAAATGAACGGCACTGACATCCTGGACTTTGCGGTCAGCGCTGACGGCATGACCTTCTACGTCGTTCTCGATAACACCAACGGCGTTGCGGCCGGCACAGCTTCCACGCTGTTGAAGGGTACCATGGGCGGCGCGTTGTGGTCAGACCTGACCTCGGCCACCAACAACAGGCTGGTGAACACCAACCTGTACGATGCCGCAGGCCCCAATACCTGCATCAGCTTCGTGGCGATATCCCCGGACAACCCGGATATCGCAGTCGTACTGGGCTTAAGCACAGGTACGGGCTTCTGGCAGGCAGCGGCCTCCAGGGACGGCGGCCTGAACTTCTACGACATGGGCACAATACAGGGAACCGGCGCCCGTCTAGCTACTGCCTATGACCTTGATGTGGCTCCCATATCTTCCGGCAACATCTACTATGTCGCTATCGCCGGAGTAAGCGCTACTCCCGCTTCCGCCATTTACTACTACAACTTCGGGGCGGCCGTAGGCGCCTGGCATGATGCCGTGGCGGACTTCGGAGGAGCTTCGGTAGTCCCCACCGGCACCAACCCCGCCGGCATGTGGGCAGCAGCTGGCGCGGCACCCACCGACTTCAGGGCGGTGGAGTTCTCCACCAACTTCGGCTCTGACTTCTCGGTCCTTGCTATATC
>CAYTZI010000045.1:0-7478 GCA_964442335.1 uncultured Dehalococcoidaceae bacterium | reverse complement strand
ATTACCTTCGATGGTACGACGCTGGTAGCCGGCTCCTACACCGACAACAATGTCTGGCGCGTCCTCGACGTAACGGTCAACTCGCCGGTAGCACGTGCCGCTCGCTCTATGAAGAGAATCGGTGTCGATGACACCATTGCAAACGACATGGTTATCGTGCACTACGCCGGGGCCAACGTCTTCGGCGCCAAGAGGGGCCTGGGTGGAGCTCTCTCCAAGTCCACCGACTACGGCTATACCTGGAACGACTTCACCCTGATGGACACCACCAATACCGTAATCGACGACATCTACATGCTGCCTGACGGCAGCGCCTGGTACATGTCCGCCAATGACCTCGCTATAGCTTCGGTCTACCGCATGGCGGGCGGAGCCACGCAGAGGGTGCTCTGCACCGATATGACTGCGACTCCCGGCGCGTTCATGCTGCGCGGCATCCCGGGCGACGCGAACGTAATCTATGCCGCGGCCAAAGTCGGCAGCGGCAGCACGGATGTTTACGTCTCCGCGGACGGCGGTGTCGACCGCTGGTCGCGCAAGACCACCTTCCCGGGTGTCACTATTAGTGATATGGCAGTTGAGAGCGCCACGGTTGTCTACATCGCCGACGGCGTCCTGATCTACAAGAGCACCAACAGCGGCTCACTGTGGGGTGAAGGCGTCGACACCAAGATAGGCGGCGGCGTCTTCAACATGATCAGCCTCGGCGACGGCCAGCTTGTCATCGGCGGCAACGCGGGTGGGGTTGAGTTCTCCACCGACGGCGGCGCCACCTGGACCCCGACGCTGGGCGTGATGGCCGAAATGGTCCCGATGTACGTGGCCGCTACCGGCCTCGGGCCGAACGATACTATCTTCGCCGCTTCTTCAGCATCGCGCAACGTGTACAAGGGCCCGGCCGCGTTCTTCGCCGAGTTCAAGACCATGAACGTACCGGCGATTACCGGTGACCCGGGCGTTACCGATACCGGCATAGCCTATGTCGACGGCATCCTTTACGTAATTGCGAGCTTTGAAGATGGGGACAATGATGATACGGATGGCACATGGGATGCTACCTTCCTCTTCCACTCACTTACTCCCACTCTCGACGTGCACCCGGCAGCCCTTTGGGGCCAAGTCTATCCTTCTAGCTACGCCAATGCCCGGACACTGGCTCCGTACTGCATGAATGCCGTTCCCGGCTCGGCGCTCAAGTACGTCGAGACCGCCAGCAGCATCAAGCTTTACGGCATTGATGCCACTAACTGGTTCGTCCTCGGTGTGCCTCTGTTCCCGGCACCGTACGTCTACTACTTCGAGGACATCGTATCGCCGCCGTCAGCGGCGCCGGTACTGCGCACCCCGGCCGATGCAGCGCTGTTCGAGATCGTCTCATCCATGCTCGCCGACTCAGAGCTGGTCAACTTCACCTGGGACCGCGCCTCATCCCAGATTACCTCGTACAACCTGTGGGTAGCCCTGGACGAGGACTTCACCGAGTTATGGTTCGTGGCTAACGTCCCCAGCGCCAGTCCCGCCCCAGTTGTTTCCGCAATCTACGGAAGGGGCACTTTCGATCCGGGCGAGACCTACTACTGGAAGGTACAGGCCGCGACACCGTTCAACGGCTCGTTCTCGGAGACCAGGAACTTCACCATCGCTCCTTCGGCGGCTTCGGTACCCGTGATAGCCTCACCGCCTAACGGCTCCCTGGATGTCGGCACCAATCCGTCATTCTCCTGGACGCCGGTAACCGGGACCACCATGTACGAGTTCCAGCTCGACACCGGGACTACGTTCACGGCTCCGATGGTCAGTGAGCAGACAGCCACCACGGCTATTATGCCCAACGTGACCCTCGAAGAAGGCCGGTCCTACTTCTGGAGAGTCCGGGCCCTCGAGCCGGTTCCCAGCGAGTGGTCAGCTATCGGCACCTTCGTGGTAGCCGTACCCGAACCGCCTCCGGTGACCCCGACGCAGACCATTGCCCCGACGCCGACCTTCACTATAGAGGTCCCGCCGGCGGTAACGGTCACCATCCCGACCCAGGAGACAACGGAGGTCTCTCCCGCGTACATCTGGGCCATCATCATCATCGGTGCGGTACTTGTTATCGCGGTAATTGTCCTGATTGTCAGAACCAGACGGCAAGTCTAAACCCTGACATATCGGACATATTCCGATAAACCGAGAGCCCCCCGAGACCCGGGGGGCTCTCTCTTTTATCTTTTACCATGTGCGGGAAAGTTCTAAATATCGTCCAATCGTGGCAAAAGCACCTGCACAGGGACAATCTCGCCGCTGCTCAGTAATTCAACCCCCTCCGGTATACATACGAGGCCGTTGGCTCCGGCGATAGCCTGGAGGCGGCTGCGGTGGCGGTAAAGCGAGACGGTATAATTACCGCCGGCATCGCGGGAAAGCACGGCGTCCCGGAACTCCGTCCAGGCGGGGTGGCGGGCACGCACGTTCTCGGTCAGTCTGGCGGGAACGGTCTGGAGGGGGTGGCGTGTATCGCCGGCCATGCGCAGAATCCCGGGCAGCGCCAGCTGCAGGAAAGCCATCTCGTTGCTGGCAGGCCCTCCCGGCAGGCAGAACACGGGCTTATCCCGCCAGAGCCCGAAAGCGATGCCCTTGCCGGGTCCCATGCGGACATGATGAAAAAACTCCGCCCAGCCCAACTCCTCCAGCGACCCGACAACGAGGTCGCGCTCGCTTCCCCAGGCGCCCCCGCTGGTCAATATAACGTTGGCGCGGGGCAGGCATTCCAGTAGCTCCCGCGCGATGTCCTCCCGGTCGTCCTTCACCACCGAGTTAACGCAGGAGATACCGAAAGAATCCAGCCATGCCCGCATCGTGACCAGATTGCTCGCATAGAGCTGGCCGGGGCTGAGGTCGTGTCCTGGCGCAACGACCTCGTCGCCGACGCCCACGACGGCTGCCAGGGGCCGGCGGTAAACACTGACCCGGCTTACGCCGGAGGCGGCGGCCAGGCCGATATGTCCCGGCGCCAGCCTGTCCCCCTTTCCGACGATGACGGAGCCGGCGGCCACCTCGCCGCCGGCGCGAAGAACATTGCGTCCCGGCTCCGCATCCGCCCGGACGGATACCTCTTCCAGCGATATCTCTTCGCAGAACTCAACGGAAACCACGGCCCCCGCGCCCCGCGGAACAGGAGCGCCGGAAAATATCTTTACAGCATTACCGGGAGTCAATTCACCCTTAAAGCTGGAGCCGGCAAAAGCCGAGCCAATTACTATCAGCCGGACCGGCTGCCTCGCCCGGGCCCCGGCGACATCGGCGGATACTACGGCAAATCCGTCCTTGAGAGACACGTCCACGGAAGGATAGCTGACCACTGCCACGATATCCCCGGCGGCAATACGCCCGGCGCTTATTTCAAGAGGAATCTCTTCAATTCCTGCTACAGGGACATGCGAAGCAACAAGGTCGAAGGCCTCCCGGTAGCCTACATATCCCAGCCCCTCGTCAATCTCGTTCGAATCCGTTTCCATGGCCTCTCCCGAATTACGCTATCCTCAACCAGTATATACTCCGTTTGCGGGCACATTCAATAAAAAAGTAGCTGTAAATATTGACTTTTTAGCAAATTAAGTAGTAAAATGCGCCTTGTGCCAATTGGCGAAAATGTACGCAACGCACAGAACGAAGGCCGCCGACTCTTAATAACCGGCCTTTTCAGTATCGCTGTCATCCTGACCTCATGTCTTTTACAGGGTCCTTCCCCTCATCCCGCCGTGGCCGCCCCCGAAGCGGTGCGATGGACAAAAGTCAATATTCCCACGGAGGGCAGGGCAGGCAGCTGGGCGCTGGCGGCGGGTTCCGATATACGGTGCCTTAAAGCTTCCGGCGACGGCACCCTGTACGCGGTCGTGAGCGGACTTACTTACAGTCTCTACAGGTCGACGAACGGCGGGTACGGCTGGGAGCAGGTCGGTAACATTAAAGACGAAATAAAAGACATGGCAATACCGCCTGAAGACGCCGGCACGATATATTACGCGACGGCCTCCGGCGTTTACCGCTCCACCAACAAGGGCAGGACTTTTGAAGCTATGCCCCCCAACCCCGGGGGCGCCGGGAGCAACAACATCGAAATCACGGGCATCGACGTCGCGCGGGGCAACGCGAACGTGCTGGCCGTCAGCACCAGAGACAACGACAGCGCCGAGTTCGGGGGAGTGTATATTCTGGATGAATCAGAGATAATGCCAGAGTGGCATGACTCCGGCATCGGCGAATACGACGTGGTCGCGATAGCCTTCTCGCCGGACTATGCCGGGACCCGGCAGTTAACAGCCGTAACCACGGATGAAGTCGAGACCTGTATCACCGTTAAAACGGGCAACGCCGCGTGGAACACCGGGGCGGGCGGCGCCAGGCTGGGTATCAGTGCCGTATCCGCTTCAATTGCTTTCCCGGATATTGCCGGCGGCGCCGGCATCGGCGATGACCTATTCTTCTTTGTAGCTATCGAAACGGGCACCGGTGAAGGCGACGTGTACAGAATCGACGGCGCAACCGGAGAGTCGACGGCGACCGACCTCAATGCGGGCGCCTCCTACGGACGGTCCGATATGGACTTTTCCGGGCTCGCGGTATACGACGACGGCACTTCCGTAACGCTCGTTGCCGGAGCGGCCGAGGCCGCCATGACCTACACCAGCACCGACGAGGGTGAAACCTGGACGAGGAGCCGGAAAGCGCCGACGGGCGCATCGACAACCGGCGTCCTCATACCGCCCGATTTCAGCGCCAACCGAGGCATGTACGCATTTACCGCCGGCGGGGATAGCGCTTTATCCGTCAGCCGTGACAGCGGGGCTACCTGGAACCAGCTCAGCTTTATCGATACCGCCGTCGATAATATCATCGACGTAGCGCCTTCGCCGGACTACGACCGGGACAGCACCGTCTTCATGCTTACTTTCGGCAGCGGGCCTTCTTCTGACGGAATGTGGCGCAGCCAGACCGGCGGAAACACCTGGGAAAGAATGCTGTCCGGCAGCATGGACGCCGTGGACAGGCTGAGAAAAGTGGCGTTGCCCCCCGAATACGGGGAAAACTGCCGCACGGTGTTCGTCGCCGGGAACAGCTACGGCAGCCCGACGATATGGGAGTCGAACGATAACGGGCAGACCTACCGGCGGCGCTCTATACGCGACCCCGCTACCGGCGCGACGGTGTCTATCGACGTCTGGGCGATAGCCGACGCAACGACGCTGCTAATCGGCAGCTACGACGGCACCCAGTCGCTCGTCTTCAGGGCATACGACAGCGGCCCTTTCTTTAACGAAACCATCCCGGCCGGCAACCAGCCACTCCGCAGCATCGCGCTCTCCCCGGAATATTCACAGGACGGGACCATCCTTGTTGGTAACGCGCTGGGCCAGGTCTACATCACGGACAACGCCAGCTACTCATTCGAACCGGTCCCGCGGGACGGTGACTTCGCGCCCTTTTCCGGTCCGGTAGAGGTCGCCTTTGACCCCCGGTTCAGTAAAAATCACATCATCTATGCCGCCGACAGCGCCCCCGACGCCGGAATCTTCCGGTTTGAAATCGGCGAGAGCAATGAATGGGAAAGCATAGACGGCACACTTCCCGCAGTGGCGGAACTCAAAGCAATCGCCGTCGGTGAGGACGGTACTTTATATGCCGTAAACTCCTCAGCCGGCGGAGGCATGGAGCGAAGTCTCAACCCGGATTATGCTTCCGGAGCGAATTTCGAAACGGTGGATAACGGCCTCGCCGGCGACGCCACTCTTTTCGGCTTGTGGCAGACCGGCCGCCAGCTGTGGTCGGCGGATACCACCAACATCAGGCTCGTGACGTTCGTGGACACCCTGTCTTCCCCGCCGGTCCTGCTTGCGCCGGTCGATGGCGCGTCCGCCGCCGGTGAAATAACCGACCACACCGTCAGGGACGTCAGCCTCGACTGGGACAAAGTGGAAGGCGCGACCGGCTACGAATGGGAGTGCAGCTACGACGATGATTTCGCTTCGGGTTCAGGCAAGTTCACCGGCAGCACCACCGGCACCTCGGAGCGCCTGCCCGCGCTCGAGGCGGCCACGACATATCACTGGCGCGTGCGGGCGAGCAGCCCCGTCCTGAGCCCGTGGTCGGAAAAACGCTCGTTCACAACGGTCATGGACACCGAGGCCGTCGTCCTGAGGCCGGAAAGCCCTCCCGCCGGGGCCACCGGCGTGGATATAAATCCTGTATTCCAGTGGACGGCGGTAATTGGAGCGCAGGCCTACGAGCTGATAGTGGCCACGGATGCCGGGATGAACAACCCGGTCATAGCCATGACGGACGAACACGCCCTGCCCGGGAACGTCTGGCAGAGCGAGGTCAGCCTCAACTACGGCACCACTTACTACTGGAAGGTGAGGGCAACCGGGGAAGGCACGTGCAGTGAATGGAGCACGATAGGGGTGTTCACCACGGTGGAGGAGGCGCCAGCGGACCATGAAAACACGGCCGCTCCGGAAAACCTGGGTAAAGTGGCTTCTTTGCCGCTTGCGCCCACGCCGACGTTAAAGCCAATGCCCGCGCCGGCTTCAACGATAAACGGATTTGCAAGCCCGGACCTCAGCGAGCTCACCAGCGTGCCAGACTGGATAATCTACCTGATAGGGATACTGCTATCGATAATCATCCTGGCATTGCTCGTCATCCTGGCGATTGTGCTGAAAATAAAGCGGACATCGTAAAGAAATAACATTAAAGTCTAACCTGCCGGAGAAGGTACTTTTTGCTTTTGGGTGACAGTGCTTACCTCACCCCTGACCCCTCTCCAGCCTGTTTTTCCGCGCGCACCATTAGTCTTTTCTGGCTGGAGAGGGGAGTAAAGGAGAGAGGGGGCAAAGCCCCCTCTCAAATTCTTTCCCCCTCTTGAACAAGCCAATCTATGAATTGAGTACATGAGCCTGTTCGAGAGGGGGACAAGGGGGTGAGCATCAAAAATCAACCATATACAAACAGAACCATAGAGAGATGTCCTTGACTTCCCTATAAAAAAGAGTATACAATTGCGCGCTTCTCGTGGTCATCGACCGGTAAAAGAGGGGGCGGGGCATGGATAAATACCTGCTCAGCGCGGAAGGCCGCGCCAGGTTCAAGCGGATGAGGGTCAGCGGCGAGCCTGCCTTTGAAGGCTACGAAGTCCTGGCTTATCTCTACGACCACGGCTCTTCCACCGCCGAAGAGCTTTCCCGGCACACCGGCCTCGACCGCGTTAAGCTCATGGAGCTGATTCTCACCTATATCCACCACGGCCTCGTCGAAGGTATGCATTGATGATGAATTCTGTGAAACCCTTAAATATTTAAGCTGGTTCTTTTTGTTTTTTTAGTCAGTACTAACCTCACCCCTTTGTCCCCTCTCCAGCCAGATTCTTTGATAGTTCTTTACAGATATTTATGGCTGGAGAGGGGAGTTCAGGAGAGAGGGGGCGAAGCCCCCTCTCATAT
>CAYTZI010000044.1:0-14391 GCA_964442335.1 uncultured Dehalococcoidaceae bacterium | reverse complement strand
CTAATATATATAACGTCCGGCGCGAACTACGGGTTAGCCAGCAACCGGAGAATATGGTTCCGTTTGCATATGGTTGATTTCTAATACTCACCCCCTTTATCCCCCTCTCAAACAGGTTTATATTCAGTATTTAAAATACAGTTTGTTTGAGAGGGGGAGAGGATATGAGAGGGGGCTTCGCCCCCTCTCTCATTAGCTCCCCTCTCCAGCCATAAAAATCTGTGATGACCTATCAGTGTCTCCGGCTGGAGAGGGGATACAGGGGTAAGGTCAGCTCAGACGACCAAAAGCACAGGACCTTTCAGAGGTTTACTTGCGGGGGAGGGTAAAAATAAAAGTTGAGCCTTTTCCCTCTTCGCTCCGGGCGCGGATATCGCCGCCGTGCGCCTGTACGGTGTGCTTGGCTATCGCCAGCCCCAGCCCGCTCCCGCCGCCGGTACGGGCCTTGTCGGCTTTGTAAAATCGCTCGAAGATGCGGGACAGGTCGCTTCTGGAAATGCCGATGCCCGTGTCGGCGACGCTGACCGTTACCGATTTATCGTCGTATGCGGTGGAGACGGTCACGCTGCCGCCCGGTCTGTTGAACTTGATGCCGTTGTGGACGAGGTTGACGATGGTCTGCCTGATTCTGTCGCCGTCCGCCCGCACTTCGGGCAAATCCGGCGATAGCTGTTTGACCAGCGTTACCTGCTGTTTTTCCGCCAGCGGGTTTATCTCCGCGACCGCCTCGTCTACCAGCGCGTTGAAATTGACCGTCTCCATTTTGAGTTCCGCCTGGCCGGTCTCGATGCGGGAGAGCTGGGTGAGCTCGGCGACCATCTGTGAGAGGCGGTCGGCCTCGTTTTCGATGCGGGATACGAAGTCCCTGGCGACCCCTTTTTCGTCGATGGCTCCTTTGAGCAGTGTTTCCGCCATGGCTTTGATGCCGGCGATGGGCGTTCTCAGCTCGTGCGAGATATTGCCCACCAGGTCCCGCCGCATCGTTTGCAGGTTTCTCAGCTCGGTCAGGTCCTGGAACAGGATGAGCGCCCCGCCGGAACGCCCTTGGTTCCGTAGAGGCACCGCGATGGCCCTGAGAAACCGCCGGCCGGTCCCGGACTCGAACTGCGCCGTTTGCTCTTTGTTCGTCTTCAGGCACGTTTTCAGGATTTCATCGACCTCGTACTCGTGGACGACCTCGATGACGGGCCTGCCGCCGGCGTTTTCCGCTTTGAACCCGAAGAGCTCGCCCGCCGCCCGGTTGGCCAGGACGATGTCCCCGCCGGCGTCCGTCATGATAACGCCGTCGGCCATGGCGCCGAGCACGCCGGTAAGCCTGGCCTTCTCCGCCGACATCGTTTCTACCGTTTTTTCCAGATTGTCGGACATGTCGTTGAAAGCCTGGGCAAGCTGGCCTATTTCGTCTTTGGTCGTCACGGCTATCTTCTGCCCGAGCTGACCGCCGGTTATTCGCCTGGCCGCTTTCGTCAGCTCGCGGACAGGCTGCGTCATCGTTCTGGTGATAATCCACGCCGCTATTACCGCCAGCGCGGCGATGATGACGGTGGCCAGGACTATCGTTCTGGTCACGTGGCTGACATTTTCTTCCACCGTGGTCAGGGGGAGCGCCACTCTGGCTATGCCTATTACCGCGCCATGGTCGGTCACCGTGACCGCCACGTACATCATCTGTTCGTTCAAGGTTGTGCTGAAGCGGGTGCTCTCCCCGATGCCGTTCGCCAGGGCGTCCATCACCTCGGGGCGGGCGGCGTGGTTTTCCATGATGGCGGGGTCTTCCAGGGAGTCGCCCAGCACCGTGCCGTCGGGCGCGATGATGGTCACGCGACTATCTATTTCGCTCCCCAGGGTTTTCGCCAGGGCTTCGGGGTTTCCCTGCCCGGAGAGCGAAGGCAGGGCGGCTTCCGCGGTGATTTTCGCCTCCTGCTCGAGGTGGAAGCGCAGGTTATCGAGCTGCGAGCTCCTGACGGAGTTCGTCAGGTAAATCCCCAGCGCCGCCATGCTGGCGATGATGAGGACGATAAGGGGTATGGTGACCCGCCACTGGAAACTGCGCAACTATCCCTCCAGTTTGTAGCCGGTGCCGCGGACGGTTACCAGGTACCGCGGCTTGCCCGCGTCCGTCTCTATCTTCCGCCGCAGCCACCTTACGTGCACGTCCACCGTGCGCGTGTCGCCGGCGAAGTCATAGCCCCAGACCTTTTCCAGGAGCTGCTCCCGGCTGAAGACCAGCCCCCTGTTTTTTGCCAGGAAAGCCAGCAGGTCGAACTCTTTGGGGGACAGCTTGAGCGCTCCCCCCGCCAGAGAGGCCCGGTGGCGGGCGGCGTCCACCTCGAGGTCGCCTATCTTTATTGGTGCCGGCCCTGCCGCCGGTGTTTCCCCTATTCTGGCCCGGCGGAGCATCGCCCTGGCGCGGGCCAGGAGTTCCCTCATGCTGAAGGGCTTGGTCATGTAGTCGTCGGCGCCTATCTCCAGCCCCACGATTTTATCCGTTTCATCCGCCCTGGCGGTAAGCATGAGGATGGGGACGGTCGTCTCCTTGCGGAGAATGCGGCAGACCTCGAAGCCGTTCAGCTTCGGCAGCATGATGTCGAGGACGATGAGGCCCGGTTTTTCCCTCCGGGCTGCCTCGATGGCCTGCTCGCCGTCGCCGGCGGTATACACGTCGTAACCTTCTTCGCGGAAATTATACTTAATCGCTTCCAGCAGGCTGGCGTCATCTTCCACAACGAGGATTTTATCAGCCATATTTACATAGTATAAGGCGAAAAGGCAGGCGCGGCAAATCCGATTTTATGGTATTTAGTCGGGCTACTATACTCACCCCCTTAATCCCCCTCTCAAACAGGTTCATATTCAGTGTTTACACCTTAGCTTGTTTGAGAGGGGGAAGAACTAAAAGAGGGGCTTCGCCCCTCTTAAACGCCCCGATATTTTAAGGGAGGAGTCCGCCGAGAGGGGGCGAAGCCCCCTTTCTTCTTAATCCCCCTCTCCAGCCATAAATATCTGTGGGCTATCACCAATGTATCTGGCTGGAGAGGGGTAAGGGGTGAGGTTATTATCTAACCAGCAAAAATAAGTGGAGCTTAAATTTAGAAGCGTTTGGTTTGCAGGGAAGCCATGAAAGATTCTGTCTGGCAGGTAAATAGCTGATGCTGGTACGGGAAACACGCGTAAGTACCCCAGGAGCGACTCGAACGCTCGACACGCAGTTTAGGAAACTGCTGCTCTATCCACCTGAGCTACTGGGGCGCGCTCTCCAGAGGTAATTCTAGCAATTAAAGCAGCCCGCTGCAACCCCTTTGTGATATACCGTTTGCATATGTCTGATTTTAAACACTCACCCCCTTTGTCCCCCTCTCAAACAGGTTCATTATTGTTGTTTATTTACCTTATTGTTTGAGAGGGGGAAAGAACATGAGAGGGGGCTCCGCCCCCTCTCTCTTTTACTCCCCTCTCCAGCCATAAATATCTGTGGGCTATCACCAATGTATCTGGCTGGAGAGGGGTAAGGGGTGAGGTCAGCTCAGACGACCAAAAGCAAACAGTACATATAATATCATCACACTCAACCACGGGAAAGCGATGAGAATATTACCAGCTTTGTGCTATAATGCTTCTGTGGTAAACAAGGACGATATCGGCCAATCGGTCCTGTTGGCTCATCCCAACAGGCTCATCAGGGAGAGTATCGCTTCGTTCCTGGACGGGGCCGGCTTCAGGGTGATAGCGCAGGTCGAGGACGAGCCCAGCCTACGTCGGGCGACCGTGGAGCATAGACCTGACATTATCCTGCTGGACTGGGAAATCTCGGAAATACATGTTGACGCCGTGCGCGGGCTGGCCGCGGACGTACCGGGGGCGACCGTCGTTCTGCTTACCCGGCCGCAGCCCTCGGAGACCTTCGTCGAGGCCATGCGGGAAGGCGTCAAGGGCTACCTCTCCGTCAACCTTTCGCCGGAGGAGTTCGTGCAGTCTCTGCACATGCTTATCAAAGGGGATATCGTCGTCTCCCGCGATATGGCCGGAGAGGTTCAGAAAGTAATCAAGAGCACCGGGCCGGAAAAGACGGGCGAAGGCCTGAGCGAGCGTGAGAGGGAAGTGCTGAGCCTGGTCGTCAACGGGGCCACCAACCGGGAGATTGCCCAGAGGCTCATCATCTCCGAGCATACGGTCAAAGTCCACCTGCGCAATATCCTGAATAAACTCAACCTCCGGAACCGCCAGCAGGCCGCCGCCTACGCCGCGCGGAAAGGCCTGGTCAAGAACGTCGAGGCGGAGCCCGGTCCGGAAGGAACCCTCTAAACGCCCTCCCCCTTTCCCCGCCCGATAGAACTACTCACCTTGTAGCTTTCTGATTAATCCTTTGCCGCCGGTAGCCCGGAAATCAATACGCCCCTTTTCCCTTTAAATTAAGTCTATGCGGGGATGACGTGTGCCGGTCCCGCGGTGGATAATGCCGTTGTAAACCGATTCATTGAGGTGATGGATATGATCGGACTGAGCGATCTGGCGGCGATGGTGATGGTTGAAAGCATGGAAGCCAGCGGGGTGGGCAAGGGCCAGGGCCTCCGGCTGAAGATGAAAGGCGAGCAGCTGGCGCTTCAGATTGATAGTCCCGGTGATAACGACCGGGTTATCTGGCACAACGGCGCTATCGCTCTCATCGTGGATAAAGAGCTTGAGGCCGAAATCGGCGACGCCTACATCGACGTTGAAGACGACCCGGAGGAACCGTACCTGGCCATACGCCGGCGGAATTGACGCCGCCCCCGCCAGACATCATAGCGTACTTTGTTTTTCTCCGGCTTTCAGCCCTCGGTAAGGAGGTGAAATAGACGGTGTAAGTGTAAAGTTATATGTATTTGAAGATAGTGTATAATTCTTGTACTATATAAAAGCAATAAAAAAGGGGGTGTGATTATGCGGAAAAGAGGCTTTCTTATTCTTGGGGTGCTGGTCCTGGTGGCCGCCCTTTTCCTGCCTTGCTGTGGAGGGCCGGCAGAGGAAATCGGCTCGGTGGAAGTGCTGGGCGTCTGGGGCGGCGACGAGCTGGCGAGCTTTGAGGCGATGGTGCAGCCCTGGGAGCAGGACACCGGCGGGGACATGCAGTTTACGGGCACCCGCGACCTCATCGCTATCCTGACGACGCGCGTCGCGGCGGGGAACCTGCCGGACATCGTCGTCCTGCCCAATCCGGGGCAGATGGTGGAGCTGGCTAACGACGGCAAGCTGATTGCCCTCGATTCTTTCCTGGATATGAACAAGATACGCAGCGAGTACGCCACGGGATGGCTGGACCTGGGCACGGTGAACGGGAAACTCTACGGCCTGTTTATGAAAGCGGACAGCAAGGGGACCGTCTGGTACGACCCCAAGGTATTCGCGGCTAACGGCTGGCAGACCCCCGGGACCTGGGACGATATGATTGCCCTTTCCAACACCATCCTGGCCTCGGGCCTCGCTCCGTGGTCGGTGGCCGTCGAAAGCGGCGAGGCCAGCGGCTGGCCGGCGACCGACTGGATAGGGGAGATATTGCTGCATGAGTCGGGCGGTCAGGTCTATGACCAGTGGGTCGCCCATGATATTCCCTGGACGGATTCCCGGATAAAGTCCGCCTGGGAGAAGTTCGGCCAGATAGTCCTGACACCGGGGTACGTGCCCGGCGGGGCGACGGCGGCGCTGGCCACCAACTTTGTTGACGGCTCGTACCTGCCTTACGAAGACCCGCCCCATGCGGCGATGTATTACCTGGGCGCGTTTACTCAGGGCTTCATCGCCGAGCAGTTCCCTGACCTGGTCGCCGGGGATGACTATGCCTTCTTCCCCTTCCCCACCATCGATTCGCAGTATGCCGGGGCGGTGACGGGCGGGGCCAACGTGGTGGTGATGTTCAATGATAACGCCAGCACGCGCTCGTTCGTCGAGTACCTCAGCACCGCCGCGGCGCAGGAAATCTGGGTGAAGCTGGGCGGCTTTACCGCGGTCAATAACCAGGTAAGCCTGGATGCTTATCCCAATCCTCTGGCGCGCCTGGCGGCGCAGCAGTTGACACAGGCTACCATATTCCGCTTTGACGCCGACGACAATATGCCGTCCGCCGTGCAGAAGGCGTTCTGGGAAGGGACTCTGGCCTATTTACAGAACCCGTCCCAGCTGGATAGTATACTGGCGGACATCGAGACGAGGGCTCAGGAATCTTACTAGCAGGTGGCCGCCCGGCGCTGATTATCGGGGCTGCCCGGACGCTGGTTGATAAAGCGTATGTGCGTTAACGGCCGGAGTTAGGTAAATACGGCTTCGGCCGTGCGCGGATACGTGCTGCCGGGCAGCCTGGGACCTGTCTTCTTTTGAGGAACGGCTCGCTGTTGAGCGGCGTTTCCCCGCGGAGGAGAAGCGTATTGCCGCGTATGAAATCTAGATGGCAGATAAGCCTGAAGTGGCGGCCCGGCCTGTTGCCCTGGGTCTGGCTGGCGCCCGCGCTTTTTTTTATACTGCTTTTCCTGATTTATCCCGTGGTCGATACCCTCCGCATCAGCTTTATGAACGCGGACTCGACCTCGTACGTGGGGATAAAAAACTACATCTCCATCTTTACCGGTACCGCCACCCAGACCGCCCTGCTGAACAACGTATTGTGGCTGGTGTTGTTCACCCTGCTGTGCGTCGCCCTGGGGACACTCATGGCGGTGCTTACCGGGCGGGTGCGTTACGAGTCCTTCGCCAAGGCGGCAATCTTCATCCCCATGGCTATCTCCTTCGTGGCCGCGGCGGTAATCTGGAGGTTCATGTACGCCTACCGGCCGGAAGGCTTTACTCAGATAGGACTGCTTAACGCCGTCGGCACCGGCGTCGGCCTCGGGCCGGTGGCCTGGCTCATCGAGCAGCCGCTCCCCTACATCCATACGCTTCTGCCCGGTCCGCTGCACACCAACAACTTCGCCCTGGTCGCCGTGGGCGTGTGGATGTGGACGGGCTTCGCCATGGTGGTGCTGTCCGCCGGACTCAAAGGGATACCCACGGAGACGCTGGAGGCGGCCCGGGTGGACGGGGCGAACGAGTTCCAGGTGTTCCGGCGCATCATCCTCCCGCTGCTCAGCCCGACCATCGCCGTGGTGGCGACGACGCTGGTCATCCAGGCCCTCAAGAAGTTCGATATGGTCTGGGTGATGACCGCGGGCAATTACGGCACCGACGTCGTGGCTACCCTGATGTTCAAAGAGATGTTCAATTTCCGCGACTTCGGCCGGGCGGCCGCCCTGGCCGTCGTGCTGCTGGTCGCCATCACCCCGGTAATGTTGATTAACATCCGGCGGTTCCGCTTCCAGGAGGAGACGCGGTGAGAAGGGAGAGCTTCTGGCCCCGCTTTTATCGCGGCCTGAAAAAATTCACCGCCAGGGTGCCGCTGCACGTCGTGCTCATCGTCCTGGCGCTGTTCTGGATGACCCCCGCGTTCGGACTTCTGGTAAGCTCCTTCCGCGACTCCGCTGCGGTGTCCAGCTCGGGCTGGTGGACGTTCTTTAAGCCCCCGTTCGCTTTTACCCTGGACAACTACGAGTCCGTCATCACGCAGAACCGCATGGGGATGAGCTTTATAAACAGCCTTATCATCGCCGTCCCCGGCACCGTCATTCCCACCCTGGTGGCCGGCTACGCCGCCTTCGCCTTCGCCTGGATGAAGTTTAAAGGCAAGGAGTTCCTCTTTATACTCGTCGTCGTCCTGCTGGTGGTGCCGGTCCAGATGACCCTGATACCCGTGCTGCGGCTGCTTACGGACATGAATCTGGCCGGGAGTTTCCCCGGCATCTGGCTGGCGCATACCGCCTATGCCCTGCCGTTCGCCATTTTCCTGCTGCGCAATTTCTTCGGGGCTCTCCCCCGCGAGCTGCTGGAGTCCGCCTATCTGGACGGCGCCTCCAATAACAAGGTCTTCTTCCGCATGGTGCTGCCGCTTTCCGTGCCGGCCCTCGCCTCGCTGGCGATCTTCCAGTTCCTCTGGGTCTGGAACGACCTCCTGGTGGCCCTGGTGATATTGCAGGACCCCTCCAAGGCCCCCATGACGGTGGCCATCACCAACCTGGTCAGCTCCTTCGGCACCCAGTGGCAGCTGTTGACCTCGGCGGCCTTTATCTCGATGATACTGCCGCTGGTCATTTTCTTCGCCCTTCAGCGGTACTTCGTCCAGGGCCTCCTCGCCGGAGCGGTGAAAGGCTGACGGCTTTCGGGTATGATATAAGATGTGGATAAAAGGGTAAGCGATGGCGGAAGTACGTTTTAAGAACATTACCAAGAAGTTCGGCGAAACGGTAGCGGTCAGGGACTTTACCCTGGACGTCCCGGACAAGGAGTTCCTGGTCCTGGTGGGTCCTTCCGGCTGCGGCAAGTCCACCACCCTGCGGCTTCTCGCCGGCCTGGAGGAAATCACCGAGGGCGATATATATATCGGCGACCGCCTGGTGAACAATATACCCCCCAAGGACCGCGATATCGCCATGGTCTTTCAGTCGTACGCCCTCTACCCCCACATGACGGTGTACGATAACATGGCCTTCGGGCTGGCGCTGCGCAAGACGCCCAAAGCCGAGATAGGCCGGCGCGTGAACGAGGCGGCGCGCATCCTGGGCATCCAGGAGCTGCTCAAGCGCAAGCCCCGCCAGCTTTCCGGCGGCCAGCGCCAGCGGGTGGCGCTGGGACGGGCTATCGTGCGCGAGCCGGCCGTTTTCCTGCTGGACGAGCCTCTATCGAATCTTGACGCCAAGCTGCGCGTGCAGACCCGCGCTGAGCTGAGCCGCCTGCACCAGCGGCTGGGCGGCACTTTTATCTACGTTACCCACGACCAGACCGAGGCCATGACGATGGCCACCCGCATCGCCGTGATGAACGAGGGGACCCTCCAGCAGCTCGGGACCCCCCAGGAGCTATACGAAAAGCCAGCGAACCTGTTCGTGGCGGGTTTCATCGGCAGCCCGGCGATGAATTTCTTCGAGGTGGCGGTTAACGGCAGCGGGGACGGCATGACGCTGGAATCGGATACTCTCAAGCTCGCCGTGCCGGCTGATAAGGCTGAAAAGCTGGCAAACCGCGCCGGACGTAAAATCCACCTGGGCATCAGGCCGGAGCATATTTACGATATGGAGTTCCTTCCCGCCGGCCGTGAGCCGGGCGAAGAAAAGCTGCTCAGGGAATCGCGGCTGACGGCCAGGGTGGACGTTACCGAGCTGATGGGCAACGAGGTATTCGTCTATCTGGTCAGCGGCGAGAAGTCGTTTCTCGCGCGGGTGGACGCCAGGACGAGGGCCAGGCCGGACCACGATATCGATGTCGCTTTCAACATGAAATACATGCAAGCCTTCGACATGGAGACCGGCGAGTCCCTGCTGTAACGCTTCCCCGGTTCAGGCGCTTGCTTCGCCTGCGGACGGCGCTCTTTTCCTGGCTTCCGGCAGCTTGAACTCCGCGGTGTTGCCCGGCTCCAGCTCGAGCACCCTGTCTTTAAAGCCTATCTTGATGGGGGTCGCCGCCTGCCTGCTGGAGACCTTCAGCCGGCTCTCGTTTATCTTGATGTCCAGCCAGTGCCCGCGGTACTTGATGTCGAACTGCACGGACCTGAGCCCCAGCGGCAGGGATGGATTGAACCGCAGTATGCCGCCCCTGGTCTCTATGCCGGTGTAGGCCCTCTGGATGATGTCCACGGTGCCCGCCATGGCTCCCAGGTGGATTCCTTCGTGGGTCGTCCCGCCCTGAATATCGCGGACATCGCTTTCCAGGGCGTCCTGGAAGAGGGTCCATGAAGCTTCGCGCGCCGACCTCGCCAGTACCCACGAGTGGACGACCCTGCTGAGCGTGGAGCCGTGGGATGTCCGCTTGAGATAGTACTGGACGTTCTTCGGGATGGTGTCCCGCTCGAAAGGGTACCCGAGCCGCTGGAACAGTTCCCGCAGTTCGTCGGCGGAGAGCAGGTAGAAAAGCATCAGGACGTCGGCCTGCTTGGAGACTTTATAGTTGTTGGGGGAGTCCGCCTCGGCCTCGAGAATGCGGTCGAGCCGCTGGATATTGCCGTACCTCTTGCGGTATCCCTCGAAGTCGAATTCTTTGAGCCCGCCGTATCCCTCGAACTGGCTTATTATCCCCTCGTCGTGAAAAACGATGCGCATTTTACGGCTGATGTCGTCCCAGCGTTCCAGTTCTTCTTTCTTGAGGTCCAGGTTCTCCCGGAGGGCTTTCTGGCGGTCTTCGGGCAGCATGTCGATGACTTCCAGGGCGCGGCACATCAGCCATACCACCATGACGTTGGTATACGAGTTGTTATTCAGGCCCGGTTCTTCGGCGCCGGGATAGCCGTCGTGGAACTCGTCCGGGCCCATCACGCGGCGTATCTCGTACCTGTCCATCGACCGGTTGTATTCGGCTTTGCCGGCCCAGAACCGCGCCAGTGAAATCAGGAGTTCCGCCCCGTAGAACGTCATGAAGCGTATGTCGCCCGTTACCTGATAGTACTGCCAGACGTTGTAGGCCACCGCCAGGTTGATGTGCCGCTCCAGTTGGGTATTATCGGGAATCCAGCGTCCGGACTCCGGATTTAAATGCAGCGTCTGCGCTTCCTCGCGGCCGTTGCTGCCGCTCTGCCAGGGGAACATTGCCCCCTCGTACCCCGCCCGTCTGGCGGCGCGCCGGGCCCTGGGCAGTCGCCGGTAGCGGTACCGGAGAAGGCCGCGCGTAATCTCCGGCATGCTGAGGTTCAGCAGGGGGAAGATAAAGAGCTCGTCCCACATTATCAGGCCGCGGTAGGCCTCGCCGTGGAGGCCGCGCGGCGGTACGCCCGCGTCGAGGTCGGTCGTGTTGGGTGAAACGGTCTGGAGCAGGTGGAAAATGTGCAGGTTGAGCACCTGGGACATTCGGTGGCTCTCGGCTTCCAGCGTGATGTGCCAGAGCTCCCACAGGTGTCCCCAGCCCAGCACGTGCTGCTCGAGCAGCTCGGTGAAATCGGGCGCGTGGCTGGCTTCTTCCCTGGCTTCTATCAGGCTTTCGGATATCGCCCTGTCTTTGGAGTTGTATATCGCGGCTATTTTCTCCACCCGTATCGCTTCGCCCGCTCTGGCGTCAAGGGAGAACTCCTGGCCGATATAGCCGGCTTCCCTGATGACTTTCCTTGTTACGCTGACAGCTTGTTCGTTGCGGAACACCTTCGTCCTGGCCGCTTCGGCGATGCGGATGTGCGATTGATTTGTTTCTACCTCGAGCCAGATGATGTCTTTCCCGGTGCCTTTCGCCGCCTGGTTGAGGTGATGGCAGTTGAGCTGTCGGTAGCGTTTGACGAGGGTGTTTTCCACCCTCCCGTCGATGGCGGTGCGAATTTGAATTTCGCCCGACCAGTCCTCGGGGACAATCGTCGTTTCCAGCCCCGCTAGGTGCGGGTGGGCGATGTGGACGAAGCGGCGCTGCGTGAGCCGGGTGTGCCTTCCCTGGTTGTCGGCGAACCTGATGGTCCGGCTCAGTATTCCCCGGCGCATGTCCAGTTCCTGGCGGTATTCCAGGAGGTCGACCGATTGCACGTCGAACCAGTCGCCGTCCTCGATGCGGAACGTGAGCGGGAGCCAGTTGGGGACGTTGACCACGCTCTCGTTTTCGATGGTGTGGTCGGCGACCGTGCTCTTGAGCCGGTTGTAAAGCCCCGCGATATACGTGCCCGGGTAATGCACGTCGCCCGCGGCGGATTCCGGCGCCGCTCCCCTGGTGGCGAAATAGCCGTTCCCGGTGACGCAGAGCGCCTCCCGCAGCTGCTCTTTTTCCGGGTCGAACCCTTCGTAGACCAGCGTCCAGATGCCCCTGGAGACTTCTTTTTCGGCGGTTTGCACCAGCGCCTCTAAAAACAGGGCCGTCTCCGCAGGGTCGCGCAGGGTGTACCTGGCGGCGGTCTCTTTTTCCGTGTCGCTGACCAGGATGCCTATGCCGCGCTCGGTGATGGCCTGGAAGGCGTCTTCGTCGGTGGTGTCGTCCCCGATATAGAGGGGGACTATGCGCGAGCCGTCCGGGTTGAGAGTCTCGGTGAGATAGAGCAGGGCTTTCCCTTTGTCCCAGTCCACGTTGGGGCGCAGCTCGAATATCTTCTTCCCGGTGGTCTTTTTCAGGTCGGGTATTTCCTTCGCCACCGCGTCGACCCGCCGTTCCAGTTCCGGGACGTCTTTGTCATCGGCCTGGCGGTAGTGCACGGTCAGGGCGTACGGCTTGCGCTCCAGGCGGGCCCCGCGGATATCCTTCACCGTGTTTTTCAGCTCGGCCTCGGCTTTATCGAGGGCGGGGATGAACTTCTGGCCCCGCTGGTCGTGCAGGGACTCCCCCGGCCCCTCGATATTGAAGCCGTGACTACCGGCGTACACTATGGTATTGAGTCCCACCTTGTCCTTGACGTCCAGCAGCGCGCGCCCGCTCAGGATGGCCACCGTCCAGTGCTCCGAGAGCCTCTTTATCAGCTGTTTCGTCTTTTCGGGGAGGAGGGCCTTGTCGGGGTCGTCCACGATGGGCGTGAGCGTGCCGTCGTAGTCGAGAAAGATGGCCGGCCGGCCTTCTTGGAATCGCCTGATGATTTCGTCCTTTTTATCGAGCGCCGAAGGCAGCGCGGTCGTTTTCACCCCCACGTTTTCCCCGGGGACTTTGAGCTCGGAGAGGTCTTTAACGATGATGTCCGCGCCCCGCTTTTTCATCTCTTCGACCTGTTCGCCTCTGTCGACGCCTATGACCAGCGCGAACCTGCCGGCTTTGCCCGCCTCGACCCCGGCCAGGGCGTCCTCGACGACGGCGGCGCGCTCCGGTTTTACTTCCAGTTTCCGGGCCGCCTCGAGGAAGATATCGGGCGCGGGCTTTCCCTTGATGCCTAGCCTGTCGGATTCAACGCCGTCGACGACGGCGTCAAAGAGCCCTTTTACCCCCGCGCTCTTCATTACCGCCCGGGCGTTGCGGCTCGCCGAGATGAGGGCGACCCCGGTTCCTCTGGCTTTCATTCTCTTGATGAAGCTCACCGACGACGGGAAGGGCTTGACGCCGTATTTCTTGATGTATTCCCGGAAGTAGCGGTTTTTCCGGTTGCCCAGCCCGCAGATGGTCTCCTTTTTCGGGGAGTCCCTGGGGCTCCCGTAGGGCAGGGAGATGCCCCGCGACTCCAGAAAGCTACGGGTCCCGTCGTAGCGAGGCTTTCCGTCCACGTAGAGACGGTAGTCGCTGTCGATGTCGAACGGCTTGTGGTGCTCTCCGCGGCGGCGTGCCCTCTCCTCGAGGTACTCGTCGAACATGCGCTTCCAGGCGCTGGCGTGCTCCCGCGCCGAGCTGGTTACCACGCCGTCCATGTCGAAGATGATGGCGTCGATTTTTTTCAGGCTTAAATTTTTTTCCTGTTTCATGCCTCACTCCCATCCACGCCGCCTTCGCGCCTTCGTCTTTTACTGGACGCCGACCTCGCTGACCGCGGCGCCGGAAACGTCCACCACCGCCGAGCCCCCGTCGATGAGCAGCGCCGCCCCGGTCATGAAAGACGACTCGTCGCTGGCCAGGTAGCTGCAGATGCCGGTGATTTCTTCCGGCTTCGATACGCGCCGTAATGGCACGTACTTGGAAAAGTAGTCCAGCGCCCCCTGCTTGTCTAACGAAAGTATATTCTCCATGTTCTCGAAGATAGCGTTAAGTTGCTTGATAAAGATAGATTATCCCTTATTTCAAATCAGACTTTCGCTATATTAATACATATCTTCACTTTAAATGCAATGAAATCTTGAGTGACCAACCCCCAAGAGTGCTCCTATCTCTTACGTTATAGTGATAAATAGCATGGTCTCAGAAGCAGGATGCAGGTCAAACCCATTTTGGATTTATTGCCGGCTACAGTGGTATGGTGTATATTGGGTTCGCAAGTATCAATCAAAGCAAAGGAGGCACAGCTTATGGACCTTAAAGGGAAAGTGGCCCTTATTACCGGAGGTGGTGCCGGCATTGGCGCTGAAATCGCTAAGCGGTTCGTTGCTGACGGGGCGAAGGTGTGTATCTCCGGCCGACGCCAGGAGAAGTTGGATGAGCTGGCCAAGTCGTTGCCGGTCGGGTCAGTTGCGACATGCTCCGGAGACGTGACCAATTTAGATGATGTCAAACGTATGGTGGAGACAACGGTAAAATTCGGCAACAAGATTAATGTGCTGGTAAATAATGCCGGGATTGACAACCCGGGGAATATCGTCGATGTTGACGTGGAGCTCTGGAAGCGTGTCCTCGAGGTAAATCTAACCGGGCCTTTTCTGACAATGAAGGTCTGTATACCGCTGATGATAAAGGCCGGTGGCGGTTCCATCATCAATATTGCTTCCCTGGGTGGGACACGCTGTATACCGACCATGTCGGCATACTGCACGT
>CAYTZI010000043.1:0-14396 GCA_964442335.1 uncultured Dehalococcoidaceae bacterium | reverse complement strand
CGCGCCAGATAACCGCATCATCTTCGCTGGGCAGGAGCAGGTTGATGGACATGACCTCGATGCCCGACCTGGACAGCACGGGTAGCATCCCGTCGTCGTTGCCGCTCGGCGGCACCTTGATGCCGAACATCTTGGGGATGCTCGGGCCGGTAATGTCGGCGTCAAGGATGCCTACTTCATAGCCCTTACGTTTGAGGGCAACAGCAATTAAGCTTGATACCAGGGACTTGCCCACGCCCCCCTTCCCGCTCATAACGGCGATCATCTGGTTAATCTTGTTCAGGTCCTTTGCCTTGATGCCGCTGAAATTTACCGTTGCTTCTTTGATATCAGGCAGGTTTTCAAGGGCTTCCTGGGTCTTGCTTTTAATCCAGTCCTGCGCCCCCGGCACAAGTCCGGTAGACGCCAGGGTAACCGCTACCTTTTCGCCGGAGATATTTATCTCGCGTACCATGTTCAGGCCGACGATGCTGCGCTTAACGCCTGGTACCAGCACCGTTTCCAGGCTTTGTTTTACATGTTCCTCATCTATCATCTACTTATTTCTCCATCTATCTCTCTAGTGGTCGCATATGTTGGCCCCGGTCTCCAGGGCATCGTCTAGATAACTCAAGACCGCCTTTTCCGGGTCGCTCTCCATGGTGCCGGTGATGACACCGATATTATACTGCTGGAAGAGACCCTGAGCCCGGGAGCCAATACCGCCGGCGATGACCAGCGTTACTCCCTTTTCCGCCAGCCATTGAGGAAGCAACCCCGGCTGGTGGCCAGGTGAGTTGACCAGCTCCTTATTAATTATCTGCTTGCTGGCTTCGTCAACGTCAATTAAGGCGAACTGCTCGCAATGGCCGAAATGTTCTGATACGATCCCTCCGTTTACCGGTATGGCGAATTTCATAAGATACCTCCGTTTCATTTACTCTTTTGTCTTAAGTCCGTTTTCGGATTTATAGTCAATAATATAAATTGTATAATAGCTTCCTTCTTAGCTTATCATTACACACACGCTGTGCACCACTTTCAGGTTATGCTTATGGCAGAAGTCAATGGCGACCTCACTTTCTGAACCGGCTTGTAGCCAGATGCGGTTCAATCCCAGCGCCAGGCACTGCTTCAGGATTTCTTCGGTCGCCTGGGGCGGCACGACGAAGTCGACGACATCGACCTTCTCCGGAATATCGGCCAGACCGGCATAGCATTTCAGGCCCTCCACTTCTTTGAGCCTGGGATTCACGGGATAGACCTGATAACCGCGGTTTACGAGGTTCTTGACTACCTGGTTGCCGTACTTCTGCGGATTGTCGGTAGCACCGACTACGGCGAACCGCTTCTGTTTAATGAATTCCTTAATTAATTCCTGCATATCTATATCTCGTTTACGCCCGTTTTACACCGGCGGGTGAGAATAGTGCCGCTGCATTCTCCCTCCGGATATTAAGGCAAACTGCCTTAGCGACTGATGCTTCAGGTAGAGCTGCCCGGGGAGCAAGACCCCGCGGAAGAGCCCTTGCTGAACAGGGATAAAACGCGGCGCGGCTTGGCGGTCCCGCACCTGGGGCATTCTATCTCGCTATCATTGTCAGATATACTCCGGCGCAGTTCAAACTTCTCGCCGCAGGCCTGGCATTCATATTCATAGATAGGCATAACTCACTCCTGCAACTTCCGGTCGATATATTGCCAGAGACTCCTGATTTCCCTGGCTACCCTGCCGTCGGAATGTTCCACGATGGGTACTCCTTTGACCATCGCCTCGGTGACGGCATTATCGAAGGGAATCATGGCAGCCACTTCGACGCCGTTTTTACGGCAGTAGTCATGAATCGCGGCGGTATTTTCATCGTTGAGGTCACACTTGTTGATGCAGACCGCGGCGGGAACGCCGAAATGCTTGCAGACACCGAGCACTCTTTCCATGTCATGCATGCCCGAAAGAGTCGGCTCGGTAACGATAAGGGCCAGGCTGACTCCGGAAAGGGAGGATATAACCGGGCAGCCGATGCCGGGAGGCCCGTCGCTGATAATGTAATCGAGTCCCTTTTTCTCGGCGAGCTCTTTGGCCTGCTGTCTGACCAGCGCCACCAGCTTGCCGGAGTTCTCCTGCGCTATACCCAGACGCGCATGTACCAGAGGCCCGTATCGGCTATCGGAAATAAACCAGTCCCCTGATTTGCGTTCTTTCATGGTAATTGCTTCGACCGGACAGATATGCGAGCAGAAGCCGCAGCCTTCGCAGGAAACGCGGTCGACGGTATAGTCACGGATGGCGTTGAACCGGCACAGGTCCTGGCACAGGCCGCACTGGGTACACCTGTCTTTATCTATAGCGGCAACCTGCCCGCTCCAGAACTCGTTTTTCTCCCTGTTTGAAGTGCCGAGCAGCAGGTGAAGGTCGGCGGCGTCAACGTCGCAATCCGCCATGACCTTGTCCCGGGCGAGCGCGGCGAACGAGCCCACGATGCTCGTCTTGCCGGTGCCCCCCTTACCGCTCAGGACTACGACTTCTTTCATCTACGGCCTCTTTGATATTTTCATATAGCTCGATAAATTTGTTCCTGTATTCGGGCATACCTTCAACCAGCGGCACACCCTGCGAATACAGTCCGGCGATATTCTTGTCCAGCGGAATCTTCATCAGCACCGGGATTTTCTCCCCGGCGCAATACTCTTCCGTCCGGTCATCACCGACCCCGGCGCGGTTGAGAACAATACCGAAGGGAATGCCGAGCTGCTTTACCGTCTCCACCGCCAGCACGAGGTCGTTAAGCCCGAAGGGAGTCGGCTCGGTGACCAGCAAGCAATAGTCGCTCCCCTTGATGGCCTCTACCACCGGGCAGGAAGTCCCCGGCGATGAATCTATGATTACGGTGGCCTGCTTATCGACAAGCTCCCTGACCTTCCTGATGACCGGCGGCGCCATCGGCTGACCGATGGACAACCTGCCCTGAGCGAAGAGAAGACCATCGGCCCGTCCCGTTTCAATGATGCCTATCTCGTTGGGGACCTCGGAAATAGCTTTTTCCGGGCAGAGGTAGCTGCAGGCGCCGCACCCGTGGCAAAGCTCGGAGAAGGTCAGCACGTACTCCCCGGCCACGGCGATGGCGTGGTAGGCGCATACCTCGGCGCATTTACCGCAGAGCGTGCATTTATCTTTGTCCACCCCAGGGACCGGTATGGAAACCGGCTCGCTGTGAAGAATGACAGGCTTTACCAGTATATGGTCGTTGGGCTCCTCGACATCACAGTCGAGAAGCTGCACCCTGCACCTATCTTTCAGGGAAAGGGCGAGACTGGTCGCCACCAGGGTCTTGCCGGTACCCCCTTTACCGCTGGCAACGGCTATTATCATCTACCGGTGTTAACCTCTTACCATTTTCGCACCGCATTTGGGGCAGCTTATACTGTAACAGGGCACTCCCACTTTATGGGGCGCCCTGGCACCGCACTCGGGGCATACGCAGTCCCCGCCGGGCCCTGCCCCGGGGCGCGCACCCCTCATCCTGCCCCCTCTCTGTGACGCATTACGCGGGGGTCCCGTTCCGTCTCCTCTTGGCATATCGCGCCTCCTGTTTACCTGTTATATCTATTTCTTTTCAAGTTCCTCGATGCGCTGCTGGATTTGAGCCAGCTGTTTCGCCAGCGCCTGGGACTGCTCTTTCAGGTATTCCATCTCCTGCGCCGGACTGGACGGCTGCGGCGGGGTATACTGAGCCGCCATGCCGCCTCCCATACCCATCCCCATACCTCCGCCCATGCCCATTCCCATGCCCCGGCCCATGCCTCTCCCCATACCCCTTCCCATGCCTCTCCCCATGCCGCCGCCCATTCCTCCACCCATGCCTCCGCCTCCACCGCCACCCCCGCCCATGCCATAGTGGTCGGGGACGTTGGCCTGGGGGGCCGCGGAATACTTACCCTGCTTGTATCCGGCAATGACATCCTTAACTTTTCCCGAAACGCCGGTTATTATTTTCACCCCGGCTGAGTTCAGCACGCCGTGGGCGTTGGGACCGCAGTTGCCGGTAAGGACGGCCTGGACACCTTTACTGGCAATCATCTGGGCCGCCGATATACCAGCGCCTCCGGATGCCATGGCGCTGGCGTTATCAACAGCTTCAAACTCCATCGTTTCGGGGTCGGCGATGATGAAATACTGGCACCGGCCGAACCGGGGGTCGACTTCCGCATCGAGAGTCGTGCCATTTGCTGAAACGGCTATTTTCATGTGTTACTCCTTACTCTTTCCGGCCGACGAGAGTTCTTTTATCTCGGCCTCAATCGCTTTGAGCTCGTTCCTCAACACTTCCGCCTGGGCTTTCAGGCTGCTGAGCTCATCTTCCGGGGTTATCCGCGCCGCGTAGTCGTAGGGCATTCCCGCCTGGAAAGTCCGGGGGAACGACGCTGCCGTCCCGCCGAGGTAATAGGCGCACCTGGGCAGGCCGCCTCTGCCCCGCCCCACGTAAGGCCAGGGCGGAGAGCTGCCCCGGAAACCGAAACCCATGCCGCCGCCACCGCCGCGACCGTACCCTCGTCCTCCATAAAATCCGTAGAACATTTCCTCTACCTCCTTTTGTTTTTTCCAGAAATTTCTATTTTATTTCATCATCGTGAGCTGGCGTATTCCCCTGATTTGCCGGTAGGTAGCGCCTTCGCTCACGCACTTTAATGCCGCCTCGTAATCGACGACCCTGGTGCCGGATATGGCGTCGACATGATAATCGAACAGGACTCCGGAGAGAGGGGCAGTGTCCCCGAGCAACACCACGTACGCGTCGGGACGGCAGAGCCCCAGGAGCCGCTCGATGGTGTGATTGGTAAAGGCCGTCCCGGTAATGCCGACGACGTCAGCCCCGGGGACCAGATTTTCCGCTTCCTCTTCGGAGCGGTCGCCTTCACGCGGTATTTTCTCGATGACCCAGAGCTCCTTCACCGTTTCCCTCAGCTTCGGGACGAACGGGAAATGCCCGATAATCGCCACGTTCTTGCCGCGCCCTTTTTCCGTGATTAGGTCACGCGCGTTGAGCTCGCGGCATTCCTTTTCGTTCACTTCGATGAGTGAGTTAATCGCCGCCATGCCGATAGCCGCCTCGTACAGGCTCTCCGATTCGGCCATAAGGGCAAGCTCCCGCGCGGTCTTTTCCGTTAGCGAGCCGGCGTCCTTTACCAGGCTCATGGCATGGTGAAAACCTTCTTCGTGGGGAGTTGACGCCAGCCCGCAGTAGCGCGTCAACACCGCCGTCTGAAAAGGCCCCTGGCGTACATCCCTCACAGGAGCACCGTAATCAATGGTCGAGAGTATATCATCAATGATTTTCATAGTTCGTTACTCGACTATTCCCCTTCTACCCCTCCTGCCCCGACCGAAACCGCGGCGCATGCCGGCGGGGTAAAGCGGCATGATGCTCGGCGTGTCGCATTGGGGACAGCTCTCCGGCGGGGCGGATATCATCTTCTCAAAAGGCACCTCCCATTCATGCCCTTCCAGGCAGCGGAAACGCCGCACCGCCATCTCGAAGTTTCCCCCTTTAATCCGTATGGCTTTCCCGTTCAGCAGAGCATCGGCGACTTTCTGCCTGGCGGAATCCAGCAGCCTGGAAAATGTGCTCCGCGAGATATTCATCTTTACGGCGCATTCTTCCTGCTCGAGCCCCTCAAGGTCTTTAAGGCGTACCGCCTCGGCTTCTTCCACCAGAAGCTGGACTTCCTCCAGCTCGGCCATGCGCATTCCGGCGGGCTTGAAATAGGTTACCGAAGGTATCGAGCTGACCTTACGCCAGAGTTGCCGTCTTCCCATTATCTTTTACACCTCATATGAGCCTTTGTGCTTTATTTACTTATTTTGCACATATGCTCATTATCAGAATACAACAACGATGCATATTTGTCAAGTCCGGGCTTGAGAAAAAGCAACTCTATCGTGAATCCGTACCGCCTGGTATGCGGGATGCCGTCATGGGAAAATGGTACTACTTGACAGGCGCGGTTTAATTTGATATGATAAATGAGAATGAATATCATTCGCAAAAAATCGAAGAAAATAGCGGGCAGGCCGGTAACCACACAGCGCCACCTGCTTCTGGATATTATCCGCAAGGCCGAAAAGCACCTGGACGCCGACGAGCTTTTCCTACGCGCCAGGGAGAAAGAGCCCCGCATCAGCCTGGCGACGGTGTACCGCAATCTCAAGCTGTTTAAAGAGCTGGGACTGATATCCGAAAGCAGCCTCGGCGATACGCATTCACACTACGAAATGAAAGGCAAGACGGCCCATCACCACTTGGTCTGCCTCGGCTGCGGGGCGGTTATCGAGTTTGACAGCCCGCTGATTAATCAGGCTGTCGACGTCATGCAAAAAGACAGGGATTACGACATCACTTCCGTTCAACTCAGGCTGGAAGGCTATTGCCCGGAATGCAAGCGAAAGCGGAAGTAACTGTAATATTTAAAGTATTGTTAGCCATGTCAGGAGAAAACTAATGCCTGTAAAGAGCCTTGGACAACTTCGCGCCGGCGAGAGCGGTAAAATCATACGGATTGAAGGCGGTCATGGCATAATTAATCGCCTCGCCGCTCTGGATATAAGGCCGGGCAGAAATATCAGGAAACTCAGTTCCAGCTTTATCCGCGGCCCGGTGACGATAGAGGTCAACAGGGCCCAGGTGGCTATCGGCTTCGGCATGGCCAGCAGAATAATTGTCGAGGCCGGAAACACCTCCCCATGAAAGTCCTCTTGATGGGGAACCCCAACGTCGGTAAGAGCGTTATCTTCTCGCGTCTGACCGGCGTGCGCGTGATTACCTCCAATTACCCGGGGACCACGGTAAGCTACACCCACGGACAAATGAAGGTGGGCGACGAGCAGGCTGAGGTAATCGATGTGCCCGGCACCTACACCCTGGAGCCGACCAGCGAAGCCGAAGAGGTCGCCAGGCAGATGCTCGAAACGGGGGACGTGGTTATAAATGTCGTCAACGCGACCAACCTTGAGAGGAACCTCTATTTAACCCTACAGCTCCTGGAGCAAAAAATCCCGATGGTGGTCGCCCTGAACATGTGGGACGACACCCGGCACCAGGGGATAGATATTGACCTGGATAAGCTGAGGGAGATGGTGGGCGTGCCGGTTGTTCCCACCGTAGCAACGACCGGCGAGGGGATAAAAGAGCTCGTGGAGAGCCTGCCGAAGGCGGTATCGCCGGACACGCCGGTGCGCACCCATGACGAGCGCTGGGCCGCCGTCGGCGGCATCATCGAGCAGGTCCAGCGCGTCTCTCACCGGCACCATACCTGGCGCGAGCGGCTGTCGGACGCCACCGTCCGCCCGATTTCCGGGGGTCTTATCGCCCTGGTCGTGCTCGCCGCCTCGTTCATAGTAGTCCGGTTCATCGGCGAAAGCCTCATCGGCTACGTGTTCGACCCGCTGTTCAATAACCTCTGGCTGCCGGTACTGGACCGCCTCAGCGATTTACTGGGGGGCGGGGGATTCCTTCATACCGTCCTGATAGGCAGCCTGATTAACGGCAACATCGACTTCGTGCAATCGTTCGGGCTGCTTTCCAGCGGCCTATACGTTCCTTTCGCCATGGTGCTGCCGTATATCGTTTCTTTCTACCTGATACTCGGCCTGCTCGAGGATACCGGATACCTGCCGCGTCTTGCGGTGCTGATGGACACCGTCATGCACAGGGTGGGACTGCACGGCTACGCCATCATCCCCACCCTGCTCGGGTTCGGCTGCAACGTACCGGCGGTCATGGCCACCAGAATCCTTGAAAGTAAACGGGAGCGGTTTATCGCGGCCACCTTAATCTCCATCGCCGTGCCCTGCGCCGCATTACAGGCAATGATTTTCGGCCTGGTGGGCGCGCGTGGCTGGCAGTACGTGGCAATGGTCTACGGTACACTTTTCGCCGTCTGGATAGTCCTGGGGATAATCATGCGCCTGGCGGTAAGGGGTTTTACTCCTGAGCTTTTGATTGAGATTCCCCCCTACCGGCTGCCGCCCTGGCGGACCAGCCTGCAAAAGCTCTGGATGAGGACATACGGCTTCCTGAAAGAAGCGCTGCCTTTGATTCTCGGGGCCATATTCGTGATTAATATCCTGCACTCGTTAGGCGTTTTTGAAGCCATCGCCAACTTCACCGCGCCGGTGGTGACCGGGATTTTCGGTCTACCCAAGGAAGCGGTTACCGCCATCGCCATAGGTTTTCTGCGGAAGGATGTGGCGGTAGGCATGCTGGCGCCGCTGGCCCTTACCAGCGGGCAGCTGGTGGTGGGCAGCGTGGTGCTGTCCATGTTCTTCCCCTGTGTCGCCACCTTCGTTGTTCTCCTGAGGGAACTGGGCCTGCTGAACCTGCTTAAATCGGTCGCGATAATGATTCTGTCGGCGCTGGTGGTGGGGGGACTTTTAAATCTTATTTTGTAAAATCAAGTCGGGTCCTGCGTCCGTCCCTGTTGTATTGGCATGACCAATATAATATATTAGAAAGCGATGGACGAAAACCTGATAGAAAAAATCCGCAGGGATTTTCCATCGCTGGCGGCCGAACGGAACGGAAAGCCTCCCATCTACCTCGATAACGCCTGCACCACGCTCGTGCCCCGGCCGGGTTAATTGACAAAAAATACCATAAATGATATTTTATGAGAAAATGTCTTACCCATCCTAATACAAATTTCATTCTAAATATAAAATAAGGGGGGCAATGAAGTGAAAAAAGTGACCTTGACAGTTAATGGGGTCAAGCGGAAAGTGGAAGCCGGGCCGGACCTGGTGCTGCTCGATTTGCTCAGGGAGCAACTCGGACTCACCGGCACCAAGCAGTCGTGCGACCGCAAGGGACAGTGCGGGGCATGCACCGTAATCGTCGACGGCAAAGCCACCCGTTCCTGCCTGAAAAAAGTGGTCGACCTCGAAGGGGCGGACGTCATTACCGTGGAAGGCCTGGGCACGCCGGAGAACCCGCACCTCATCCAGGAAGCCTACGTGCTCTCCGGGGCCATCCAGTGCGGCTACTGCACGCCGGGGATGATTATGGCCACCAAAGCCCTCCTCGACCAGAACCCCGACCCCGATGACGCGGCGATTAAGAAAGCCCTGGCCAGGAACCTTTGCCGCTGCACCGGCTATGTGAAAATCATCGACGCGGTCAGACTGGCGGGTAAGTTCCTGCGCGGCGAGACCACGCCGGCGAAGGTACGCGGCGCCATCGACAAAAAGAAGATGATAGGGGTATCGCACCCGCGGCCTTCGGCCATGATAAAAGCCTGCGGAGTGGCGAAGTTCAGCGCCGACTATAAGATGGACGGCATGCTGGACATCGCGGCGGTGCACAGCACCGAGTTCCACGCCATCATAAAGTCCATCGACGCCTCCGCGGCGAAGAAAATGCCGGGCGTCGTTGGCGTGATGACGGCGGAAGATATCAAGGGTACCAACCGTATCCGCATCTTCGCCCCCGACTGGCCCGTGCTCTGCGATGACAAGGTCAGGGCTTACGGCGACCCGGTGGCCATCGTCGCCGCCAAGACCAGGGAACAGGCCCGGGCGGCCGCCGCCGCGGTTAAAGTTACCTACGAAAAACTGAAAGTCATGCTGACGCCAGAAGAGGCCCTGGCGCCGGGAGCCGTCCAGATTCACCCCCATTCGCCCAATCTATGCTGGCAGCAGCCGCAAATAAAAGGCGACGCCGAAAAAGGGTTTAAAGAGGCAGCTTACACGGTGGGCGGGGACTTCTCGACGCAGATGAACCACCAGGCGCCACTGGAGCCAGAGAACTGTTTCTGCTATTTCGAAGGCGACGAGCTGGTCGTCATCGGCCGGAGCATTAATATCCACGAACATGCCGGACAGATTAAAGAGGCCGTCGGATGGGACAAGGTCCGCTATATCGAGGCGTACAGCGGCGGCCAATTCGGTATCAAAGCCACGATGAGCTCCGAGTGCATCGCCGCCGCGGCCGCCATCCATTTCAGGTGTCCCATTCGCTATGTTCCCAGCATCGCAGAGTCGATGAACATTACCTCCAAGCGCCATCCCTTCGCGATGAAGACCAAGCTGGCCGCCGACGCCAAGGGCAATCTCACCGCCTACTCCAACGAGTTCATGCTCAACAAGGGCGCCTACTTCCTGCTGGGGCCCATCATGCCGGGGCGTGCCCTGCACATGTTGAGCGGCTCGTACAATATACCCAACGTTTACGCTTACGGGAAGATGGCCTATACCAATAACGGCAGCGGTGGGGCGGCGCGAGGGGCCGGACCGCCCCAGGTCATGTTCGCCCTGGAGTCCCTGATGGACATGCTGGCCGAGAAGGCAGGCATCGACCCACTTGAGTTCCGCAAGAAGAACGCCCTGAAACCGGGGCAGACCCGCTCCACGGGGGCGCCCATCGACCAGACCAGTTTCCCGGAGCTCTGCGACGACATCCGGCCGCACTTCGAGCGAGCTAAGAAAGAGGCCGCGGAGTTCAATAAAAAGGGCGGCAAGATAAAGCGCGGCGTGGGCATCGCCTGCATGTCTTTCGGCATCGCCGAAGCGGGCGACAGCGCCCATAACTCGGTAGAGATAAACCCGGACGATACCGTCACCATTTACGCCGCCATCGCCGACCCCGGCGAGGGCAACGACTCCATGCTTTCACAGCTGGCGGCGCAGGTGCTCGGCCTGCCGCTGGAAAAGATAAAGCTCTACACACGCGATACCGATAAGACCGTAGCGTCGGGTCCCTCCGCCGGCAGCCGCCAGACCTATATGAGCGGCGGCGCCCTGGTGAACGGACTGGAAAAAATGGCCAAAGCCATGAAGGAAGCGGGCTCCAAGACCTATGCCGGCCTCAAGGCAGCCGGCAAACCCACCCGCTTCGAAGGCGTAAAGCAGATTGCCGGCCAGGACAAGCTCGACCCCAAGACCGGCCAGACGGACTCCTTCGATTCCCAGGTGCATAACATCCAGATGGCGGAGGTCGAGGTCAATACGGAGACCGGCGAGACCAGGGTGCTTAAAATGACCACCGCCGTCGATGCCGGACCCATTATCCACCCGCAGAACCTGGAAGGCCAGCTCGAGGGAGGCATGGACCAGGGAATCGGCTACGCCCTGCGGGAGGAGTTCATCCTGGGCAAGACCAAGGACTGGATTACCTTTAAGTTCCCCACCATCAACGATTCCTTCAAAGTCGAGTTTATCAAGCGCGAAACGCCGCGCACCAGGGGCACGCTGGGCTCCACCGGCATCGGCGAGATGACGATGGTATCCACCGCGCCGGCAGTTACTAACGCTATCTATAGCGCCTGCGGCGCCAGGATATATAACCTGCCGGCCACCCCCGAAAAAGTCAAGGCGGCGCTGAAAGCAAAATAGGCCGGATATAGAGAGCCGGCAGGTTTTCTAAAACAGGGCCTGCCGGCTCCAGTTTTTGCACCCCCCCAGGGAAATGAACGAGATTGAATTTCTTGCGAAAATAGCCTGCGAGCAGCTTGAAGCGGGACAACCACTTGTCCTGGTGTCCGTAATGAACCTTGAGGGTTCTACACCCCGCCGCATCGGCACGAAAATGGCAGTGGCGGCGGACGGGAAATGCTACGGGACGATCGGGGGCAGTCTACTTGAAGCCGACGCGATACAAAAGGCCCGGGCGGTCCTTGGGAACGGGAAGCCGGCGATACTTTCTTACGAGCTTTCCGGCAAGAACGTCACCGCCCCCGGCATGATATGCGGCGGCAGCGCCGAGATATTGCTGGACTATCTCGCGCCAACGGCGGAAAACCGCGAGCTGTCCCGGCGGTGGCTGGACGCCGTCCGGAGCGGTAAAGAGTTTTACCTTTTAACGCACCTGAAAGGTGAAGGCGATAACTTAGAGGTACCGGGGCATAACCTCATGTATTCCGACGGCGAAACCCTGTTTCCCATGCCGGGTATCGAAAAAGTGAAACCCGAGCTTCACAACATTTCCGACACGGCCGTCCTTCCGCTGGGGGACACGCGGGTGATGGTGGACAGGATACGCCGGCTGAAGACGCTGTACTGCTTCGGGGCGGGGCATGTGGCGGTGCCCACCGCTCATCTGGCGGCGCTGGTGGGGTTCCGGGTGGTGGTCATCGACGACCGGCAGGAGTTCGCTAGCGCGGAACGGTTCCCGGAGGCAAACGAAACACGCGTTATCCGCGACTTCAACCGGGCCTTCGAAGAGCTGGAGATAGATGAGGACTCCTTCATCGTTATCGTCACGCGCGGCCACCAGTACGACCGCGAAGTGCTCGAGCAGTCCCTGAAGACAAGCGCGGGATACATCGGCATGATAAGCAGTCGAAAGAAAAGGGACGCCATCTACGCCTACCTGGCGGCGCAGGGCGTTAAAAAAGAGCGGCTGGAACAGGTGCACTCCCCCATCGGCGTCAATATCGGGGGTGAAACGCCTGAAGAAATAGCCGTGAGCATCGTGGCGGAGCTGATCCAGGTGCGGAGCCAGCAAAGGGCATGAAAGCTCGCTACGCGGCGCTTGTCCTGGCGGGCGGCCTCTCTACCCGCATGAAGCAGTTCAAACCGCTCCTCCCGCTCGGCGAAGGCACGGTTATCGACCATGTCATCGATACTTTTTTTAAAACGGGGGTCGACGTTTTCCTGGTAGCCGGCTACCGCCACGTTGACATTGTCGCGGCCGTGAAAAACCCGGCCGTCACCATCGTCCGCAACGCGGAGTACGAGCGGGGCATGTTCAGCTCGGTACAGGCGGGCGTACGCGCTTTGCCGCCGGGCTATCAGGCATTTTTTATCCTGCCGGTGGACATCCCGCTGGTGAGGCGGGGCACCATCCGGAGGTTGATGGAGGCCGCCGGCGAAAATCCCGGCAGAATCATCTACCCGGTGTTCGGGGGGAGAAGGGGGCACCCGCCGCTCATCCCGGCGGAGCTCGCCGGAGACATTGCCGGCTGGAATGAAAACGGCACGCTGAAAGCGGTACTGGAGTCGAAGGAAAGCCTGGCGCTGCCGGTGCCGGTCGGGGACAGCTTTATACTTTTCGATATAGACACGCCGGAAGACTACCAGGAGCTGCTGAAACAGTTCGAAGAGCGCAAATAGTAAATACGAATATCGAATACCGAAATTCGAATTTCGGAGTTTTCTTCAGGGCAGGAACGTGGTTACACCCGTCTGCGAGGTATCGTAACCCCCGACTTTATCGACGATTTTCTTGAACTCGTCGCTGGCGATTATCTCCAGCATCGGGGCGAATAGCCGGCTGCGGTAGTTCGCCATAGGTATCACCAGGTCGTACCTCTCACGGAACATCGGCATGAAGGCAATCCCGCAGCTCAGGGCCGCCGCCTCTATGCCCAGACCGACGTCGGCGCTGCCTTTAGCGATATTGGAGGCTACTTCCAGATGGGTGTTCATTTCATTGTCGTAGCCCTTGATATCATCGGGAGATATCCCCTGCCGCTTGAGCTGAAGGTCGAGCAGCACGCGCGTCCCGGAGCCCTTCTGACGATTTATGAACACGATGTCCGGCCGCTTCAGGTCGACCAGTCCCCTGACTTTGCGCGGGTTCCCTTTGGCGAACATTAGGCCCTGGACGCGGAAGGAGAGATTAACGATGGCCAGCTCCCTGCCCGGCAGGACCCTTTTCACGTAAGGATAGTTGTACTCCCCCGTCTCTTCGTCGAGCAGGTGGGTGCCGGCGAGGTCCGCCCTCTCCTCCTGCAAAGCGATAAGGCCCCCGAGGCTACCGGCGTGCGTCACTTCCGTTTTCAGTCCGTCCACGCGCTGCCGGAGCAGGTCGAGAAGTATATTCAAAGCCAGGTCGTGGCTGCCGACGATGCGTATTACTTTATTTTCCTGCGCCGCGGCCGCGGCGCCCGCCGGTTCCCTGGATTCAACATGCCTCTCTTCGCGCCACCTTTCCAGGCTCAGGTAAAAGGCCGCTTCCAGCTCCTCGGGACTGAAGCCCTGGCTGAGGGACTTAACGATATCTTCATTCATGTTTTCCAGCAGCTTTCTCTGGCGTCCCGACCGCACATCCGGAACGATATCGCTGGACTTAACGCTGGTGCCGCCGCCCCGCCGCGATGTTAAAATCTGCTCCTGTTCCAGCTCGAGATAGGCGCGGCAGACCGTGTTGGGATTTATATTGAGCTTCTGGGAAAGCTGGCGGATTGAAGGCAGGCGGTCACCGGGTTTTATCTGTTCCGTGGCGATGAGCCGGCGCAGCTGCTCGGCGATCTGCTGGTAAAGAGGAACGTTAGAGTGAAAGTCGACCTTTATCTCTTCGATATCCATGTTTATCGTTTTCCCCGGATTATCCCGGGATACGGCAAGTATACCAGATAAAATTAGCGAAGTAAATTTTTCAGAGATTTTCTTGACATTTAACGGTGGTAGTGATATAAAATGAATA
>CAYTZI010000042.1:0-14603 GCA_964442335.1 uncultured Dehalococcoidaceae bacterium | reverse complement strand
GCGAAGACGGGGCATTCGTAGAGGCAGCCCCCGCAGCGCAGGCAGTAGAGCGCCTGGCTGAGTTTGGGATACTTCGCCAGCTTCGTCCTGCCGCCGTCGAGGAAGATAACATGGAGCTCTCTGGGGCCGTGCGCCCCGTAGGTGGTTACTTTCTCGATATCGCCGGTCTTGCTGGGACCGGACACCAGGCTGACGTAGGAAGGCATTGTATAGTTGGCGTAGCGCCAGGTGACCTCGCTGACCTTGAAGGCATCGCTCAGGGTGGGCACCAGCTTTTCCATACCGACCAGCGCGATGTGCACCGGTGGGGCGCCGGTGGCGAGCCGGATGTTTCCCTCGTTCTCGATGAGGAATAAAGTGCCCGTTTCTGCGGCGACGACGTTGGCGCCGCTAATGCCGATGTCCGCCCGGAAAAACTTGTCGCGCAGATAGCCCCGCGCCGCCGCCACCATGTCCTCGATAGCGGAGTCCGGCGCGATTTCCGTGCCCATGACCTTGGAGAAAAGGCGGGCGACGTCCTCGCGAGGCACGTGTATCGCCGGCGATAGTATATGCATGGGGCGCTGGCCGAGCTTCTGGACGATGAACTCGCCGAGGTCGGTCTCGTAGACCTCGTTGCCTTTTTCCTCCAGGTGCTCGCGCAGCCCGATTTCCTCGCTGGTCATCGACTTCCCTTTGACGATGAGCTTATTCGTCCCCACCAGCCCCGATATAATGTCCAGAGCTTCCTCCGGCGTCCTGGCTAAATATCCCTTCCCCTTGTTCTCCTCTATGGCGGCGATTGCCTTTCGGGTCAGGTTCTCCATGTCCGGTATCGCTTTTTCCTTGATTTTCCGCACCTCTTCCGCCAGGTCTACCGTATGCGGGAACCTCTCCAGGGCGTTTCTCACGTTGGAGCGGAAGCTGTTGACCGCCCGCTTCAGCGCCAGCCGGAGCCGGTCGTCCCTGGCCGCGCCCATTATCTCCTTTTTATAGCTCTTGAAGTCCGATTGATTTTTCACTTTTTATTTATCCCCATATTGAGTCCTCCGACAAGCTCAGGACGAGCGGGACTACAGGCCGCTCATGGTGAGCCTGTCGAACCATAACGGCGATTCTATTCCTCCATCGCCATTGCCACGACCTCCGCCAGGTCGAGCACCTCGACTCCCTCAATCTTAAGATGGCGCAGGCCGCTCTTGAGCTGCATGACGCAGCCGGGACAGTGCGTAACGATGATTTCGGGCTCCGTCTCCAGAAGCTCGGTGACCCGGTTGACCGCCAGCACTTCGCTAAGCGCGGGGAAGACCGCCTCAAACCCGCCCCCGCCCCCGCAGCAGGTCGCCCACTCCCCTTTCGTCCAGTCCGTCTCCACCAGTTCTACGCCTTCGATGGCGCGCAGGATTTTTCTCGGTTCCTCGATTAAGCTCAAATATCGTACCAGCTGGCACGGGTCGTGATAGGTCACTCTTACACGGCGCGGGAAGCGTAGCTTAAGCGATGGCAGCTTCTCTGCCACGATTTCCAGAAGGTGCCTTACCTCGATATCGAACCCCTCGACATAGAGCGGGAACAGCTTCGCCAGGGCGTGGGTGCAGTAAGGTACGATGCCGATTATGCGCCTGACGCCGGCGGACTTAAGTATCCCGTATGCCCGGCGGGCGTTCTCCGCGAACCTGTTTTGAAGTCCGGCGTGGTGCATCGGTGCCCCGCAGCACGGCTCTTTCTCCGCCAGGTAGCCCGGCTGTATCCCGATCTTGCGCAGCACTTTCACCGCCGCCTCCAGCGGCTTTGCCTCTGCCTCCCCGCCCCGCGAAAGCACGTTGCTGTAAATGCCGGGCAGGTTGAGTCCCAGCTTCTTCTGGAAGCGGGCGAAACGCATCGGCAGCTCTGCTCCGATAACGCTCTTGTCGACGTTTCTCGCTAGGGACATCATAGCTTCGAGCTGGGCGGAAAACTGGTAGCCGCAGCCGGCGAAGAAGACCGTCTCCGCCCGCGCGGGCAGGCCGAGGCCCCGCGCCCAGCGCGCGCCTTGCTCTTTACTCACGCCCAGTATATTCTGCCTGGTGGTTATGTTATCGGCGAGATAGGTCAGACCCGGGGGGACCAGTTCGCTTTCCATGGCTGTCCCTCAAACAAACGGCGAAAGATTCCAGCTTAATGATACATCCTCCAAGAGCGAACGGGCAAGTAAAGGCTTCCCCTCTCAATTTATCTCCCCCTCTCAATTTATCTCCCCCTCTCAAACACCCTAAAGTCTGGATTAATATGAACCTGTTTGAGAGGGGGTCAGGAGGTGAGTACAAAAAATCAACCAGAGTAAACAGCACCGCCACCTATTCATTCTTGACATTTCTGAAAGCGGGCGCATATAATGGGCCGAAATACCAGCGCCCGCGGCCTCTCGCCGGTAAATCCCGGGAAATACTCAGCAGAGCTGAATAAGTCAGCGAATACGGAGTTAACGAGGATAACATGAACGAGCTGTTAAGAGTAAACAACCTGGTGACGCAATTCAAAACGGAAAGCGGGCTGGTTAAAGCCGTCGACGGCATGTCCTACCACATCGACGAGCAGGAAATCGTGGGCCTGGTGGGGGAGAGCGGCTGCGGAAAATCGGTCAGCCAGCTTTCCGTGATGCAGCTCATCAAACCTCCGGGAAAAGTGGTCTACGGTGAGGTCATTTTCGAGGGCGATAACCTGCTCAAGTACGAAGCTAACGGACCGCAGATGCGCTCGATACGCGGCGCTAAAATCGCCATGATTTTCCAGGAACCCATGACTTCTCTCAATCCGGTGCTGACCATCGGCCAGCAGCTTACCGAGATGCTGGTGCTCCACATGAAAATGAATGAAGACACGGCGCGCAAGCGGGCTATCGAGCTGATGGGCCTGGTGGGCATCCCCGCCGCCGAGGGGCGTATTGACGACTACCCCCACCAGTTCAGCGGCGGCATGCGCCAGCGTGTCATGATAGCCATGGGGCTCTCCTGCAACCCCAAAATGCTCATCGCCGACGAGCCTACCACCGCCCTCGACGTCACCACACAGGCGCAGCTCCTGGAGCTTATGAAGGACATGGTGCAGCATTTCCGCGCCTCGCTGGTTATCGTCACCCACAACTTGGGCGTCGTTGCCCGCTACGCCCAGCGGATATATATTATGTACGCCGGGCGTATCGTGGAATCCGGCACCACCAAGGACATCTTCGGCAAGCCGCGCCATCCCTATACCATCGGCCTCCTTAAGTGCATCCCCAGACTTGATGAAGAGGAGGGCAGAAAGCTGGTGCCTATCAACGGGCTGCCTCCCAACCTGATAAATATGCCCCCGACCTGCGCCTTCCTACCACGGTGCTCGTATAAAATCGAAAAATGCTATAAAGAAAAGTGGCCGGACCTGCAAGAGGTCGATGAAAACCACTATATCCGCTGCTATGTGAATACGGAGGAAAAGACCGGTGAACCATCCGCAAAACGGTAACATACTGGATATCCAGCAGCTTAAAATGTACTTCCCCGTCACCCGCGGCTTGCTCCGGCGGAAAGTCGCCGATGTCAAGGCCGTGGACGATGTCAGTTTCACACTCAAGACCGGGGAAACGCTGGGACTGGTGGGGGAGAGCGGCTGCGGCAAGACGACCATCGGCCGGTGCGTGCTTAGGCTTTATAAACCCACTACCGGCAGGATACTGTTCAAGGGCGAAGACATCGCTATTTACCCGGAGAAGCGACTGCGCAGACTGCGCAGTAAAATGGCCCTCATCTTCCAGGACCCTTATTCCTCCCTTGACCCCCGGCAGAGCGCGGGGAGTATCGTCGGGGAGCCCCTTAAAATCCACCAGATGGTCGGCTCAAAGAGGGAGTATAATGAAAGGGTCGAACAGCTTTTCCGCGTTGTCGGCCTCGACCCGTCCATGGCTGACCGCTTTCCGCACGAGTTCAGCGGCGGCCAGAGACAGCGCATCGGCGTGGCGCGCGCCCTTGCCTGTAACCCCGATTTGATAGTCTGCGACGAGCCTATATCCGCCCTCGATGTCTCCATTCAGGCGCAGATTATCAACCTGCTGGAGGAGCTCCAGGACAGGGTCCAGGGTCTGAGCTATCTGTTCATCGCCCACGACCTTTCCGTGGTGCGGCATATATCCGACCGCGTTGCGGTGATGTACCTGGGGCATATCGTCGAGCTCTGTAAATCCAGGGTGCTGTACGACAACCCCCTGCACCCCTATACGCGGGCGCTGCTTTCCGCCGTGCCTATAGCCGACCCCTTTGTCGAGGAAAGCCGCGAGCGCATTATCCTTAAGGGCGAAGTCCCCAGCCCCCTCAACCCCCCGCCCGGCTGCCCCTTCCACCCGCGCTGCTTCATGGCTGTCCCCGAGTGCAGCCTGGCCGTGCCGCCTCTACAGGACATCGGCGAAGACCATATGGTCGCCTGCATCCGCGTGCCGGGCTACAAGAGAACGGTTTAGCACGGCTGGTGTCCATCGCGAGCCATCCGCCGTAGGCGTAGGCGCGGCAAATACCCGCTCACCCTGAGCTTGTCGAAGGGTCATTATGTGCTTATGCGGGCCCGCCCGCCATAGCCTTGGCGCAGACGGGTCATTCCGGCGCAGGCCGGAATCCAGCCCTCCAATCCCCGCTTCATCCCCTTTTATTCCATCTTGTCTTGTCCCACCCTGACCACCCTCGTATCATCCCCTTTTTACCTGTCCGCTTTACCCCTCCCTCTCCCTTTATGGGAGAGGGACTAAGGGTGAGGGTAATAGAATCTTCAAAAGCGCTACATTTCCCCCTGAAGTAAAACATGGGGGTGGCGGGATGCGTTTGTATAATGCCCCTGTCCGGTGAGCAGGACAGATTAAAGGTCTGGATATCAACAATTGCTAAAAACGGGGAGTGCGCAGCGAGAGGGGGCTGGCGCCCCCTCTCATATTTATCCCCCTCTCCAAACAACTTGACCTGGCGTTTCAGTAAATGACCCTGTTTGGAGAGGGGGCCAGGGGGTGAGGTTTATTTTGAAAAAATGGCAGCTTAATGTGTCAATAATTCGGAGCGACTAGTTCCTTGCCCAAATACCTGGTGGCTGTTTTTTCATCCACGTTTAGCACGTCAAGGTAATTGTCTGGAACAAATAATGCAAATCTTTTTGGCGCTATCTCTATCACTCTCCACAGTGTCTCCGGGTCCAGGCACATATCGCGATGTTTTTCATATACTTCTGGTTCAATTTCTTCAAATGTCTTGAGGAACCAGACATTCTCGTTATCGCTCGTACGTCCTCTGATTGAAGCCACCCCTTCTATCTGCATGTTCCCTATAGAAACCGCCACGTTTGGGTTGACTTCTATCTGCTTATATTTCCGGGTGGTAATAGTCGTTATAAAAGTAATCGTCAAACCATTGCATATGAACATCATTTGTCTCGCCGTCACAAAATCACCTTCGGCAGTAGCCAGAACTCCATACCGGCTCTTGTTCAGTCGTTGTTCTACTTGTTGCTCTAGTTCCTCGTAATTTAGTGCGGTAGGGCTCATAGTAGCTCCTCCTTTACTATCAATTATCCAAAACAAAAAGACACCAGTAATCGCTAGATTATCGGGTACTGGTGCCCTTGTTACTAACCTTGATAACCCTCAAAACACAGCCGCCCTACGCCCAATGGTAACTCAGGTAGACCTAGTTATTATACTCATATAGATAATTTGTCAACCTTTATGCTACCTGTTCTTTTATAGCGCGACTTAAATCTCAACCGATATGCTACTAAAAAATGACACCGGACCCGTTCTTCATCACCGGACCCGGTGTCTTTCAATTTACGTGCCTATCTTTTCTAGTCTATTGCAGCACCTTCCCCAGCGGCAGCACCACCCGGCCGAACTTCCCGTTGATGATGACCGCCGCCGCCCCGTAGGCCGCCGCCCCGCCGCAGAAAAGCCCCTCGATGCCGGCCGGCAGCGCCGATATAGCCCCGAAGAAATGCGCCGCCAGCAGCGCGAATAGCACCACCAGCGAGGCGAAAACGAAAAAGTGCATGAAGGTCATCTTCAGCGTACCTATGGTCATGAAAGCGGTAAAAACGCCCCACAAAATCATCGTCCAGGCAAGCCCGGAGCTGTCCAGCGTTACCAGGCCCATCCACTGGAAAAGGAAAGCAAAGGCGAGCCCCATCCAGAAAGCGCCGTAAGAGCAGAAAGCGGTCAGGCCGAAGGTGTCCCCCCGCCTCCCGTCGATGACTCCGGCGATTACCTGGATGATGCCCCCCCAGAACATGCCGTATACCAGCGGCATGGTGCTGTCTATCCAGCCGAGGTTGTGTATCTGGAGCAGTACGGTGCTCAGGCCGAACGCGGCCAGTCCCAGCGCTCCCGGGTTCCCCCACTGGGGTTCGGATTTAGCTGCCTCTTGAGACACAGGAAATTCCTCCCTATCAGAATTTTTGGAGTTGATTCAACACGGGGCGGAGCGGGCTCGCCCGCTCCGCCCGCAGATTTTCCGGTTATTTTCTCCTGCCCGCAAGCAGGGTAGGCACTACCGACGGGTCCGCCAGGGTCGAGGTGTCGCCCAGGTTTTCCGTATCGCCGGCGGCTATCTTGACCAGTATGCGCCGCATGATTTTGCCGCTCCGCGTCTTGGGCAGGCCGTCGGCGAACTGGATGACGTCCGGTGTCGCTATCGGCCCGATTTGCTGGCGGACGTGGTTTTTCAACTCCTTCTCCAGCTCCGGGCTGGTCGTCACGCCCGTCTTGACGGTAACGTAGGCGTATATGCCCTGGCCTTTCAACTGGTGAGGCATGCCCACTACCGCCGCCTCGGCGACCTTGGGGTGGGAGACCAGGCTGCTTTCCACCTCGGCCGTGCCGATGCGGTGGCCGGAAACGTTGATTACGTCGTCGATGCGTCCCATCAGCCAGTAATAGCCATCCTGGTCCCTGCGGGCGCCGTCTCCCGTATTGTAGTAGCCGGGGAACTTGCTGAAATAGGTCTGCTTGAAGCGCTCCGGATCGCGGTAGATGGTGCGCATCATGCCCGGCCACGGCTTCCTGATGCAGAGCCAGCCGCCCTCGTTGACGCCGGCCTCCTTGCCGTCTTCCCGCAGGATAATGGGCTCTACCCCGGGGAACGGCAGCGTGGCGGAGCCTGGCTTGGTGGGAATAGCGCCGGGCAGCGGCGTGATAAGTATGCCGCCTGTCTCCGTCTGCCACCACGTGTCCACGATGGGGCACCTTTCCTTGCCGATGACGCGGTGGTACCACATCCAGGCCTCGGGGTTGATCGGCTCGCCCACGCTGCCCAGCAGCCTCAGGCTGGACAGGTCGTGTTTGTTGGGCCAGTCCTCCCCCTCCCTCATTAAAGCCCTGATGACGGTGGGGGCGGTATAGAAAACGTTCACCCCGAACTTCTCGACTACCTGCCAGAAGCGGTCGGGGTGGGGATAGGTGGGCACGCTCTCGAACATCAGGCTGGCGGCCCCGATGGCCAGCGGGCCGTAGACGATATAGCTGTGGCCGGTGACCCAGCCGACGTCGGCGGTGCACCAGTAGATGTCCTCTTCCTTGGTATCGAATATCCACTTCATCGTCTGGTAGCAGTGCAGCAGATAGCCGCCCTGCGTATGGACGACTCCCTTGGGCTTGCCGGTGCTGCCGCTCGTATAGAGAATGAACAGCGGCGCGTCCGCGTCCATCTGTTCCGGCTCGCATTCGGCGGATATATCAGGGGCGTTCATCTCGTCCTGCCACCATCGGTCACGGCCTTCCATCATCGGGATATCGATGCCCAGCCGCTTAACGACGATGACGTCTTCCACATCGGGGCAGAGCGCGACGGCGGCATCGGCGTTATCTTTGCTCTTTATCTGTCGGCCGCTGCGCCAGTAGCCGTCAGCCGTGACGAGGACCCTTGACTTGCAGTCCAGAATGCGGTCGCGCAGGGCCTCGGCGCTGAACCCCCCGAACACCACGCTGTGCACCGCCCCGATGCGCACGCATGCCAGCATGGCGATGGCCAGCTCCGGTATCATCGGCAGGTAGATGGAAACGGTATCGCCCTTCTTCACGCCCAGCTTCTTCAGCACGTTGGCGAACTTGCTCACTTCGTGGTGGAGCTGCTGGTAGGTATATACCCTGGTGTCTTCGTCCGGCTCGCCCTGCCAGATGATGGCGGCCTTGTTCTTGCGCCAGGTATCGAGGTGGCGGTCCAGGCAGTTATCGCTGACGTTTATCTTGCCGCCGATGAAGTAGCGTACTTCCGGCTTGTTCTTAAAGTCGTACTCCAGGAACTTGTCCCACTTCTTGTACCAGTGGAGCTGCTCCGCCATCTTGCCCCAGAAGCCTTCGGGGTCCTTGATGGACCAGTTATACAGGGCTTTGTACTCCTCCAGGCTCCTGAGAGCAGCTGTCTCGGAGAACTCCCTCGAGGGGGTGAAAACGCGGTTCTCCGCCATCATGGAGGCGATTTCCTTGTCTGAAATCTGGCCCAAGATGTCTTCTTTCGTCCGTCCGGTATCCGCGGCGGCGGCCGCAGCGACTACTTTTTCGCCGTAGATAGCGCGTTGCACGAGCTTTTCCAGCTCCTCGGGGTCGAACGGTTTTACCAGAAAGCCGATGGCCCCCAGCCTGATGCCCCGGGTCATGACCTCCACCGATGGATAGCCGCTGATGATGATGTACTTGAGGGCGGGGTACTTTTTCTTGGCTTCCTCCAGGATGGAAAGACCGTCGCGCCCCGGCATGCGCACGTCCAGCACCACCACCCCGAGCCCGTCGCCCTGGTTGAGTAGTCTGAGCGTTTCATCGCCGTCGGCGGCGGTGACGACCCCGTAGCCTCGCTCGGTCAGCCAGTCCGTCAGGGACTCCCGGACGATTTTCTCATCATCCGCGATCAAGATTTTCTTTTTCTCCGTCATGTATTCACTTCTCCTTTTATACTGTTTACCTTTCTTGTTTATTACAATTTATGATAGTCTCTTCGCTGTGTTTTCCCCTTGACGTTCGTTGATAAGCCAGCGCAGGAGCCAGGTCGCGTGGTGCCGGTCCAGGTTGCTTACCCAGTCCTCGATTTTCTTGATATCGCCGCTGACCAGCGCGGCCAGCTCCTCGAGCGTCAGCGTATAGTAACCATCGACCCTGTCGTCGGGCTCGCCGGCGGGCGTGTCCGTCGCGGGACAGTCCGCGGTGACTTTGTTCAGGGCGGCCAGGATAGCCTGCCTCTTCTCCGGGCTGCCGGCTTTATCCGGGCTGATATCTCTCGCTTTTGCCAATTTGCTCTCGCGCTCCGTGTCTTTCCTGATTTAATGCTATCAGGTTTGACGCGTCCGTAAAGCGCACGTTTTGCCTATTTTTCTAATCGCCGGGTCGTATTCGTATCGTTCCGGAGTACTAGTACCTGCGGCCTATATATAAAAGATTGAGATTTTTCCCTGAACGTTCTAAAATAAATAGGGATACGCGTTTTCCCAGGTAACGGGAGGTCAATGAAGACAAAGATACTGATTGCGGATGACCATGCCATGCTTAGGGAGGGTATGCGCAATCTGCTTTCGCAGGAGAAAGACTTTGAGCTGGTGGGGGAGGCGGCTAACGGCGAAGAAGCTATCCAGCTGACCAAAAAGCTGAAGCCGGACATCGTTATTATGGACATCGTCATGCCCAGGATGAACGGCGTCGAAGCGACCCGCCAGATTAAGCAGGTAAGCCCCTCGACGGCCCTGTTGATACTGACCGCTTACAGCGATATTCGCTATATCATCGGGCTTCTGGAAGCTGGCGCCTGTGGCTATCTGCTCAAGAACTCGCCCGGCAAAGATGTTATTAAGGCGATACGCGCGGTGCGCGCCGGCGAGTCCGTGCTCGACCCCGAGGTCACGCGCAAGCTCGTTCAGCGCCTGGCGAGCCTGTCTAAAAACCCCGAAGACCACCGCCTCAACGACCAGCTTACCGCGCGGGAGATGGAAATTCTCAAGTGGGCGGCCCGCGGTTTGAGCAACAAGGAAATGTCGGAAAAACTTTTCATCAGCCTGCGCACCGTGAAAGCCCATATGACTAATATCTTCAATAAACTCGGCTGCAGCAGCCGCACCGACGCCATTATCAAAGGGCTGAAACAGGGTTATATTGACCTTGACGATATGCAGTAACCGCCGCCACGGTCATCGACCTTGACAGGGGGTATTGGCCATTTTCTTCCGTATACTAAAGCGGGCGCCGGTCTACTTCTCCAATCCGCACCTGTGGGTGGTGGTGGCGATGTTCGCCATCGGCATCATCCTGCAATACCCGCAGCAGGTTCTTGGCATAGAGTCTTCTTCGCTCTTTTCCCCGCTGGGGCTGACGCGCCACACCATGGAGCGCATCCTTTTCCTGGTGCCCGTGAGTTATGCCGGCCTGTTCCTCGGCCTGCGCGCCGGCCTGGCCAGCCTGGCGGCGATGCTGGCCATCTTTCTGCCCCGCGTCTTCCTGTTCTCCGAGTACCGCTCCGACGCCCTCCTGGAGAGCGCCGTCGTCTTTGTCCTGGGGCTCCTGATAAACCTGTGGCTTGAGTCCAGGAGGAAAGAGCGCCGTCTTCACCGCCAGCTCGTGGCCCGGCTGGAGGAGTCCGAGCGGGGAATGAGCATCTCGGAGCAGAAATACCGCTATCTGTTTGAAAACGCCAGCGACGCCATCTGGGTGCAGGACGTCAACGGGCTGTTCGTGGACGGTAACCGGGCTTTCGAAAGGATGACCGGGTTCAAAAGGGAGGAACTGAAAGGCGTGCAGCTTGCCCGGTTCCTCAGCGACTCGTCCCTGGCGCTGGCCAGGGAGGTTAGGGACAAGCTCGTCAACGGCGAGGAGTTCGACCAGCCTTACGAGCAGCAGTTTTCCATCAAGGACGGCACGGTCAAGACGGTGAAGATGTCCACCAACGCCATCGTGGCCGGGGGCCGTATCAGCGGCTTCGAGCACGTGGCGCGGGATGTCACCCTGGAGAAACAGCAGCAGGAGAACGTGCGCGTATATATCCAGCAGATTACCCGCGCCCAGGAGGAGGAGCGGAAACGCGTCGCCCGCGACCTCCATGACGACGTTTCCCCCGACATCATCATCCTCACCCAGAAGCTGGATAAGCTTATGTCAAGTCCGCGCCTCAGGTCGGCCGATTTGAAAGACCATCTCGCGGAGCTGCGCGACCAGGCCGTCAAGGCGCTGGAAGCCCTCCGGGCGACCGCCCAGGGGCTCAGGCCGCGTATCCTCGACGACCTCGGCCTGGTGGCCGCCCTCGAATGGATTGCCGAAGAGCTGGAAAAAGACCAGCGGATTCAGGTTCTCGTTGAGGCCGCGGGCATTGACCGCGAACTTTCCCCGGAGACGCAGATAGTCCTCTTCAGGATCGCCCAGGAAGCCCTGAACAATATCAGGAAACACGCCCGCGCTTCTAAAGTGACAATCGGGATTAAGGGTGAGGTCGACGGCATTACCATGACTGTGACCGATGACGGCCAGGGCTTTATTGTTCCGGAAAGGTTCGTGGACATAGTCACGGCCGGCCGGCTCGGCCTCATGGGCATGTACGAGCGCGCCCGTCTCCTTAACGGCAGCCTTCGGATAAAATCGGCACCCGGCAAAGGCACCGAGCTTTCCGTCAGGCTGCCCTGGTAGGCCTCAGGAAGGTTTTAATTTATCTGATTACTTTTGGTTTTCCAGTGTAACCTCACCCCTTACCCCTCTCCAGCCTGTTTCTCCGCGCGTCCCGGAGCTACTCTGGCTGGAGAGGGGGGAAAAGAAAGAGGGTCGTGACCCCCTCAAACGCCCCGTATAATATTACTATTTTGTGGTGTTGGGAAAAGGGGTTCGAACGCAGCTTCTCTCTTTACCCTCTTAGACGCCCTGCTCTCAGGGAGTAGCCCGCCGGGAGGGACGTTAGTCCCTCTCAAATCTTTCCCCCTCTCAAACAATGTGTCCCGCGCCCGGCTTGATATAGCTGTTTGAGAGGGGGTCAGGGGGTGAGTATTGATAATCAACCAGCACGGAAAGCCCTGTAAAATTTATCCCGCCGGTCCCGTCGGGGCGCTCCCGCGGTACGCGGGCAGAAAGATTGTAAAAACGCTCCCTTTGCCCACCTCGCTCTTTACCTCGATGCGGCCGCCGTGGTTCTCGATAATCCCGTAGGATACCGCCAGCCCCAGCCCCACCCCCTTCTCGTCCCCCCGCGTTGTGAAAAACGGGGTAAAAAGCTTCTCCAGGTTCTCCGGGGATATGCCGCGGCCCGTGTCCCCGACGATTATCCTCACCCACCTGTCCTCCGCCTCGGTGTGTATCGTCAGCCTGCCGCCGCTGTCCATCGCCTGGACGGCGTTCAGCACCAGGTTGATGAAGACCTGCACCAGCTGGTTGAAGTCCGCCACCACCAGGGGCAGCCCCGGGGTCTCGTCCCTGACCACCTCTATCGCCTTCGCCCTGGCCTGGTGGCCCACCAGCGACATTGCTTTATCGACGGCCCGCCCCACCGTCACCGGGCCCAGCCGCGGCTCGGACTGCCGGGCGAAATCCAGGAGACCGCGGATAATCCCGGTGCAGTAGTCAATGGCCGATTCTACTTTTTCCAGGATGCCCCTGAGTTGCTCCTTGTCGCAGTTTCCCTTGGCGAGCTTCTCCTTCATCAGCCGGATGTAGACCAGGATGCCGGCTATCGGGTTGTTGAGCTCGTGGGCTACCCCCGCCGAAAGCTGGCCGATATAGCTGAGCCGCGCGGCCTGGATAAGCTGCTGCTGCGTCGTTTGCAGCCGCTCGATGGTGTCGTTCAGTTCATTATTGAGGGACAGGATTTCCCGGTTCGATTCAATCTGGTGTTCCAGATAGTTCAGCAGGGTCGCCCCCAGGCTGCTGATGAGGAAGACGAAAGACGCGAAAAGTAGCGTCCTCAATAGCGATAATACGTCGTAGTTATCATAGTTAAAGACGAAGGTATTGACCAGGAGGATGCCCAGGAAAAGCAGCCCGCCGATGATTACCCCGCGCATGCGGTAGACGAAGGCCGCGTACGCCAGCGGATAGAAGAAAATAACGACGTATATGTCCTGGTAGGCGGTCATGACGCCGTAGTAGATGTAGGTAAAAACGGCGAAAAGGCTGAAGATTATCCAGAAATGGGGGCTGCGAATTCCCCGCCTGGTCTTCGGCTGCAACAGCCAGTGGGCCTCCGCCGGGGGAGGTCCCTGGTTCTTTCCGGTCTCCTTGTCAGGAGAATTGGTCATCGGCCGGCTACCCGCTGTTGCCTTATATCGTTCCTATTATACTCTTTTTGTCGATCGCTAGCTTTTCTGCTTCCCCAGGATATCCAGGACCCAGTACCGCACGCGCTCGTCCAGCTTGCCGGTGAACGACTCTATCTTTTCGATATCTCCGCCGGCTGCCAGCGCTATCTCTTTGTCGTTCAGATTGTATTCCTTCAAAGCGGCCGCGGGGTCGCGTTTGAGCAGCGCGGCGAAAGCGCCGTCCTGGCTGGCGCGGTGCAGCGCGGATGTCATCGCCTCTTTATGATCGACCGGTTCGTACCTGCTTACTCTCACCGGGCAGGTCTTGTAGGCCGGCGTGCCGGTAACGGGGTCGAGCGTCTCCTGCTGGGAGCTGATAAGCGTGTTGGTGGGCGTCTCTAAAAAGTGGAAGGCCATGTGGACCACGCCCTCCGGCACCGCTTCCGTGACTTTGGCCCGTACCTTTACCTCGCCCTGGCGGGAGGTCACGCGCGCCAGGTCCCCCGGCTTTATCCCCAGGGCGGAAGCGTCCCCGGGACTTATCTTGAGCTCTTCCTCGCTCATGAGGGTATTGAGTACGTCCACCTTGCGGGTCATCGTGGCGTGATAGTGGTAGAGCCTGCGCCCCGTCATCAGCATAAGCGGGTACTCGGCGTCCGTCATTTCCGCCGGGGGACGGTATTTCAGCGCCACGAAATTGCCTTTGCCGCTCGGCCTCGAAAAGACCGATTCGTGCAGGATGCAGGTGCCGGGGTGGTCTTCGCTGGTGCAGGGCCACTGCAAACTGCCTTCCTCCAGGCGCCGGTAATTGATGCCTGCCATGCTCGGCGTCAGCCGCGCTATCTCACTCATGATATCTTCGGGGCCGGAATAGTCGAAGCCTTTGGCGCCCATGCGTTTCGCTATCTCGGCGACTATCCAGCAGTCGTCTTTGCTCTCGCCTGGCGGCTCGACCGCTTTCCTGATGCGCTGGACGCGCCGCTCGGTGTTGGTGAAGGTGCCGTCCTTTTCGGCGAAGCTGGCCGCCGGGAGGACGACGTGGGCGTATTTGGCGGTCTCGTTGAATAAAATGTCCTGGAAAACGAAGAAGTCCAGCTTGCTGAGCGCCTCGCGGATGTGGTGGGTATCGGGGTCGGTCATTACCGGGTCTTCGCCCATGATGTACATCGCTTTGATATCGCCCGTTATGGCGGCGGGGAACATCGTCGTGAGCTTCATGCCCGGCTCCTGGCTCAGTTTCACACCCCACGCTTCTCCGAACTTCTTTATCACCGCCTCGCTGGAGACCGGCTGGTAACCGGTGAACACATTGGGCAGCGCGCCCATGTCGCAGGCGCCCTGGACGTTGTTCTGTCCCCGCAGCGGGTTTACCCCCGAGCCGGGCTTGCCGA
>CAYTZI010000041.1:0-14782 GCA_964442335.1 uncultured Dehalococcoidaceae bacterium | reverse complement strand
CGGTGGCGGGATTGCTGGTGGGCCAGTTCACCGCGAGCGGCTATATACTGTATTTCGGCTCCACCCCGATCACCGTCCGCTTTTTATGGACGATATTGGCTGTCATTTTACTGTTTCCTCTCCTCAGGGCAAGAGGGGCCATAAAGCTGGGAAGCCGGGCACGCAGCATTATTATACCCACCGTTATATTTTACTGCCTGGCAACCGTGGCGAACTCCGTGAACCTGGATATGAATAGCGTTTTCCAGTACCTGCGGACCGGGGCGACGGCTCTGGCGATTGTTTACTTCCTGCCTGCCGCCGTTAAGAACGAAAAAGACTTAAGACTGTTGACCGTGGTGCTCCTCATCACCTGTACGATATCGGCGCTGGCTGCTATCGGTCAGCATTATCAGGGACTGGGCATACCCGTGTACAGCCTCGGGAACCTGAGGGGGAATAGAGCGGCGGGGTTCTCCGAAGGGGCTATATATCTGGCCTATCAGTTGCCGCTGGTGATATTGCCGATGATTGCGGTGTTGCTCCTCAAGGGAGTGGGCTCGCAGGCGCAGAAGATACTGCCGGTGCTGGCACTGGCCATGCTCGCGGCCCTTTATTTCACCTTCACCCGCTCCGGGATGTTGGCCCTCGTGCCGGGCGTACTGATAATGTTCTTTCTGCTCAAGGGAAAAATGAAGAAAGTCCTTTTCGGGGCGCTGGTGGTCATGGGAGTCGCCTTTCTCCTTTATACCAATATGGTCGGCAACCGGTATTCCCAGGGTTTTACGGAAGAATCGAGCGCCGCCGGAAGGCTGGTATTGTGGCATGCCGGCATTATGATTGCCCTGGACCACCCCATATTTGGCATAGGGCAGGGTATGTTCGTTCAAATGTCGGAGGCCTATTCTTCGGCTATAGGAAACGTCGACGTTGCGGGGGCTTTGGGCACACTCGGCGTCGAACAGGCGCACAACGATTTCATTCGCGTATGGGTCTCTTTCGGCACGTTCGCCCTGATTGTTTATATATGGTTGTTTATAAACATCTTCCGTAACTTCCTCTACGGCTATCATCGGGCCTCGAGTCTTTTTGTTAAAGCCATCGCTTTCGGCGGCTGCGGCGCCGTGATGGCGTATATTGTAAATGCGTTTTCGCATAATCTTATGGACTCGGTCCCTCTCATGTGGATTCTGGCCGGCTTTTCCATCGCCGTCGCCAAGCTGGCCGAGGCGAATAATGGCAAACGTGTGCCGGAGAGGTTGGTTGAAGCGCCTCCTGAAACTCTACCGGACGCTTCATCATCCTGAACTAGCTTGATATAAAGGAAAGAAAAACATGAAAGACCACCTGCCCACCGTGCTTTTGATGACCAATTACCCCGGCTTCGGGGGCGGCGCCGAGCAGCAGCTCGCCTCACTCGCCATCGGCATCGATAAAAAGAGGTTCCGGGTGCTCCTGGCCGCCCTGCACGATGGTAATTTCGTCCCCTGGCAGATACCGGAGGTAAAATGCTTCAGCCTTAAAAGTAAGGGCAAATACGACTTCCTTCCTGTGTTCCGCCTGGCGAAAATACTGGCGCAGAACCGTGTTGATATTATCCAGCCGTTTCTGTCCCCTTCCACGCTGTTCGGGCTCTTGCCCGCCTTTCTGGTCAGGACCCCCGTGAGGGTCGTTACCGAGCGCTGCGGCGTGAGGAACAACCCCGGGCTGGGGTATAAACTCACCGCCATAACGGAAGACTTTCTCGGCCGTTTCGCGGAGATTGCCGTAGCCAACAGCATCTCCGGACAGAACATGCTCATCGACCGCGGCTTCAAGCCTGAAAAGACCATGGTAATCTATAACGGCCTGGAAATCAAACGACTGGCCGTGGACCCGGCGCTGGTGGATAAAATCCGCGCCGAGCACGGACTGAAGCCCGGGCAGCCGGTGGTGGGTATCGCTGCCTGGATTTCCCCGCCCAAGGACCACCCCGGCTTTATCAGGGCCGCCGAAATAATCCTGAAAAGCAACCCGGAGGTGCGCTTCGCTATCCTCGGTGATGGCATCACCCTTCCCCAGCTTAAAGAAATGGTGAAAGACATGGGTCTTACCGGTAAGGTGTTTTTCATGGGCAGGCAGACGCAGGTCGGCAGCTACCTTTCGGTCTTTGATATTTCGGTGCTGTCCTCGATAGACCACGAAGGCTGCTCCAACAGCATCCTGGAGTCTATGTACCTGGGCAAGCCGGTGGTCGCCACGGACGTCGGGGGAAACAAGGAGCTGGTGAAACCCGGCGAAAACGGCACTCTGGTGCCGCCCCGCAACCCTCAGGCCCTGGCTGACGCTATCCTCGACCTTATTAACGACCCCCAGAAAGCCCGCCTGATGGGAGAGAGAGGACGCGCCATGGTCGTTGCCGGGTTCAGCCAGGAGAGGATGGTGACGTTATACCAGGAACTCTGGCTGAAGCTCCTCGAGAAAAAGAGACCACGTGAGGTCGTGACCGATGCCGCGGGTTAGTGTGATTATCCCTGCCTATAATCGGGCCGGATTTCTCCCCGAAGCCGTGGGAAGCGTGCTGTCCCAGACCTTCGGCGATTTCGAGGTCATTGTCGTCGACGACGGCTCTACCGACAACACCCCCGAAGTTATTAAGCGATTTCCGCCGGAAGTGCGCTGTTTCCGGCAGGAGAACGGGGGCAGCGGCAGCGCCCGTAACCTGGGAATCGAGCACGCGCGCGGCGAGTACCTCGTGTTCCTGGACTCCGACGACGTGCTGTTTGAAGACGCCCTCGAAAAAGGCGTGGCCTGCCTGGACTGCCATCCTGAAGTGGCCCTCTGTTACGGTCAGGTCTACTCCATGGATATAAACGGCAACGTGATCTGGTGGAAAAGGTTAAGGGGCGAAAAGAAGTCCTGCGTCCGGGACGGTAAAGAGCAGATAGCGCGCCTTGTTTTCCGGGGAGACATGCAGGTGGCTGCCGTCATGGTTCGGCGCCGCTGCCTGGACGAGGTTGGCCTGTTCGACACGTCACGCGCGTTGGGCGAGGATATAGACATGTGGCTGCGCCTCTGCCGGAAATTCCCGGTCGCCTATTTAGCCGAACCGCTGGGGAAATACCGCATACACTCCCAGAGCGCCACCGAGTGTAAGAAATTTGAAGAGCTTGAGAAAGCGCAGACGGAGTTCGTCGAGCGGGCGCTGCATGGCCTGGAGTCCGACCCTTCTTATCGCCGGCTGCGGAGAAAGGCCCGTTTCGGGCTCTATTGCTACCTTGCCGAGGAAGCCGCCCGTGCCGGTCACCGGGCGCAGGGCTTCCGCTATACTCTCCAAGCCGTCCGGGCGAGCCCTACGTTGCTTTTACACAAAGACGGCGACCTCTTTATGCTGATGGTTGCCAGGAGTTTCCTGCCGAAATGGTTCCGCTGGCCCGCCAAACGAATGCTGCAGAGCGTAAAGCACAGGGGAGAGAAAGCAACGAGGACCTGAGAAAATGCCTAAAGTGAGTGTGATTATCCCTACGTACAATCGGGCCAGGTACCTCGCCGAGGCCGTGGAAAGCGTGCTGGCGCAGACCTTCCGCGATTTCGAGGTCGTCATCGTCGATGATGGCTCTACCGATAACACCCGGGATATTGCGGCTAAATTTCCCGCGGCCGTCAGGTATTATCATCAGGAGAACGAGGGTGCATCATCGGCGCGTAACGCCGGCATCGAGCGGGCGGGCGGCGAATATTTAGTCTTCCTCGATTCCGACGATGCTTTGCTTGAGGACGCCCTCGAGGCCGGCGTGGCGTTCCTTGACCGGCACCCGGGAGTGGGCTTCTGCTATGGCCAGCTTTACAGCATGGATGAAGACGGTCGCCTTCTTATGACCAGGAGGCTGCGGGGGGCAAAACGCTCGTGCGTGCGGACCGGGAAGGAGCAGGTGGAACGCATCCTTTTCCGGGGCGATATAACGCCTGCCGCGGCCCTGGTGCGGCGCTCCTGCCTCGAGGAAGTAGGCGGGTTCGACACGGCTATACCGACCGGCCAGGATATCGATATGTGGCTTCGTTTGTCCAGGAGATTCGATGTCGGTTATCTCGCCAGGCCGCTGGCTAAATACCGGGTGCACGATAACAGCATCACCGGGCAGAAGACCTTCCGGACTCTGGAACTCTCCCAGACGGAATTTGTGGAACGCGCCCTCGCCGGACTCGAGTCCGTCCCGTATTATCGGTCCCTGCGGAAAAAGGCCTATTTCGGCCTGTACTGCTATCTCGCTGGGAAAGCCGCCAGGGACGGTTTCCGCGTCACCGGCCTCCGGTACGCGCTGAAGGCCGTCCGGTTATATCCCGGTATGCTGATGAAAGGTGAAGGTTTGTCATTTCTCGGCTCCGTCGCCGCCGGCTTCTGTCCCGCGCGGCTGAGGCAATCTACACGGCGGCTGCTGTTGAGTCTCAAACTGCGATAAATAAGATGCCTAGAGTCAGCGTGATTATCCCCAGCTTTAACATGGCGCGGTTCCTCCCCGCGGCGGTGGAGAGCGTGCTCCGCCAGACCTACCGTGATTTCGAGCTCATCGTCATCGATGACGGTTCTATCGATAATACTCCGGGGCTGGCCAGGGATTTCCCGCCGGAGGTAAAGTATATCCGCCAGGAAAACCGCGGCCTGTCCGCTGTGCGCAACAGGGGAATCGAGCTGGCTCAGGGCGAGTATATTCTCTTCCTGGACGCCGACGACGTCCTGCTGGAAAAAGCCCTTGAAATGAGCGTCGACTTCATGGACCGGCACCCCGAGGTCTGCTTCTGTAACGGGCAGTCGTATACCATGGATGAGGATGGTAATCCCCTGCGGCTGAACAGGGCCCGCGGCCCCCGCACGACCTTCGTCCGGAGCGGCAGGGAAGAAATCAAACACCTTATCGTCGTCGACCCCCGCGATGCTATCAATCCCTCGGCGACACTGGTACGCCGCTCCTGTTTTGAGCGGGCGGGACTCTTCAATACCGGACTCCGCATGAGCGAAGATGTGGACATGTGGATACGCATGGCGAAGATATACAATATCGGCCACCTGGCGGAGCCGATGACCTGTGCCCGGAACCACGGACAGAGTATCACGGCGAAATCCAACGTGGAAACTGTCAAAAACGCCCACATGGTTGTGCTGGAGTCGTTCTTTAGTGACGCCGAGGTCGGGCCGCTTTACGGCCACCTGAAAGAAAAAGCCTATTTCGGACTCTACTGCCTTCTGGCGAGGGTTGCCGGACGGACCGGACATAAAGGCGCGGCGCTTCTTTACTCGCTAAAAGCACTGAAGAGATACCCCAGGCTGTTTTTAAACGCCCGGACCTTTTCACTCTGGTTGAGGTCCGCCAAGGACTTCCTTCCCCAAAAGCTGCGGCGGGTAATTATAGAAGGGCTGATGGCTCTAAAGCTGAGGTAATAGGGCAGGAGAAAAGGTGACATAATATATGCCCGGAGTCAGTGTAGTGATACCGACATACAACCGCTCCCGCTTCGTCCTCGAGGCGATTGACAGCGTGCTGAAACAGACCTATGGCGACTTCGAATTGATTGTTGTTGATGACGGCTCAACCGATAATACCCGCGAGCTTGTAAGCAATATTAAGGATTCCCGTCTGAGATATATCTATCAGGAGAATCAGGGCGTTTCCGGGGCTTTGAATACCGGTATCCTCGCCTCTGCCGCCGGGTACATAGCAATACTGGCCTCGGACAATATCATATTTGAGGACGCTCTTGAAAAATGCGTGTCTTTCATGGACGGGCACCCGGAAGTAGGGTTCTGCCACGGCCAGAACCATACCATGGATGGGAAAGGCCGCATGTTGCGCTCGAAGAAAGTCCGCGGCCCCAGGGTGACATCCATAGGTGATTGTGAAAAAGAAATGGTCGCGCTGCTTCTGGGCGATAGCACTACCCGCTACTTTATGGTGCGCCGCTCCTGTTTTGATACGGTCGGCCTGTTCAATACCGGCCTGCGCATGAGCGAGGACTGGGATATGCTTTTCCGCCTGGCCAGGCTTTATCCCGTCGGGCATCTTGCCGAGCCCCTTGGAATCGTCCGCAATCACGAGCAGAGCATGACGTCTAAAGTGGATGTGGAGATAGTGAAACAGGCCCATACCGCCGTCCTCGAATCCGTCTTTAGCGATGCCAAACTCGGCCCGCTTTACCGCCACCTGAGAAGGAGGGCCTATTTCGGCCTGTACTGTCTTCTTGCCCGGACGGCAGCGCGTACCGGTCACAGGTTTAAGGGGCTATTGTATCTGTTGTCCGCCATAAGAATCTCCCCGCAGTCAATATTCCGTCGCCAGGGGCTCCTCCTCCTGATTAACTCCAGCAGGGTGTTTCTCCCCGGCTGGTTGGGCAGGGCGGTTGTCAGGGCCCTGATAGCCCTGAAAATGCGCTGATTTTCCCCAAAAATCAGGCGTAATTCCATTGACTCGGCTTTTCCTTTTGGAGTAGAATACAGAAAAGCCGCTGTCTGCATTCCTCGCGGTAGTTTGATTTTTCCTGTCCGTTAACGGAACACCCTTAACAAGGGCGTATCAGGCATTTATAAGAAGGGATTTCTGTCCGGATAACAAAGCGCTATTTTACGCCCTGTGGTTCGCCACTTGAGGGCGGAGGAGGAAAAAACGGGGCATCGGTGGCATTCTTAACAATCGCTTAACACTTTTGCTGTATGCTGTCACCAAAAAACATAACCCGTCTCCCATTACGAAAGACCTATTGACCCGAAATATAGACGGCAATATGATGATATTGTACTTCAGCCTATATACCCGGAAGGGATGAGAATATATGAGATTATATAAAAACGCCGCAATCGTTTTTGTTGCTTTTCTTATTTTATCCACGTGTGTCCCCTTGTCTGTGCTGGCTGCCGCCGGCGATGGAACGGTCCCGGGGAGCATTTCTCTGGTGCCGACCATTGAGTGCATCGGCGTTAGGGCCACTTACAGCGGGGATAATAACCAGAACAACAGCGTCCTGCTGCAGTACCGCGTGTCGGGCGGCGCCTGGAAGACCGCGCCGGAAATGTACCACGACGTCGATAACTCTGAGTACCGCGGCAGCATTTTTTTCCTGACCACCAGCACCACCTATGAAGTAAAAGCCACCTTCCAGGATGCCGATGGCGGCGGTTCGCTTACCGCCACCACCACCACCCGCAATGACAGTCCCGCTATCGGGACAAATTACCTGTATGTCGCCACCAACGGCAACGACTCCACCGGCGACGGCACATTACAGCATCCCTGGCGCACGTTGCAGAAAGCCGCCAACAATGTTAACCCCGGAGATACGGTGCTCGTCAGGGCCGGCACGTACAGCGAGTCGGTGGAAATAACGCGCTCCGGCACCTCCAGTAATTACATCACCTTCATGCCTTACCAGTCTGAGGAGGTTATCCTCAGCGGTAACCACAATCGGTCCAACCTGATAACTATTAATGACGCCAATTACATCCGGATAAAGGGGTTCACGTTCACCGATACGGTTTATTCTTCTACCGGCGCCGGTGTTTACCTGCTCAGCGCGGATAGCTGCATCATCGAAGATAACCTGTTCCTCAATGTCGGCGGCGTCGCCGCAATATTGATGCGCTATGGTTGTGAGAACTCCCTGATTCAGCGGAACGAAATCCTCGTTAATGAAGAGCTTACCAATAGGATTACCGGCGTTTACTGGTGGAAGGTCGGTGGCGGTCAGGTCATCAGGGACAATTCGATAATCGCCACCACCGTGTGGGTGTGGGACGGATTCGGCGGGGGGCCGGAAAACGAAGAAGGATACCTGTGCAACTCGGATTTCTATAACAACACCATGATTTTTGCCGATTACAAGACCGGCGTCCCCGATAACGGCTGGGATAGGGACGACGGCATGCAGCCGGAGGGCTCGAATATCAACGTGAGAATCTGGAATAACTGGATTCAGAACGGCAATGTCGGCATCGCCGTGTGCCCCGCGATTGAGGGGCCGGTCTATATCTTCAGGAATGTTGTTTTCGACAATTTCTGGGAGCAGTACAAGCTGGGTGACCACTCCTACGGCCGTATCTATATGTATCACAACACCTATTTTTCGACCCGTGGAGGGGACGGGTACAAGCAGACGAACTCCAGCCTTGGCAACATCGTTTCGAGGAACAACATCGTCTACGCCGGAAGATATATCTTTGAGCTGCCCAGCATAGACGCGTCTTCAATGGATTTCGACTACGATAGTATATATACGACTGACAGTGGCCGCTTCATTGAATTTGTTAACAAATACTCGTCGCTGTCCGCCTTTCAGTCCGCCCGCAACCAGGAGCTCCATGCCATATCGGTGGCCGACAACCGGTTCATCGACGCTGAAAATGGGGACCTGCGTCTCGCGTCCGACTCTCCCTGTATCGACGCGGGAGTCATCATTCCCGGCTTCAACGATGAAAACTCCCCCTGGCCTTACCAGGGCAACGCCCCGGATATCGGGGCTTACGAGTCCGGCTATAGTGGCGGCCCTGCGAACAACCCGCCGGTGGCGGTAGGCGATTCCTACTCAACTAACGAAGACACCCCGTTGAACGTATCGGCGCCGGGCGTGTTGAGCAATGATACCGATGCCGACCAGGACCCGCTGACCGCTCATAAAGTCGCCGGTCCCTCCCACGGCACCGTCACCCTTCACACCAACGGCTCCTTCACCTATACCCCGGCCGCCAACTACTTTGGCAACGACTCGTTTACCTACCGGGCGCGCGACGGTATTTCGTACTCCAATACGGCTACCGTGAATATCAACGTCGCCGCAGTCAACAACGACCCTCCGGTGCTGGCGCCCATCGGGAACAAGACGGTCACGGAAGGGCAGAACCTCCATTTCACCATATCCGCCACTGACCCGGACGGGGGCACGTTGACATACTCGGCTTCCAGCCTGCCGCTGGGGGCCAGTTTCAACGAGAACTCCCGCGTGTTTGCCTGGACTCCCACCGCCGAACAGGTGGGCAGCTATACCACGCGTTTCCAGGTAAAGGACCGCACCAGCTTAATCGATTTTGAAAATGTCGACATCACGGTGAGGGATGACTCTTCAAACCCTCCTTCTGGTGGGGGTGGTGGTGGCGATGGTGGGGGAGATGGTGGGGGTGGTGGTGGGAGTAGTGGGGGGGGTGGTTCGAGCGGAGTGACGAGTCTGCTTGACTCGATGAACGGGGACGGCAGAATTATGACCGAGGTGCTGGCCACCAGCTCCGACATGAAAGTGCGTCTCGTCATACCGAGGGATACTATCGTCAAGAACGCCACTGGCGGAAACGTTAATTACTTATCGATCAAGAAATCTACCGAGGCGCTCGGGCAATGCGAAGGCTCCCGCAGTATTGGCATGTACTACACCATCACGCCGGAAGGCACTACCTTTGACCCCGGGGCGACTCTTATCTTTGAATATGAGACGGCCTGTCTCCCGCAGGATGTGAGTGAGGATAAACTCTACATGGCCCTTTGGGACCCCGTTGCCCGTGAATGGATAGATGTGGAAGGCGAGGTCGATACGGCGTCCAATACCGTATCGATATTCGTCGAGCACCTCTCCACCTATGCTCTTATGGCGCACGCCCGTCCCGCCTTGTGTGCCGTTGATGGTCTATCTTTGACCGCTGCGGAAGCAAGTCCCGGAGAGGGCATTGTCGCCAGCGTGGCTGTAAGCAACACCGGGGATTACGCCGGGACTTGTGAACTGGAGCTCAAGTTGGATAACGTGGTAGTGCAAACGCGCAGCATAGAACTGGAAGGCGGCGCCAGCGAAACATTGAGCTTTGTCTTGAACTCAAGCGTCGTCGGCGAGCACATGGTCAGTGTCGGTGGCTTTTCGCAGACATTCACCGTAAAAACGGTGTCGTCCCCGGCATTTTTCACCGGAAGCGACCTCAGGATAAGTCCGGTATCGGTCGATTATGGCGAGCAAACCAATATCAGCGTTGCCATAGTGAACGATGGTGAATTTGCCGCGAGCTATGAGGCCGAACTGGTAATTGATGACGCCCTCTTTGCTACCAGGGAAGTTACCCTTGGCGCCGGAATAAGCGAGATAGTCAGCTTCGATGTCGTGTTCGAAAGGGTAGGCGTTCACATCGTAAGTCTCTGCGGACTGGAAGCGGTGTTTCAGGTCAGGGCACCTGCCGCGCCCGAGCTCAATAATGAGCCGCAGCTTTCACTCGTCAGTTTCAGTATTGCCCCCACCTATAATGAAGCCACGAAGAAGCTCGTTTTCGCCAGAATTACGTACAGACTGAGCGAGGATTCTGAGGATTTCCCGGAGGCCGGGCTGATGCTGACGGCGTATTGCAACGGCGAGTACCTGGAACAGGTCCCCCTATTGACGCTGAGCCAGATGAACTCGGACGGCAAGACCGGCGTGTTGAGCTATGTCCCTGCCGGCGGCTGGTCTGCCGGCGAGTATGCTTTCTACCTGGGACTGTACGATGGGGAGACCCTTGTCCAGGAGAGCGAGCTGCAGACGATGATGGTCAACCCCGAGTCCATCACCACGATAGAAAGCTGGTGGACCCTGGGCGCTGTTATCGGCGTGGCGAGCATTCTGATTCTGGTCCTCGTGGGTGTGGTGATATACCGCAAGCGTGATATGCTCAAGGGAGAATAATTCCCGTCCAGGGGGTGATTTATCAGCGCCGCAAAGAAACCCACGATGCGCCGGCGGTTGAGGTCAACGACACTCATTCTAATAAGCCAGATGCTGTTAGTAGCTCTGGCTTTTGCGTGGTTATTGCAGATGGTGATAATCGCGCAGGAAGGCTCCGCCTATTTTATCGAAAACAATGCCTTGATTTTATATGGTGAAATATCCGGGGCGGGCCTGATTATTATCTTTGGACTCTATGTGCTCGTTATGCAGATACGGGGACTCGGTGAAAGGCGAGAGGGCGATAGACGTGGCAACTCCCCCCCACCCCCCGATACTCCGGCCCCTTGAGCTACAGCACTATTATAGCTACCGCGCCCAGAACGGTGCAGTAGACCGCAAACGGATACAGGGGGCGCTTTCTCAGGTAAGCAAGAAATAAGCGTATCGCTGCGTAGCCGCTGATTGCCGCCGCAAAAAACCCGACCAGCAGTTCCGGGGCCTGGGATGCTGCTCCGTTATTGCCCAGCAGCTTGCTCAGTTGCATCAGCCCGGCTCCCGCAATAATCGGTATCGAAAGTATGAAAGAGAAACGCGCTGCCGCGTCCCGCGTGAGGCCCCTGAACATCCCCACGGAAATCGTGGTCCCGCTCCGGGAAAGCCCCGGCGCTATAGCCGCCGCCTGCCCGATGCCTATCAGCAGGCTGTCCAGCCAGTTCATTCCGTAAAGCTCGCGTTTGCGCCGGCCTAAAAGCTCGGCCAGCAGGAGCAGCAGCGCCGTCAGCAGCAGGAAACCCCCCGCCGCCCGGGGACTCCCGAAAAGCGACTCGAAGAAATTTTCCAGGAAGACCCCGGCCAGTATTCCGGGTATGGTGCCCAGTATCACGTACCATGCCAGCCGCGCTTCTATCGCCTGGAAAGGCCTGCCGCTCTTTATACCCCGCCACCACGCCGCAACCAGGACTGCGATGTCCCGCCAGAAGACCGCCACCACGGCTATCAGCGTCGCCAGATGGACCGTGGCATCGAAAACGATTGGCGGCTGTGCCCATCCCAGGAACGCCGGTATCAGCACCAGGTGGCCGGAGCTGCTGATGGGCAGGAACTCGGTGGCGCCCTGGACGATACCCAGTATCAATGCCTGTAAAAGTCCCATATATCCCTTTTTTCGGTCTTGATTTACTGCTGGTCCCTGGTGAAGAATATGTGCAGGCTGCCCCACCCCCCGCTCAGTATAACCTGGTTTCCCAGAATATCGTCGAAAGTCAGCCTGAGCTCCTGGTTCAGCGGCCTTCGCCCCTGCGCCGTGGCTATTTTCGGCTCCACGGAACGCATCAGCCTCGACAGAATTTTGTGCCGGTGCTGGCCTATAAAGGGTGATTCTGACGCCGCGACAGTCATACGGAAACCCGCCCGCCGTAGCGTCTCCAATATCTCGATCGTTTCCTCTTTCTTCAGCAGGTGGAAGTGGAACTCGATGAAAATCGTCAGGGGCAGCTTCCGGGACAGGATGTCTTTCATGCCCCTGATGACCTGGTATTCGTAGCCCTCCACATCCATGCGTATCAGGCTCGGGTATCTTTTGTCTTTTAGAAATTCGTCCAGCGTCATCACCCTGACCCTGGTCTCCCTGGTGAAATACCCTTCCTTTTCCGTCCCGGCGATGTCCCTCAGCGTGTTCAGGTTGCTCTGTTTCGTCATGTACATCGGCGCGTAACCGTTGGTATCGCCGATGGCGAGCTCATAGGTATCGATATTGGTGTAACCGTTTAGCCCGATATTCCTGCGCAGCAGCTCGATATTAGCCGGGGAAGGCTCTATAGCGTATACCCTGCCGCTTTCCCCTATCAGCCTGGACTCAAGCAGAGCGTAGTAACCTATATTCGCGCCTATATCAACCACGATATCGCCCTCTTTGAGCGCTCTTTTAGTAATTCCGGTACTGACGGCTTCCCTGATGCCGTCTATAATCAGGTGCGAGCTGATTCCGGGGTCGGACCTGTCGAGGTACATCTTGCTGCCGAGTATCTCCTTGACTATATAACCTCTTTGGCGCTTGAATCCGGTTAGGATTATATTGTTCAAAAACGTCACGGATACACGGGCTATCTTAAAAATTATTAGCCATAGGAGCAGCCGTGGCCTTTTTATTATTGAAGCCTGGGTGGGCTGTCCGTTTCCCGTTGCGGGTTCCCTTTTACCTGTCACCGTGATTTATGTGCCCTTTCTTGAAAACTTCTCTATAAAGTTAATGGCGGATACATACGTACCCCTGACGGGAGAGGGAATGCGCCTTTCGGCTTTACGTAGTATGTCTATTTCCTGTTGGGTGACAAACCTCGTGGCGAGCAGCGCCGCCAGGAAAATGATTACCCCCGCCGGTATCCCCACGTACAGGGCGGGGGCATCCCCCAGCAGGCGCCATATCCCGTACACCGCGCCCCCCATGATGCCGGAAGAAAGGATTATCCTGATGGTGTCGCCTATCGGCCAGTGCACCCCGATCTTTTTATAAACATAGTAGTTATAGATAAAGAAAACGGAAATACGCGGGATGGAACCGGCTACCGCCGCGCCCATCACTCCGTACCGGGGTATCGCCCACAGGTACAGCCCTATGCTCGCCAGGATAACCGGTATCCCCGTCTTCAGGATGAAGGACGGCTTGTTTATCCCGAAGATAATGCTCGTTGAGGCATGCGTCAGCCCGATGGTGGAAAACGGTATGAAGATTATCTGCATCAGCGCTATCGCCGGCTGGTATTCCGAACCGTAGATGACGTCTATGAGTGGAGACGCCAGGACTATCCCTCCTGCGACGATGGGGAAGGTCAGCATCATCAGGTATCTGGCCGACGTTGCGTAGATAGTCCTCACCTTGTCCATGTCGCCCTTGCCCACCTGCTCCGCGACCGTCGGCAGGAGCACCCGCCCGAATACATAGGGCACGAGCGTGATGACCATGCGCGGTAACTTGAAAGCCAGGTTGTAGTAGGCGATATCCTCGATGGTGCAGTAAATCCCCAGGAACAGCACCTCGGCCTGCGACCATATGAAGTAGTTGACCCCCTGTATCCCCATCAGGGCCATCGAATATTTCAGGGCCTCCTTCCTGACCCCGGCTTCGAGCCGTGTGGTGAACAGGCTGCGCAGCGGTATCAGGCGGCGTACCAGGAAGATATTGCAGATGAAAGTGATGAACGATATACCGGCGGACACCAGGATGATTTGTTCGACGCCGTAGCCCAGGGACAGCATCGCGATTACTCCCGCCAGCCTCAGGGGCGATGTCCCCATCACCAGGTACGCGCCGTATTCGTAGTTCTGGTAGCCGTTATAGATGGAACCTATGATGTTGTCTATGGAGTCCGGCAGGAATACAAGAAGCACCAGAATGAAATAGACCCCCTGGTTAACATCCGTGAAGACGTTTGTCAGGTAGCCGGACAAAACGTAGATTATCGCCGAAAGGACCAGGGTCGCCACCAGCCGCAGGAAAAGTGATAGCCTGGCGATGCCTATGGCCGTCTCCGGCTTGCCCTGCCCGATGGCCTCGGCGATGAACCTCCGCGCCATCTCTCCCAGCCCCAGGTTGATTATCAGCCCGATAAGGCTAAGGAACCACATGAGGAAGGTATAGAGGCCGTAGTCCTCCACGCCCAGTCCTCTGGCGAGCAGTATGCTTATTACGAAGCTGATGGCCGTGCTGGCGGCGGTGTTGATAAAGTTAAACAGGGTATTCTTGGCGATGGTCCTGGATATACTCACGTTTCAGCAAAAGCTCCAAACACCAAACGGTATCTCCGGTTTTTCACCGGCTTTCCTTTTTCAATATACAGGAACGTGGTTGAAAACCGGTGAGACTTAGTATATTTTCAGTTAGAATAACCTTTACTCCGGTTGAGAGCGCTCATCCTAGCTATAATATAACAATCCGGCGTTATTTGCATTTGCTTTTTCTTAGGTTCTGTTTGCTTTTGTCAGTTAATGATAACCTCACCCCTGTATCCCTTCAGGGTGACCCTCTCCAGCCGGAGACATTGAGAGGTCGTTACAGATATTTATGGCTGGAGAGGGGAGTTCAGGGGAGATGGGCGGAGCCCTCTCTCAAACACCCTGTAGTTCCGGGCATTGGCGTCTCCCTATCGGCAAGGGAGAGAAGAGAGGGAGT
>CAYTZI010000040.1:0-15334 GCA_964442335.1 uncultured Dehalococcoidaceae bacterium | reverse complement strand
GCTAAGGCCTTACCTGCCCGCTCCCGTAGATAATCCATTTATAGGTGGTAAGCTCTTTAAGTCCCATGGGGCCGCGCGCATGCAGCCTCTGCGTGCTTATGCCCACCTCCGCCCCCAGCCCGAACTGCCCGCCGTCGGTGAAGCGCGTGCTGGCGTTGATATAGACGCAGGCGGCATCAACTTCATTTAAAAAGCGCATACCGCTCTGATAGTCCCCGGTGATAATGGCTTCGGAGTGTCCCGAGCCGTATTTTTCGATGTGGGCCAGGGCCTCGTCCAGCGACCCCACCACTTTTACCGCCGCGATGAGAGCGAGGAACTCTTTGCCCCAGTCTTCCTCCACCGCAGGGACGAGTTTCAGAGATTTATCCGCTTTCAGAACAGCCATCGACCGCTCGTCGCAGCGGAGCTCCACCCCGGCTTTATTGAGCCCGGCAGCCATGCGGGGAAGATATTCTTGCGCGATATCTTTATGCACAAGGACGGAATCGAGAGCGTTACAGACCGAGGGCCTCTGCACCTTGGCGTTATAGACGATGTCGACGGCCTTCTGAACATCGGCGCTTTTATCGACGTAGGTATGGCACACGCCGATGCCGCCGGCGACCACGGCCATCCTGGCTTTCTCCCTGACCATGTTTATCAGTCCCGAGCCACCCCGCGGCACCAGGAGGTCGATAACATCGTTCATCCGGAGCATGGCGTCCACCAGAGCGTGGTCGGTATTATCCACGAACTGCACGCAGCCTTCGGGCATGCCGGCTTTTTTACAGGCGTCCTGTATCACCCCGACGATAGCGGTATTGGAGTGTATCGTCTCTTTGCCACCGCGAAGTATCACGGCGTTGCCGGACTTGAGGCAGAGGCAGGCGATGTCCACGGTAACGTTAGGACGGCTCTCGTATATCACGCCGATGACCCCGATAGGAACGCGCTTCTTCCCGATTTGCAGTCCGTTGGTCATGGTGCGCATGTCGAAAATTTCACCGACAGAATCGGGCAAAGCGACGACCGCTCGCGTGTCCGAGGCTATCGCGGCGAGCCGTTTTTCATCTAGCATCAATCTATCGAGCAGCGCTTCGCCGAGGCCGGAGGCCCTGGCGGCTTCGTAGTCTTTTTTATTCGCCGCCAGGATTTCATCTTTCCTCGCCAGCAGGTCTTCGGCGATGTTCATCAGGGCTTTGTTCTTGACATCCGTCGAGGTGAAAGCCAGCTTGTGGGCGGCCGCTTTGGCCGCCAGGCCTTTAGCCCTGAGCTCTTCTATGGCGCTATCTACTGTTTTCACTTTATCTCCGACCTACTGCCTTTAAGAATTCACTTTCACTAATCCCAAGCTGCTTTAGAATGTCAGCAAGAAAATAAGGACTGATATTTTTCGCAGGGTGTACCGGCAGGGGTGCCCGGCGGCAATCAGTATGGTGTAATATAGCGTGACTTCCCTTCTGCCGCACTTTTTTAAACCCGAGCGCCTGGAGACCCTTTAACACATCCCTCGCTTTAAGCGAGGGTAATCGCGTCATGTGCCGATAGTTACCTTTTTCGTTTCGATTTCTCTGGGGATTTCTTCACCCCGCTCTTTACGGTATTCCAGACAAAGCTCCAGCACTTCTTTGATGTTGCCCAAGCAGTCATCGTAGGTCTCACCCTGGGCGCGCGCTTCCGGTACGGCCGGGCAACTCGCGATAAAGTAGCCATCCGGTGCTTTTCTGATGATTACCGTATACTCCACTTCATTTTCCTCGCTACTATATTATACCACCGTATCAACTATATCCGGTCCGAGTTTCGGACTCCTGGCCCTCTAATACTCGAACTTGCCGCTCCCGCTGAAATGGTAGACGTAGCGCGGCGGCAGACTCGTCACCGCCCGGTTCACCCGCTTCTTTAACGCGCAGCGGCTCCTCCTGCCGTCCTCCAGCTCAATGATATAACCCCCGCCATCTTTGATCTGCCTGTATTCGATGAGCATCAGCTCCCCCCACCACCGGTGGTCTTCCTCGTGCTGGAAGTTATAGCTGACCCCGGCAATCAGCTCTTCAGTCATGGAGTTGTACAGTCTGCCTGTGGGCACTTGTTCCCTCTCTTTCCAGTAGCGCCAGATTATTGCGGTGCACTACCTCCGGTCCGTAGTCGAAGCTGAGCAGGGCGGCGATTTTGTCCGACTGCGCGCCCTTTATGATGCCGATATCGTTCGAGCTGTAGTTGGCGATGCCGCACCCTATCTGGGCGCCCTCTTTATCATAAATAGCGACGATGTCCCCCCGCCCGAACCTGCCCTCCGCTTTTTCAATACCCGCGGCGAGGAGGCTGCGGTTGTGCTTTTTCAGCGCCAGAGCGGCGCCGCTGTCAACCACCAGCTTGCCCCTGGTACAGAGACCGGAGACCATCCAGCGCCGCCGGCTCTCAAGGTGGTCGCCGGAGGGCAGGAAGTGCGTACCGAGGGCTTCACCGGCAGCCAGCCGGACGATTACGTCCTTTTCCCGTCCGTCGGCGATGACGACATGCACCCCGCTGGCGGCGGCGACCCGCGCGGCCTCTATCTTGGTTATCATACCGCCGGTCCCCGATTTGCTGACGGTGTCCGCCGCCATCTTTTTGATTTCGGCGGTGATTTTACTCACCACCGGAACGAGCCGCGCCGAAGGGTCCCTGTGCGGGTCGGCGGTATAGAGCCCGGCGATATCGGTAAGAATCATGAGGATATCAGCGTCTATCAGATTGGCGACCATCGCCGAGAGGTTATCGTTATCGCCGAACCTGGCTTCCCTGATTTCATCGACGGACACGACATCGTTCTCGTTAACGATACCGATGACTCCCAGCTCCATCAGCGCCATCAGCGTGTTACGGGCGTTGAGATACCCGGCGCGGTCGGCGATATCCCCCCTGGTGAGGAGCGCCTGGGCCACGGTGATGTCATGCTTATCGAAAAGCCGCTCGTAGGTATTCATGAGGCGGCCCTGCCCCACCGAGGCGAGCACCTGCTTGAAAGGGATGCCCCTGATGGTCTTGTGCAGTCCCAGCTTATGCCCGCCGGCAGCTATGGCGCCGGAGGACACGATAACGATTTCAGCGCCCTTTTCGTGGAGCGAGGCTATCTGCCCGACGAGGTCCGTCATAACATCGAGGTCCAGCCGGTCGTCCCCGCCGGTAAGCAGGTGCGTGCCCAGCTTCACCACGATGCGCCGGTAAACGAGTCCGGCCGATTTTATGTTCTTACTGTTCACGCTCATTTTTCCTGCGACGTTTTTTATCATTATAACATATGGTTCTGGATTTGTTTTTGTTTTTTCATTTTTTTGAAAACGCTTACGAAGGATTTGTTCGTAATAATTGTTTTATTGTTTTTCCCGGGGACATAGCTTCAACCGAAGCTGATTTGTTTTTTATTGTTTTTGAAACAAATATTCAGTTTTTAAGGTGCTTTTGGCGTGGAATATCCCGCAGTTAAATTATAAGGGAGGTCGGGGAGAATGGGAAGGGGGGTATGTCGTATTAAATCCCCCTTTAGTCCCCCTTTTTCAAAGGGGGAAACTGGCGGCGAATAATATTGTACGGTAAGTAACTGATGGCGCGAGGGCGGTAAGGGTGGGAAAAGATTAGAAGGAATAAAAGAGGATGAAGCGATGGGCGCTTTATTAAAGATTTTGATACCCTCACCCTAAGTCCCTCTCCCATGAAGGGAGAGGGAGGGAATCCTTCGACAGGCTCAGGATGAGCGGGTGTAAGACCGGTAAGGTAAGAAAGGGATGAGGTTGGCACCAACGAACAAAAGTTAACAGAGCCGTTAAAAGTTAAATTTGACAAACGGCGGCGCACCTTATATAATGCGTTCGCCTAATGGGACGGCGATAAAATGCTGATATTTTTTCTCATAGTAGCGCTGGTCTTTCTGGTGACCGGGGGCACCGGTCTCTTCTATACCAACGTGAACGTGGGGACGGGGACCACGCTGTGGGTGCTGGGGAACCTTGCCTTCGGAACGTTCGTCTTCTTCGGGCTGGCAGTCATCGTTTTCATGGCGATTTTCAACGCCGAGTTCGATTAGCTATTAGCTGTTAGCGGTTAGCGGTCAGGTTCTCATTTTTGATTTTCCCGATGAGATTGCCGCGTCGCCCGCCTCAGGCGGACTCCCCGCAATGACAGATCAAAGCTAGACAGTCAGAGCGGCAACAGTCTATAATATTCAGGTAATGCCGAATTTATACGTCGTTGCCACCCCGATCGGAAATCTCGAGGACATAACGCTGCGGGCGCTGCGCGTGCTACGGGAGGTAAAGCTGATCGCGGCCGAAGACACGCGCAAGACGCGGCGGCTGCTCACTCACTACGACATCAAAACGCCGGTGACCAGCTACTACGAGCACAACAAGCTCACCAAGCTCGACTATATACTGGGGAAGCTCGGGGAGGCGGACGCGGCGCTGGTCTCCGAAGCGGGCATGCCCGGCATATCCGACCCCGGCTACGAGTTGATTGTCGAGGCGGCAAAGAGGAATATAAAAATCGTGCCGGTGCCGGGGGCCTCGGCGGTAACGTCGGCGCTGGCGGTATCGGGTCTGCCGACGGACAGGTTTACGTTCATCGGTTTTCTGCCGAGCAAATCAGTCGCCCGTCGGCGGATGCTGGCATCGATACGGGAAGAAGCGGGCACGATTATAATCCTGGAAGCGCCGCACCGGATGGCCGCATCCCTTAAAGATATCCTAGACGTCCTCGGCGACAGGAGAATAGCGATAGGACGGGAACTGACCAAGCTCCACGAGGAAATATTCCGCGGCACGGTAAGCCGGGCGCTGGAGCATTTTAGAGAGCCCAGGGGAGAGTTCACCCTGGTCATCGAAGGCAGGACCGGCGGCAGAACGCGAATGACGGAGAAAATCGAGAAGCAACTGGAGGAGCTACTGAGGGGCGGGGCCAAAGCGAAAGAAGCCGTAGAGGTGGTCGCCTCAAAAACGGGACTGGCGAAGAAAGAGCTGTACCAGGCCTGGCTGAAGCTGGGCAAGAACGCTAAGAACAAAAAAATCCGGGTGAAAACGGGATAAGGAGCGGAAAGATGCGCAGGGGCTGTATATCTTTAGGCGAGATAAAATGCGATGAATGCGGCAAACCCATCCCCTACCCCGACCGCTACCTGGCGGTAAATGAAAAGGACGGGGTGGAGGACGAAGAGGGGGAAACCAGAAGGTACTGCATCGAGTGCTGCCTGAAAAAGGGCTATGCCCACTACAAAGAAGAAAAGGGCGAGAGGGTGCTGACGTTTTTCTAGTTGCTAGTGACTAGTTGTTAGTAGCTAGTTCCCCTCACCCCACCTGCTAAAAGGATAATCTAAACCGATATGAGCGAGAGAATTTTCATAGGGGTGGCGTGGCCCTACGCGGACGGCTCACTGAGCCTGGGAAACCTTGCCGGGGCCAACCTGCCGGCGGACATCTTCGCGCGGTACCACCGCCTCAAGGGGAACGAGGTACTGATGGTATCCGGCTCGGACCAGCACGGCACGCCCATCACTCTGAAAGCCGAAAAGGAGGGCAAAAGCCCGCAGGAGATAATCGATTACTACCAGCGGGAGTTCCTCGACTGCTGGGGGAAAATCGGCGTCTCTTTCGACCTTTTTACCGGCACCAGCACCAAAAACCATGCCGAAGTGGTACAAGAAATCTTCCTGAAACTCCTCGAAAAAGGCTACCTGTACCGCGATATCGTCCCGCAGCTTTACTGTCCCCGGTGCAAACGCTTCCTGCCGGACCGGTATGTCGAAGGCATCTGCCCTTTCTGCAAAGCGCCCGGCGCCCGCGGCGACCAGTGCGACGCCTGCGGCAAGCCGCTCAACGCCACGGAACTGATAGACGCTTATTGCCGTATATGCAATATGCCCCCGGTCCTCAAAGAATCAGAGCACTTCTTCCTGAAGCTGACCGCTTTCCAGGGGGAGCTGGAAAAGTGGGCGGAGGAAAAGAAAGCGCTATGGAAGCCCAATGTCTACGGCTTCACGCAGCGCTACCTGAAAGAAGGACTCAGGGACAGGGCGATAACCAGGGATATAGAATGGGGCATCCCCGTGCCCGTCGAGGGATTCGAAAGCAAGCGCATCTACGTATGGTTCGAAGCGGTGATAGGGTACCTGTCCGCGTCCAAAGAGTGGGCGAGCAAGACAGGCGAAAAAGAGAAGTGGCACGATTTCTGGGACGACGACAGGGGGGCGAAAAGCTATTATTTCCTGGGCAAGGACAACATCCCCTTCCATACGATAATATGGCCGGCGATGCTGATGGGATACGGGGGGCTTAACCTGCCCGCCGACGTGCCGGCCAACGAGTTCCTGACCATCGAGGGAAAAAAGATATCCAAGAGCCGGAACTGGGCGGTCTGGCTGCCGGACTACCTGGCGCGGTACGACCCCGACCCGCTGCGGTACATACTATCCATCAACATGCCGGAGACGAGCGACACCGACTTTTCCTGGAGGGAGTACGTAAGAAGAAATAACGACGAGCTGGTGGCGGCGTGGGGCAACCTGGTGAACCGGGTGCTGACGTTCACCTACAGAAATTACGACGGCAAGGTGCCGGAGCACGGCGACTACGACGAGGCAAGCCGGCAGCTATCAACCGAGGCCGAGAACACAATAAAAACGGCGGGGGAACACCTGAGCAGATGTGAATTCAAGGACGCGCTCAAGAGCGGCATGGCGCTCGCCCACGCAGCCAACCGCTACCTCGACGACAAAGCCCCCTGGAAAGCAATCAAAGAGGACCGGCAGGCGGCGGCAGACTCCCTGTATACGGCGCTCAACGTGATAGCACAGCTAAAGACGGTGCTCTATCCCTTCCTGCCGTTCAGCTCGCAGAAGGTCCACGAATACCTGGGTTACGAGGGAAAGATAGAAGACTACGGGTGGAAACCGCAGGACCTGGAGCCGGGCCAGAAGCTCAGAGAACCCAGACCCCTTTTTAAAAAGCTCGACGAAAGCATCATCGAAGAGGAGACAAAGCGCATTGGATCTTAGCCAGATTTACGCCCCCATCCAGGAGGACATGGCCAGGGTCAGAGACACTTTGAAATCCATCAGCCGGGTGGACTCTGCCTGGCTGGCGGAACAGCTGAACCACGTCCTCAAAGAGACGGGCAAGAGCCTGCGGCCGGCGCTGACGCTGCTCTCCGGCAAATCATTTCAATACGACCTCACCTACCTGCTGCCGATGGCGGTATCGGTGGAGCTGATGCACACCGCCACGCTCGTGCACGACGACGCCATAGATAAAGCTTCGACGCGGCGGGGGCAGAGAACGATAAACAGCATCTGGGGCGACGAGATAGCCATACTCATGGGGGACTACCTTTTCGCCAAAGCGGGAGAGTACGTGGCGGACACGCAGACGCCGCGGGTCGTCAAGCTCTTTTCACAGACACTCGGCACCATCTCCAGCGGGGAAATCGCCCAGTGGCGCGCGGCATACAATCCCAGCCAGACCAGAGATGACTACTTCCACCGCATCTACGGCAAGACGGCATCGTTGTTCTCGCTGTCCACGCAGGCAGGCGCCATACTGGGCAAAGCCCCGGAGGAATCCGTGGCAATCATGAAAGAATACGGCGACAACCTCGGCATAGCCTTCCAGATAGTCGATGATATACTGGACTTCACCAGCACCGAGGAAGCCATGGGCAAGCCGGTGGGCTCGGACCTGACACAGGGGACGCTGACGCTGCCGGCGATGATGCTGATGGAACGCTACCCGGAAGATAATCCCATACAGAAATACTTCGAGACCCGGGACCAAACACACGTGGCGGCGGCGATAAAGATGGTGCTGGACTCGGGGATAGTTGAGGAATGCTATAGAGTTGCCGCGAAGTACCGGGACCGCGCCTGCCTCAACCTGAAATCGCTCCCGAAGGCGGAAAGCCGGGAATCGCTAACGAACTTAGCCGATTATATCATCAGGCAGGGAACGTAAGAAGAAAAACCAATAACCAAGATACAATAACCAAAGAAAATCAGATCTCAAAATTACCTCTCCCCCTTTTTTATTCCCCCTCTCCGCTTGCAGAGAGGGGGAAGGGTGTTTGCCCTCACCCTGTGTCCCTCTCCCACAAGGGGAGAGGGAGGGAATCCTTCGACAGGCTCAGGATGAGCGGGTGCAAGACCGGTAAGGTAAGAAATGAATGAAGCGAGGGCGGATAGGGTGGGAAAAGATAATAGGGAATTAAAAAGGATAATGCGGGGGAATTACGAAATACGAGTATAGAAATACGAAACAGGTATTAACGATTTTCGAGGGTCTCTACCGTTTTAAGGTATTTTTTCGTGAAGCGCCGCCGGTATAGGTCTCTTTTTTTGCGGTGGGCAGTCTCTTTTTAAAGCTATCGATAGCGTAGCGGAGGGCGGCGAAAGCCTCGCGGCGATGACCCGCAGAAACCGCCACCACGAGATTAATGTCGCCGACTTGAAGCCTGCCGACGCGGTGATGGATAGCGACTCTGTTAACCGGCCATTTCTGTTTAATATCGGCGGCGATTGCGTTCAGCCTGTCCGCCGCTTTGCCGTCAGAATCCGAGTATTCGACCGAAAGCACTTTTTTACCATGAGAGCTATCGCGAATCAGGCCGACGTAGGCCGCCACGCAGCCGCTGCCGGGGGTCTTAACGAGGTCGACCACCCGCTCGGGGGAAAGTGGCTTATCAGTAACAGCAATCATACGAAAGACGAACAGCGAAATCCGAAATACGAATTCCGAAACCCGAAACCAACGGTATCATGAAGCTCAGTCAGCCGCCGGGGTCTGCTTGGGGACAAGGCGGGGCACGCCGGGAACCTTCTTGGGCTGGAGCAAAGGTTCTTCCTCCGCCACGGGCTTGACCGGCTCGGGAATGGTAGTCTTCCTGGGCCGATGTTTGTGTTCCGCCGCACCGATTTCGCCGAAGACCCTTTCCAGCTCCTCACCTTCGAGAGTCTCCTGGGTAATCAGCTTCTGGGCGAGCTGCTCCAGCTTGGGCCGGTTCTCGGTAAGGATCTGCCGGGCGGTATCGTGGGCATCCCAGATAACCTGATTGATTTCCTTATCAATAGCATCGGCGACTTTATCGCCGTAGTCCTTCTGCTCGGAGATTTCACGGCCGAGGAACACCAGCTCCTGTTTATCGCCGAAGGTGCGCGGACCTAGCGTGGGGCTCATACCGAGGTCGGTCACCATGCGGCGCGCCCAGGCGGTAGCCCGCTTGATATCATCGGCGGCGCCGCTGCTGATTTCACCGAAAATCAACTCCTCGGCAGCGTTGCCGGCGAGCAGACCGCATATCATCGCCCGCGCCTGGTTGCGCGTCAGCAGATAGCGGTCCTCAGCGGGGAGCTGCTTGGTATGCCCCAGCGACATGCCGCGGGCGACAATCGAAATTTTATGAACGGGGTCGGCATCCGGCAGCATGCGGGCGACCAGGGCATGCCCGGCCTCGTGATAGGCGATGACCTCTTTTTCCCGGGGGCTGATCTTGCGGCTCTTGCGCTCCGGTCCGGCAATCACCCGGTCAATCGACTCCTCGAACTCATTATCGCCGATAGATTTCTTATTGCGGCGCGCCGCCAGAATGGCGGCCTCATTGACCACGTTAGCGAGGTCAGCGCCGGAGAACCCAACGGTGCTTTTAGCCAGCGACTCGAGGTCGACATCCTTGTCCAGAGGTTTACCGTTGGTATGCACCTTCAGTATAGCCAGTCGGCCGCTGATGTCCGGGAGGTCCAGCACCACGCGGCGGTCGAAGCGGCCGGGGCGGAGCAGGGCGGGGTCGAGAATATCGGGTCGGTTGGTGGCGGCGATAACGATAACGTTGGTATTGGTATCGAAGCCGTCCATCTCCACGAGAATCTGGTTAAGCGTCTGCTCGCGCTCGTCGTGGCTGCCGCCCAGACCGGCGCCGCGCTGGCGGCCGACGGCGTCAATCTCATCTATAAAAACGATACAGGGGGTGTTGCGCTTGGCCTGGTCAAAGAGGTCGCGCACGCGGGAAGCGCCCACGCCGACAAACATCTCGACGAACTCACTGCCGCTGATAGAGAAGAAGGGGACATCAGCCTCGCCGGCGACGGCACGCGCCAGGAGAGTCTTGCCCGTACCGGGAGGACCGACGAGCAGCACGCCCTTGGGGATACGGGCGCCGAGCGTCTGGAACTTTTCCTTGGCTTTAAGGAAGTCCACAACTTCCTGCATATCCTGCTTGGCTTCCTCCGCCCCGGCCACGTCGGCGAAGGTAACGGTGGTGCGGTTGGCGGGAAAAAGGCGCGCCCGGCTCCGGCCGAAGCTCATCGCCTGGTTATTGGCGCCGCGGGCCTGGCGGAAAAGGAAGAGGAGGAGCAGGCCGAAGATGAGGAGCGGCAGGAAGTTAATCAGCAGGCTGCCCCAGTTAATGCCGCCCGAGGCCTTGATATCATACTGGCCGCCGGGAAGGACCAGCCCGAGTTCTGTGAGGTCGACGATGGTAAGGTTGCCGATGGCCGTTTTTATCTCTTTGCCGTCCGTGGTGGTGACGGTCATTTCATCCTGGTCGATGACGATGTTGGTTATCTCGCCGTTCTGTGACATGGTAATCACCTGGCCGAGCGGTACCTCTTCGGGCTCATTTGAGCCCGGTATGAGGAAAGAGAAAAGCAGGATGGCGGCGAGGAGTATGATGATGTATATTAAGCTATTGCGTTTCCAGTTCGATTTCATAACGGCACCCGTGACTTATGATAAAGCCACTTTCGGCTTCTCATCTTAATTATACCACAAAAACAAATCATCAATTAGGTATATATCACGCCGAAAGAGATTAGTCAACAGCAAAAGCTTTGTATTAGGGCTGGTGGTTTACCCCAGCTTCGAGGGAAAATCCTCTGCGCTGACGGGCCGGCGAGCCTTCTCAACCGATTGAATAGGTGGCTCTAGTTTTTGGCCGCGGGTTCGAGAGCACCGGCATGGACTGGGCAGCGGCCGCCATGATTTCATCGAAGAGGGGGCCGTTGTTCTCCAGCAGGGCAAGGCAGGCGTCCACCACCCGGGGGTCGTAGAGAATGCCCCGGTTCCTGGATATTTCTTCCAGAGCACAGCCAAGCCCCAGGGCGGGGCGGTAAGGGCGGTGGGAAGACATAGCTTCAACGACATCCGCCACACCCAGAATCCTGGCTTCAAGGATGATTTCTTCTCCGAACGCTCCGGCGGGATATCCGGAGCCGTTCATACGTTCATGGTGCTGAAGGACAGCAACAGTCACCGGCCAGGGAAAATCTATTTTCTGGAGTATCTCATAGCCTATCTGGCTGTGGTTCTTGAGAATATCGTACTCATAGGGGGAAATTTTACCCGGCTTGCTGAGAATCTCTGGCGGGATGGCCACTTTGCCGACATCGTGGAGGAGGCCGGCGATGTGAATCCCCATTGCCTGCCACTCCGAAAGGCCCATCTTTTCGGCGATGGCACGGGCCAGTCCGGCGACCCGGCGCTGGTGACCGGCGGTATACGGGTCGCGGCTCTCAACGATCAGCGACATGGCGTGGACGACACCGTCCATGGCCTTCTCCAGCTCGGACTGTTTACGCCTGACATTTTCATAGAGGTTGGCGTTATCGATGGCGGCGGCGACGTCCGAGGTGACCTTCAGTAAGAGACGCTTCTCTTCACCGGAATACGGTTCACGGGTGATTTTGCGGCCGATAAGCAGCATGCCAGCGAGATGCCCGTTGTTTTTTACCGGCACCAGGAGCTCTATCCTGTTGTTGAACAGGAGCTGCCATTCTGCGGAAGGGAGTTCAACGCAGGAGGAAATAGAATCCATGTCAATAACAGCGTCCCGGTTATTCACGGCGGCAACGAGAGGGCTGGCGGCTGCGAAGTAGAGGCGGCCGCGGCTCTTCTGGCCGGAAGCAGCGCGGGCCGTATAGTTACCGGTGGCCGGGGAAGGGAGGAGGAGATACGCGCCCAGGTTCTGCATACCGCGGGCGACGGCAGTCACCAGCGAGGAAGAGAGCTGCCCGAGGTCGAGGCTGGTTTTCTTATCCGGAGTGAACCGCTTTAGAGCCTGAATATGGTCGAACCGTTCCCGGAAGAACCACCTGTCCACGATATTCTGCAAACGGTAAACAACCGGCTGGAATATCAGCGCGGCGCAAAATATAGCCAGCATGGTAGCGGTAACCGAAAGGGGGCTGAGGAAATCACTGAACAGGAGGCTGAACAGATAGACGGCGCTTCCGAAAGCGCAGATAATAAGCAGACCCGCCAGGGAAAACGTCAGCGCCTTACGCAGCATCACTTTCATTTCCTGTAGATTTGGCCTGGACAAATAATTTTTCAAATTAGCTCTCCGAATAAACGGCGGGATATCCGAAATCTGCCGCTCAGCGAGTAAGGGGAACCATGGAAATTTCCTCCGGACCCAGTAAAGCAGCGATAACATCATCAGTCGGGTTCATCCGGGGCGGCCGGCACAGTGCCGGCGACGCGCCGCTCTGCTCCCTAGCACGATAATAGCTCTGGAAAGTGCCGGAACGGAGCACGGTGACGTGGAGGGGCGTAATTTCCATCATCGCCGCGAGGTCATGATAGCCGGGGTCGGCTTTCATCAGCGCGCTGTGAAGCAGCGGAGCGAGGTCTGTCTCCCCGGCGCCGTCGCCAAACTCGATATAGAGATGAAGCGCCGGTTTGCCTTCCCTGATTTCCTTCCGGATGGTCCATCCCTCGAAGTGGATACCGGCGCCGGCAAGGGCCTCCGTCACCTTTTTTTCGCTCACGCGGGTAAAGCCGGCGATATCAATGAGGTCGTCCGTCCTGCCTTCGTAGACTATCTGCGGCAGATAAATCCCCGCCTCGGTGTCCTCAAGAGCGGTAATGCGGACGAGGTGCCCCAGCCGGTAGCGGATGAACGGCATACCGTAGAAACTGGTGATGACGAGCTCATAACGCTCGCCGGGCGTGACCCCGGAAAGAAGGACGGTGCGTGGCTCGTGATAATCGTCTTTCCGGTTCGCCAGGTTCTCGGACTCCGGGATGAACTCGAAAAATCCGGCGTGGGGTATAAAAGTCATGCCGCGGCGGGTCCAGCTCTGCAGGGCGATGATGCCGGCCTCCGTGCAGCCGTGAAACTCATAGGGGTAAACCGCCCAGTACTTGTGGACCAAGCCGCGATAGGTGCCGGTGTCAGTCCCCCAGCCGATAAGGGCCTTCACGGGAAAGAGGTCGCCGGGAAGCATGCGGCGGTGCTCCATCCTGGCGCGCAGCATCGCCCGCGATACTCTTAAAAACTTGCCGGGGTGAACCAGGTGCCGTAAAAGGCCGCACCGGTTGGACATCCGGCTAAACTCATCGCCAGTCTTTACCAGGACGCCGGTCGTACCGATAATTATATCGACGCCGTTCCGGAGAGACATATCGTAGCTCCGGGCTATTTTTTCACGCAAGTCCAGGCCGTCGTGGACGTCCGGCGGCATGACCGGCCGCATATTGAAGACCTCGCTCGCGCCGGAAGCCAGTATGCCGGGGAAATAGGGGGGAGGGGCAACGTTATACAGGACGCGGTCGCCTTTTGCCAGCGTGCTGTGGCCCCTCTGGCGGGAACACGCCAGGATGAATACCGCCATCAGGTTATCCAGGGCCCGGTTATAGGCTTCCAGCGTGACAGGAACGTGACGGCAGGAACCGGCACGGCCCAGGGTATCCGCCCAGACGTAGGGCTTCTGGGGCAGGACAGCTCCATTAGCGTAATCGAGCTCGGGGAGATAGTCCTTATAGTCGGTAAGGCGGACCTGCCGGCGGAACTCTTCCACAGAAGCGGGAATCCTGTCCCCTATGAGCTTTCTCCCCAGCGAGGAATGGACAACCTTCTCAAGCTGCTGAAGCAGGAGCGACTCCTGGATAGCCATGAACTGCTGTATATCGAGGTCGAGGAAGCCGCAGTACCTGGTCCAGACACGGTCGTATCCGGACATCGCAACGGGATATCTGGCGTTCCCGAGCTGTCTGCCTTCAGTGAACGAACTGTGCCTTTTTATCAATCTGCCGGTCATTAGTACTCCGTATAAACTACGCAATTCAAGTCTAGGAAGATAACATCAATGAAAAATCACAATAATGCCCGGAGTCTTACCAAAAACGTCACAAGGCGCCCTGTTTCGGCGGTCGCGCCCGATATTATCTTTAAAGACGGCCGCGGCGGTCCTGACTTGACAACGGGAATGTGGCTATTGTAAATTTGTATTGGCTTGTGTAAAAAATTTCTGTTTTCAGCGCAATTTCCATATTTTTTTACCCGCCAACCACTGTTTACGTACGCAAACAAGTAACCAATACCCGCGCGCAATCATGTAAGGAGAGTGACTGACATGGCTCAAGCAGAAGGCAAAAAAGTTGATGTTAAGCCGGATAAAACGGTAATCAAAGCGCTGGCGCTGGGCGGCCTGCTGGGCGGTGGCGGCGAATGTGCCGTCGATGTGAAAGACGGCAAAGTGGTAAGAATCAGGCCGTTCCACTACGACTGGAAATACAAGCGGGAGCAGTTCCGGCCCTGGAAAATCACCCGCAACGGCAAGGAATACCGTCCTCTCTTTAAGTCCGTCCCCTCCCCCTTCTCCCTCGCTTACAAGAAACGCACCTTCTCTCCCAACCGCATAAAGTACCCGCTAAAGAGGGTCGACTGGGACCCCGACGGAGAGAGGAACCCGCAGAACCGCGGCAAGAGCAAGTACAAAAGGATAACGTGGGAAGAAGCCTCCACGATATTAGCCAGCGAGGTCAAGAGGGTCCATAAAAAATACGGTCCGCTGGCAATACTGGTGCAGGGCGACGGCCACGGCGAGTGCAAGACCATTAACACGCCCCACGGCCATTCGGGCAGACTTTTCGAGATGATGGGCGGTTTCACCCAGCAGGTAAGGAACCCGGACAGCTGGGAGGGCTGGTACTGGGGCTCAAAGCATGTCTGGGGGCAGGGAATCCAGGGGATGATGGACCCGGCCAACAACATCGTTAAGGACATGACGGAAAACTGCGACATGGTCCTGTTCTGGGGCGGCGACCCGGAGACCACCCCCTGGGGGTTCACCGGGCAGTGCGCCACCCGGCTGTGCTACTTCTGGACGGAGGCGGGGATAAAGCAGGTCTACATCTGCCCCGACCTCAACTACGGGGCGGCCGTCCACGCCGATAAATGGATACCGGTGCTGCCCAACACCGACGCCGCCCTGCAACTGGCGATTATCTATATGTGGGTCACCGAAGGTACCTACAAGAAAGACTACGTAAAGACCCACGCCGTCGGCATGGACAAGGTCGAGGAATATGTCCTCGGCAAGGAAGACGGCGTA